>JAYRWN010000142.1:0-2091 GCA_041917975.1 Saprospiraceae bacterium | reverse complement strand
TCATATTCTGGTATTTGCTTCCCGTACTTTCCCAAAGTAAACCTTCACATCAGCAATGGGATGTATTGTTACGCAAACATGTCCGAGCTGATGGTTTGGTGGATTATAAAAATTTTCAGAAAGACACGGTGGAGTTGAATAAATATTTAGCCGTGTTGAGTGCCAATCACCCAGCTTCAACCTGGAGCCGCGCCGAACAAATGGCTTTTTGGATCAATGCTTATAATGCCTTCACTATTAAGTTGGTCATACAACATTATCCGATAGCCAGCATCAAGGATATTAAACGCGGAATACCTTTCGTAAATACTGTTTGGGATATTAAATTTATTAAAATCCAAAACAGTACTTACGACCTAAACAATATCGAACACGGGATTTTGCGCAAAGATTTTAAGGATGCGCGTATTCATGCTGCTGTTAACTGTGCCTCTTATTCTTGTCCTAAATTACGCCCTGAAGCCTATGTAGCTGAAAAGCTGGAAGCCCAATTGGATGATGCCATGCGCCAATTTATCAATGACCCAACCCGCAATCGAATTAGCCCTAATAAGGCAGAGTTGTCTTCTATTTTTAACTGGTTTGGGGGTGACTTTAAAGACAATGCCGGTTCAATCACCAAATACATCAACAAATATGCCCGTCAACCACTAGCCAGTAACGGAAAAATCGTTTATCTTGACTATGACTGGCGATTGAACGATGTCAAAAAATAAATTAATGGAGCCATCGACGATAAAGATTTCGTAAATCTTCCGGTTTCATCCATTTCCATCGCCATAAATTATACACCACCAGGTTGATGAGTTGAATTTTAAGCCAACTGTTCTCTTGATATTTACGAGCCGATACCGTACATAGATGTGGGAAGGTAAATAATGTGCGTCCGGCTTGGCGTGCCCTTAAGATAAAATCATATTCCTCCATGATGATATGCCGTTCATCATAAGCCCCTAAATCAAAAAAGTCTTTTTTAGAAATAAAAAAAGTTTTATCACCGCCCTGACAAACTAACCAGGGATACCTGGTAAAATAAGCATTAAAAGCTAGGAGCCGGCTGGGCGAATCAAACTTGTACCTGAAGTTGCCCATGTCCCATGACTTAAGGGCTTGTAGAATTAATTCTGGGTACGCTGGAGGGACTATGGTGTCCGCATGCACAAAATAAAGTATCGTTCCTTCGGCTACTCGGGCCCCCAGATTCATTTGCACACTGCGTGCCTTTACAGGACTGGTGATCACCTTCGCTCCAGCCTTTTGGGCTATCGTACAGGTCTGGTCAGCACTTCCTCCATCCACGACGATGATTTCAGTGTCATCGGTTGCATAACGGTACAACTGACTGAGGCAATCCTCGAGGTGATTGCCTTCATTATACACGGGTATAACGACACTCAACATCATGGCTGGTGAAGATAATCAATAGAACTTTTTTCTCTAATGAGAAAAAAAATACTCAATGCGCCAAAGGTTTCTAAACTTTGGATCCCACGCATAGCGATGTACTGTTCAAAGTAAAACATTTAGTTATTGGAGTAGCCGATTCGCAATAAAGGACAACCGGCTTTTTATTTTAATCTTCTTGGTGCATATCCCGTTCTGTTTATCTTTAGGAGTACAACTCGTCCATACATGATATTGGCATTAGACCTGGGGGGAACCAAACTATCCGGAGCGCTATTTAACTCTTCTGGTGATTGTTTAGCTAAAAAATATACTCTGCTGGAAGGTCGCCAGGGCCACCAAGTCGGGGACCTCATCCTCACTGCCATCGGAGACTATCTCAATGAAAACCCCGGAATAATTGATGGACTCGGCCTGGCTGTACCCGGCATTAGTCGTCATATTTCAGGGACCGTGTGGGCGCCAAATATACCCGGATGGGATGATTTTCCACTCCTCCAGATCATCCATGAAGCCTTTCCACATCTCCCGGTTAGGATGGACAGCGACCGGGCCTGTAGTGTACTGGGTGAAGTGTGGCAAGGGCATGCCCAAGGCTGTCGTGATGCCATTTTTCTGGCGGTCGGTACCGGCATTGGGGCAGGGATTCTATGTGATGGCCGGGTGGTCAGAGGGCATGCCGACATT
>JAYRWN010000141.1:0-3426 GCA_041917975.1 Saprospiraceae bacterium | reverse complement strand
TTTAAACACGCCACCAACATTCCGGAGGAGAGGAGGAAATTTATTTTATCAAGTCCAGGATTTTTCCGATCAGTAGTAATACTGGATAAGGTCTCGCTGGGTATTCAGAATTATTCGGGTGTCCCGTATACAGATGCCGAGTACGCCATTCTTAAGCGATTTGCCAAAGCATTTGAACAAACCTATACCCGTTTCCTCGACCTGCAAAAAGCCGAAGCACAGGCCCGGGAAGCGCAGATAGAAGCAGCACTGGAAAAAGTGCGCAGTCGTTCCTTACAAATGCATAACAGTAATGAACTGAAAGAAGTGATTGCGGTAGTTTTTGATAAACTGAAGGAACTGGATTTTAACATGGATAGCAGGGCCGCTATTATTAATATATATACTGAAGGTTCCAAAGAATTTACGGAATGGATAGCCGATCCCAGTCAAACCTATCCCACCAGTTTTGTTATTCCGGATTTGCCGTTTGATAATCTTGCCCATGTGTGGAAAGCCAGGGAAAAAGGCGCAGACTTTACTTCCAGGATAATTTATAAAGAAGAAAAAAATCCATTCTTTGACTATTTGTTTGTGCATACCGGTTATAAATATTTGCCGGAAGAAATCAAAAAAATTATGCTGGAAACAGAATACTACACCTATTCCATTGCTTTGGGAAAAAACTCGGGAATTTCTATGCCTGATTTATCCGGCAAGCAGATGACCGAAAGTGAAGTGGATATTTTAAAACGTTTTGCCAAAGTATTTGACCAGGCCTATACCCGTTTCCTCGATTTGCAGAAAGCGGAAGCGCAGGCTCGGGAAGCCCAGATAGAAACGGTTTTGGAAAAAATACGTTCTCGTTCACTGGCTATGCAAAAACCTGAAGAATTGACCGAAGTAGCTGAATTGTTGCGTAGGGAAATGGGACAACTCGGAGTGGAAGAATTGGAAACAAGTTCCATATACATTGTTAAAATTGAAAATGCGCAAGCCGAATGTTGGTACGCCATAAAAGATGTAAGGGAAGAGAATACTAAACTGGTAAGCGATGAAATGACCTTGCAATTGAATGAAACCTGGGTTGGCAAACAGATGGTGCAGTTTTATCAGTCAAACGATGGGCAAATTTCCATCACTATGAAAGGCGATCAGCGTAAGGAATGGATCAACTACTGTGCAGAAAAATCAAACGTATTACAAGGCTATTATGGCGATGAAATTCCTGAACGTTTTTACCACCTGGTCAAATTTAATGGTGGTTATATAGGCGCTGCATCACCCGGTGCTATTTCAGCAGAAAGCTGGGACCTGCTGCGCAGAGCTGCTTCAGTTTTTTCATTGGCCTACACCCGTTTTAATGATTTACAAATTGCAGAAGCACATGCCAGGCAGGCCGAGCAGGATTTGATTGCCATTAAGGAAGCCAAACAAAAGGCTGAGGCCGCGTTAGATGAGCTGCAAGCCACTCAAAAGCAACTCATTCAATCCGAAAAGATGGCATCATTAGGAGAGCTCACCGCCGGTATTGCCCATGAAATTCAAAACCCGTTGAATTTCGTCAACAACTTCAGTGAGGTAAGCAAAGAATTGCTGGATGAAATGAAAGAAGCCATTGAGAAAGGCGATACAGAAGTTGCCAAAGACATCATGAATGATGTGATTCAGAATTTAGAAAAAATCCATCATCATGGCAAACGGGCGGATGGTATAGTCAAAGGCATGCTTCAACACTCCCGGGTTTCCTCGGGGCAAAAAGAACTGACAGACATCAATGGTCTGTGTGATGAATACTTGCGTTTGGCCTTTCATGGCTTGAAAGCTAAAGAAAAATCTTTCCATGCCGCGATGAAGACGAGCCTGGATGAGTCCATCCCGCCCATTAGCGTTATTCCGCAAGATCTGGGGCGCGTGTTGTTAAATTTAATGACCAATGCTTTCTATACGGTGAATGAAAAATCCAAACAAGGTATACCTGGGTATGAACCTACTGTTCTGATTAGTACCAAAAAAGAGGATCACAATGTGTTGATCTCGGTAAAAGACAATGGTCAGGGAATTTCGACAACCATCCGGGATAAAATCTTTCAACCCTTTTTTACCACCAAACCTACGGGGCAGGGGACGGGTCTGGGACTATCACTGGCCTATGATATCATTAAAGCCCATGGCGGTGATCTGTGGGTAGAAACAGAGGAGGGCAAAGGCAGTGAGTTTATGGTGGAGTTGCCGGTTGAGTGAGGTGCTTCATCAGCCATAAATAGGGATATTTTTGTTGGTAATGCAAATAATTATTGTAAAAACTATATAAATCCATGTTAATCCAATAATTTATTGCGTATTTTATAATTGGATGAAGATGAGTATTGATCGATATTTGGCTTGGTCTTGCAGAATTTTGATCACAGGGCTTGTTTTAATCAGTAACTGCTCTCCTGATTTTTGTCAAATTAACTTTAAAATAGATTCTTTAAAGCATGCAATAACCAAAGTCACAAATCCTGAGCAGCAGGTAAATATTTTAATTGATTTATGTTCAACCTATCGTTTATTTAACGCAGACTCTGCAATTTATTATGGCAGGAGAGCATATACATTAGCAAATTCGACTGAAAATAAAAAGGGTGAGATATTGGCCTTGGGGTTTTTAAGTCAGGCGTTTAATAGCTCTGGAAACTTCTCAGCCTCTTTAGAATATGGCTTGAAGGCAATTAATCTCAGTGAACTTTATCGGTTAGAAAAATTTAGTTCACCTGCTTTTGATGGCGTAGGAAGGGTCTATCTTTTTTTAAAAGATTATGACCATGCGGCCTATTATTTCCAAAAACAATTGATGGTCAGTCAGAAATATTCAAATTCAATTGGGATTGCCTATGCATATGCCAATGTTGGTAAAGTATATACGGACTTAGGCCGGTTGGACACGGCCAAGTGGTATTTTGAACAGTCCTTAAATACGTTTCGATTACTTAATGTTTTTGAACCGATTATTGTGCAGAGAGCCGGAGATGTTGAATATAAATTAGGGTCAATTTCAAAGGCCTTCGATTTATACACGACGTCCTTGGAATACGGTTATAAAAATAAGGAGTTGAGGGTAATTCCTGTAACATTGATGCGATTAGCTATGTATTATAATGACTTAGGTAAAGTAGATTCATGTAGAATTTACGCCCAAAATAGTCTAGAAATGGCCATTCAATTAAAACAAAAACAAAATATTATTGAGTCTGCGAAACTACTAGCTCATCTCAATGAGGCTAAAGACCCTGTGCAAGCATTGAATTATTATAAATTAGCTTGGGAGACTAGTGAAAATTTGTTTGGGTCAGCTAATCTCCAGGCTGTTCAAACAATAACCGATCAAGAATTGAATCGTAAAAAGGAGATAGCCACAGCAAACATCCTTTTTCGCAACAGATTAAAGCAATATATATTACTGAC
>JAYRWN010000140.1:0-12008 GCA_041917975.1 Saprospiraceae bacterium | reverse complement strand
TTGGTTTGGCCCAAGAACAAATCGCCGCGGACAGAAAAAGCATAATGAACTGCTTTACGTAAGTGCAAACCTAAGCCAAAACCGGCTGGTTGAAGTGGGTCTACATCGCCATCGAACAGAAAATGACCGGCATGAATACCCAGCTCCCACATATCTTTAGGTTTAGCCGGGAAATTGGTGGTCGTTGAGGATTTCTCCATGGTGCCTTGAGCTACGGCTAAACCCGCACACATCAGGAAAAACACTAAGATTGGCCATGAGTTTTTCATATTATATTTTATGTTTAAAATCAAAAATGTTGGTTTCTATTCCAATCACGGTAGGGTCTAAGATGTAAAAATAAAATAAAATAGTTTACATTTTATTAAATATGTGTAAAAATAAATACAACTCCGGAATAATTTTTATGCATAATACATGATATTAAAATTTAATATGTAGTTTTGTAATTTACAAAACATAATACATAATGTTAAGTATTTGGGTAAACAGTGAAACCTTGCCAGTTCGCCAGTCCACAGGAATTTTTGGGCAAAATATAGTCTGGTATAATGACGACGTGTCCTTAAACCCCATGGATGTGGTTTTGATAGGTGGAGATGAATTTTATTATAACATCATCGAAAGTGTCGCTCAATACGCCTGGACGTTTGACAACCAAAGAATTATTGCTTTGGGGGTGGTAAGAAAAAATGATCCGGCTTTTCTGCGGCCTTTTTTTGATGAACTAAGAGCTGCAGGAGTAACCATTGTTTTCGTTGGAGCCCAAAATCTCTCTAAATTATGGTTCGATATCTATGAGCAAGGTGAATCTTTTTTTAGCCCGGTGATCGTAGATGAAAAGATAGATACGTCAGCCAATGGACCTTACGGTTTTATAAACAACCATTTGTACAAATGTTTTCAGCTTAACTTTATTGGTACACAAGTCCATCTAAATCACACACCGGCATCGAATGACCACTACCTTTTAGAGAATTTGCGCTTAGGCAAATTACGGAGTAACAAAGAGCTCGTAGAACCGGCCATGCGAGATAGTCATTTTATGGTGTTCAACATAAATGCCTTGAAAAAAAGTGATGCTCCTGCAAAAAGTGGAGTTAATCCCAGTGGCCTCAATGCTGAAGAAGCGGACCAAATATGCCGCTATGCCGGCTTGAGTGAAGCTTTAACGCTGTTTAACATTTATGGTTATTCGGAACTAGAACATGAGACCAGACAGACCAGTGAACTGGTGGCTCAAATGATGTGGTATTTCCTGGATGGTTATAGTCAACGAAAGCAGGATTATCCACTCAGTGAAAATGATTTGAGCGGCTATGTGGTTGACCTCTCCGAGCCCAGCACCAGTCTGCACTTTGTAAAAAGCAAAAAAAGCGGACGGTGGTGGTTAAAAATTCCGGTAGACCTCAATGGAATAACTGTAGACCGGATGCTGCCCTGTACCTATCATGATTACCAGATGGCTTGTGAGCATGAGCTCTCAGAACGGATTATCCAGGCTCTGGAACGTAATGTCTAATCCGGCTGGATAATTTTTTCCAGCTTCATACCCCGGGATCCTTTTAATAGGATGGTCGAAGGGGGCCACGTTTGGGCATTTACATAAGTTTTGGCTTCATCCGTGGTAGCAAAGTGATGGAAGGTGTGTCTGGTATGTCCAAACCAATCACCAATTAAGATCACCTCAGCCCATTTATCCTCATTTATTTTATCCACTATTGTTTGGTGCTCAGGTAAAGACCATTCCCCCAGCTCACGCATGTCGCCTAAAATCAGGATTTTATGTGCAGCGTGATGTTTGCGGAACGTTTGTATCGCCAACGCCATGCTGGAAGGATTAGCGTTATAGGCATCCATCATCACCTGATGCCCTTGCCAGGACACCCATTGGGAGCGCTGATTATTGGGGATATATTCATAGACTCCGTTTTGAATGGCGCTGAGAGTCACTTGAAAATGATGCCCAACGACTGCAGCGGCCATGATATTCGGCACATTGTAAAGGCCATACAATTGACTGCGGATATTCTCTTGTAATGGGGATATCATTTTTAAGTGTAAAAAGGGTTCTGATTCCACCAACTCAAAGATATAGTCCGGAGGAGTTTCCAAAAAGGTACCATAACTGATGGTCCGGCATTGTGCCGGGAGTACTGAATGAAGTACTTCATCATCCCGATTATAAAAAATGAGTCCTTGATGTTTACTCAAGTAATCATAAAGTTCGCTTTTCGCTTTTTTTACTCCCTCATAGCCCCCAAATCCTTCCAAGTGCGCTTTTCCGATATTCGTAATCAGTCCGTGAGTAGGCTGGGCTATCTGACACAATTCCCGGATTTCCCCTTGGTGATTGGCTCCCATTTCGATGATCGCTATTTCGGTATCTTCCGGCATACTGAGGATAGTCAGCGGTACGCCCAAATGGTTGTTCAAGTTGCCCTGAGTAAAATGAACCCGAAAGGTGGTTTTTAATACGCTGGCCATCAATTCCTTGGTGGTTGTCTTTCCATTACTGCCGGTAATCCCAATGACAGGGATTTGGAATTCTGCACGATATTGTGTTGCTAAAGCCTGCAGGGTCAATAAAGTATTTTCAACCAAAATGTACTGATCATCTCCTTTCAAATTTGGATCACTCACTACAACAGCCAGTGCTCCAAGTTCCAATGCCTTTGAGGCAAACAAATTTCCGTTGAAATTTTCGCCCTGCAAAGCAAAAAACAGTTGACCGGGCCGGAGTAGACGCGTATCGGTACATACTCCAGTGCTTTTGTTAAACAGTTGCCAAAGCAGTTCAGAAACTAACATAGTTTAAGGTAAATCATCAATTTTATTTAGTAAAAATGAAGAATCCTCAGGACAACTTAAATGGCCTGAGGATTCTTTATTTCTTAAAATCCAACCAGTTAAAGTTTAGTATCTGCGCTTGGCGGATTTTTTCTTTTCCGGGAAGAAGTTACCGGCTTGGTCACTATCGGGTACCTGACCACCCAGGCGGTCCATAGCACAACGGAAACCGATAGAACGATCAGCTTGGTCTTGTTGTTTATGACGGCGGGTACCTGGTGACAACCAATAAATCCGGTCAGCCCACGAGCCACCTTTGATGACCCGGCTTTTATCATTGATAAGCGTGTAAACGCCGTATTCATAGTTAACTATTTCAGGTTCGTCACCATCACGGTAATTCTTTACATCGGCGCGGCGATAATTGTTGCGGTCACCGATGATCGAATCATTTTCCACCTCATATTGCAGGTAACCCATGCTGTCTTTGGGAAGAATGTTGCCATTTTCATCTAATTTCAACCGTTTGAATTCATTACCACGGAAGGGGTTTAAATCCTGCTGTTCTTCATCACGCAACGTCAAACTAGTTAATGGTCTAAATACATCGGCGACCCACTCGCTCACGTTACCGGCCATATTATATAAACCATAATCGTTAGGCATGAAAGATCTCACAGGTCCGGGAATGTTAGCCTGGTCGTTTAATTTTCCAGACATACCCATATAATCTCCACGCCCGCGTTTGTAGTTGACCAGCATTTGGCCTTGGTACTTATTATGCTTTTTATAACGGGGAGATACGCCGTTCCACGGATAGATACGACGGTCGGTAACTACTTCATCAGCCGGTAATTTATTGCCCAAGAGAGCCAATGAAGCATATTCCCATTCCGCTTCGGTTGGCAGGCGGTATTTGGGTAAAAATATACCATCTTCCTGACGCACTGATCTTTCACCTCCAGTCCGCACATCCTTCAGGTTTTTCTTTACATCACCTTGATACTGTCCATTAAGATAGGCATCGGTAACAAAGTTTTCAGAACCTTTTTGCTCCGGATTTGGATTTAATACACCTTTTTCGATGAGCAGATACTCGTTAACCCGGTCAGAACGCCAGGTCGCATAGTCGTTGGCTTGTTCCCAGGTTACACCGACTACAGGATATTCATCGTATGCCGGATGGCGGAAATAATTGTTTACCAATGGCTCATTATAAGCCAATTCTTCACGCCAAACTAAAGAATCCGGAAGTGCCTTTTTTACTACTTGACGGTTGGACTCCCCATGCACGCGTTCCAGCCAATAGACATATTCACGGTAGTCCACGTTGGCTACTTCGGTTTCGTCCATATAAAACGAAGATACTGTAACCCTGCGAGCCACGTTATTCCAATCAAAAATAACATCTTCTTCGGTGAGTCCCATAGTAAAGGTACCACCTTCTATTGGAACCAGGTTCGGTCCGGTTTCCTGGTTATTATAGTCTGCTTTCTCATATCCGCCCCATTTTTGATCGTTATATTTCCACCCCGTAGTCGTAGAACGGTCAGAGGATTTTTTGCTGCAGGACTGACCGATGACAAGCACCAGAACCATCAAACCCAGAACAACTTTCTTTGCCATATTGAAAATTCTAATTTTGTAATTCAGATTATAAACGTGGTTTTATCAAATATCGTGCCTAAGGCTGAAATTATTTTTAAAGGTATTTCATTTTTCTGCGGTGCAAATCTAAGACAATTCTGCTCCTCTTGATTAATAGTAAAAAAAAGTATATACAGCACCCTTGACATCAGCGGAATATTTGAAAACAGTCGTTATAGCGCGATTCTTGGGGATAAAGCGAATCCAGATTGATTAACACGCCTACCTCATGACTGCCTCCACTGCGTAAGGATAAAGCCGAAATCGTCATGTCATAACTATAGCCAATCCGGACTATACCTTTTTGCATGCCGGCAGATAGCACTGCTGCATCCGGGTTCCGTCCGGTCATTCGGTACCACAGGCCCAAATCAAAATTTCCTACACCAATAAAAGTTCCGGCCAATACTTGAAAAAAAGGCCCTTGTTTGACGACCATAAGATTAGGTGACAAATAGGTGCTATAGAAACTATTATGGGCGGCAAATACCGGAAAACTTCCGCCTATCTGCACTGAAATACGGGTAGGCTGACCTGCCTGGAGAGACCCCGTCGTCGTCGGTAAGATAGTCAGATCGGGTCGATTAATGTGTTTAAGTGAAATACCACCATAAATTTTTTTACTGAATAACAACATGCCTATACCTACATCCAGATTATTTTTATGAAACTGTGCCGGTACCGGTTCTTCTGAACTTCCAACTTGTCCATCCGGGGTGACTTGATCCGTAAAAACTAACTTGTCCCAGCCAAAACGTGATTGACTAAATCCTGCTTCTATCCCAAATTTTGTTGATAATTCACTGTTTATGCGCAAATTATAGCTGTAAACTCCAGCCAATTTTGTGGTTTTGTACAAACCCTGTCCAGCATCATCAGCCATGATTTGTAAACCCAGGCCACTATTGATGGACGTAAAAAACTGATCATAAGAAAGGGCATAAGTGACATAGGCTTGAGAAAAACCCGGCCATTGGTTGCGATAACTCAATGCGATCCTGGGAGCCTTGGTGTTCCCGGCAAAAGCTGCATTTAGAGCTACCGGGTTCATATAAAATTGGCTGAATACGGCATCCTGACCCACCAGGATAGGATGAAAATAAAGCATTGCGCTTACCAGAATTCCGAATCTAAATACCTGCTTGAACAAAACTTATTATGGTACGGTTTAATAAAATCGTTGGTATCTTACAACGTTTAAACGTTCATCAACGTTGATAAATGATAACTATCAGGCTTGAATAAATATTTTTTAACATTCTTACCCCTTCTAGTTCTTTGTGGTCAATTACCAGGCCAATCTACTACATTTAAAGATAAATCTGTGCTGTCCGGTGGTACTATCCTTAAACTGGCGGTCACGGAAAATTCCATCTATAAGTTGGATTACACCTTTTTTGAAACCCAATTAAAACTGGATGCGGACCGCATTAAACCTGATCAAATAAAAGTCTTTGGTCGAACGGGAGACGCTTTACCGGAAAAAATTGCCGACCAAACCACAGACGACCTGGAACAAATACCCATTTATTTTAAAGGTGGCGAAGATGGTGTATTTAATCCGGGAGATTACATTTTATTCTATGGTGAGGGACCAAACGTGTGGCGTTTGGATGCCCGTGACGGGGTCCATCACCAGGCTATTAACCCTTATACTAGCCAAAATTTTTATTTCCTGATTATCGACGAAAGTATCTCCTTGCGTCTCCAGGAATCAGAGTCCCCGGCTACAGCGGAATATTCGACGAC
Organism: Saprospiraceae bacterium; assembly: GCA_041917975.1. Classification (GTDB taxonomy): domain Bacteria; phylum Bacteroidota; class Bacteroidia; order Chitinophagales; family Saprospiraceae; genus JAYRWN01. The sequence continues at coordinate 5,822 of JAYRWN010000140.1, read as the reverse complement.
AAGTTATGATCAGGCCATCAGATTAGAAGATGACCGGGTTAACCTCCTCGCTGATTTCCATGCTTCCCTAGGATCCGGTCGCATTTGGTTTGGTGACCAGTTTAAATCGCTGCGGCTCAAAGACTATTCGTCAAAATTTAATTTTCCAGCTTTAATACCCAACTCCAAAATCAGATTCTTGGTACATTTTGCCGGGCGCAGTGACGCTCCTTCAAGTTTCCAGTTAGAAATAAATAAACAAAATTATACCGGTTATTTAAGCCAGGTAAATACCGGTGACGTTGAAGATACCTATGCGGATACCTATCTATTAAAAGGTGAGCATACTCTGACCTCCAACACATTAAATGTAGTACTCAAATACCCGGAGGCCGGCAGTACCAGCGAAGGATGGCTGGACTATATAGAGCTTCATGCCCGCAATGAGCTAAAATATAATCAAAAGCCGCTTGTTTTGCGCGACTATAGATCGGTGGAAGCCTTAACAACAGAATATCATATTAAAGGGTCAAAAAACGGCCTGATGTGTTGGGACATCACCCAAGCATTATACCCTCAAAGGATAATAACCCAGTGGCAAAGCGATCTGCTTACCTTTAAAGATTATAGCGGAACCCTAAAAGATTATATTGTCTTTGATCCTGAATCGACTTTAGCAACGCCCCAAGTTATCGGATCCATACCCAATCAAAATCTGCATGCCATAAAACGTGCTGATTTGGTCATCGTGTACCACCCTCATTTTGAGTCGGAAGCCCTGCGTTTAGCCAAACATCGGCAACAAGCCCAAAATCTGACCGTCGTGGGTGTACCTACGACTTCCATCTATCATGAATTCAGCAGCGGTAAAGCTGACCCCACCGCTATCCGCAATTTTGTAAAGATGCTGCGTGACCGTGATACAAAATTCAGGTATTTAATATTGTTCGGTGATGCCAGTTACGATTACCGGCATCTGGATGCGGATTTACCAGATCAGAATTTTGTGCCTACATATGAAACCATTGAATCTCTGAACCCCATATTTGCTTTTCCTACGGATGATTATTATGCGTTGCTGGATGACCATGAAGGCAGTAACCTGCGAGGAGCTTTGGACATTGCTGTTGGTCGCCTTCCGGTACGCACCGCTGAAGAAGCTAAGATCGTCGTTGATAAACTTATTCGATATGATCAGCATCCGGACACCAAGGGTGAATGGCGCAACCGGTTTGCGCTGGTTGCAGATGATGAAGAATATGGTGAGTTTATCAATCAATCTGAAAGAATAGAGAAAGAATATCTCAATCAATTTCCTCATCTCAACGTTGAAAAAATATACCTGGACGCATTTCGGCAAGAGAGAACCGGGGCTGGTGAATTTTATCCGGATGTCCAGCAAAGTATAAACAATGCTATTTTTAAAGGTGTGCTGGCCATCAATTATTTAGGTCATGGTGGTTCCACTGGCTGGGCTCATGAGCGCATCTTAAGGGTTAACGACATTTTATCCTGGAATAACCATAATAAGCTGCCTTTATTCATTACAGCGACCTGTCAGTTTACCGGTTATGATGATGCCTCACTGACTTCAGCAGGGGAAATGGCTTTGTTAAATCCTAATGGTGGAGCCATCGGATTGTTTACCACCGTCCGCGCAGTTTATTTATCATCTAACGATCGACTAACCCGTTCGGTCTTTACCTTTTTATTGGAGAAAGATGCACAAGGTTACCCATTGACTTTGGGCGAGTCGTTGCGACTAGCCAAGAATTTCCGGGCCGAGGACACCACGTCTGCCAACGCCCGCAAATTTGCATTGATCGGAGACCCTTCCATGTATTTGGCTACTCCGAATTATGAGGTGGTAACAACCGCCATCAACTCACAGCCGCTTGACGACCTTCCCGACACGATCAGAGCCTTGCAGGTCGTGACTATACGTGGAGAAATTAAAGACCAGCACGGCAATAAAGCCACTCAGTTTAATGGTCAATTATTTCCAACTGTATATGATAAAACGTCACGGGTAGCCACCTTGCAGCAAAATGAGCAAAGTCCACTGATCTACTTCCAGGTATTAAATAATATTCTTTTTAAGGGTACCGTAGAAGTGAACGGGGGATCATTTACGTTTAGTTTTGTGGTACCTAAAGACATCGATTACCGGTTTGGGCCGGGTAAAATCAGCTACTATGCTACTGACGGCCAGCAAGATGCTAAGGGAGTATACAATCAACTGATTGTCGGCGGTTCGGCAGATATTCCTCCTACGGATAACTCTGGGCCAGAAATCGACCTATACCTGGATCATTTTCAGTTTAAAAGCGGTGGGACCACCGGTCCAAATACCGTGTTGCTAGCTAATCTAAGTGACGAACATGGCATCAATGTTACTGGAAATGGCATAGGACATGACCTTACCGCTGTACTGGATGGTAAAACCGGTCAACCCTTTATCCTCAACGAATATTACTCCGCCAAAGACAATAATTATACCCAAGGTACGGTTACTTTCCCCCTGACGTCCTTAAGCCCAGGGTGGCATACTTTGACGTTAAAGGCTTGGGATGCTTTAAACAATTCTTCAGAGAAAACCATCACCTTTCAGGTGATTGCTGAAAGTGAACCCACCCTGGCCAAAGTAAACGTTTCCCCAAATCCGGCTGTACACCAGGTGAATTTTCAGCTGGAACATAACCTGAAATCAGAACAATTTGAGGTGCAGGCGGCATTGTTTAACCTGCATGGCCAATGGTTGACCACCTACAAAGTTCAGTCCTCTCCGGCCAATCCTGTATTTAATCTGACTTTGGATCTTCCGTCAGTCTGGCCTGGCTATACCACCGGCCTTTATTTTTACCGGATTTCACTATTACCTGTTAATGGTTCTGGACTATCCTTTCCGCCATCCTCACTAACCGGCAAAGTGGTTATTATGCGCTAAAACAGATCATGGAGGATATTTCAATTTAACTTCGACAAAAAATACCCCAGGTCAGGATTTTAACAAAAAAAACACAATAATCCGGCCTAAAGAATGGTTAGATAGTTCACTGCACATTTGTTCTGAAAATATTATATTTGCACAACTTTTTTTTGAAATAGTTCTTGTATATGAAGCATTTAGCCATTAGTTTAATTGTTTTTTGCTCCCTGTCGTTTTCCTCCCAACTCTCTGCTCAATGCGCTCCGAAAAACCCCTCCGATCCTCAATCCGCCTGGGTATTGCCTGACGGTTCTCCTTGTCCGAATACAATTCTTACGGCCGTTCCTTTTCTTACGTTGGCACCGGATGCCCGGGGAGCCGCCATGGGAGATGCCGGTATAGCTGTATCACCGGATGCTAACGCCATGCACTATAATGTGTCCAAACTAGCTTTTATAGAAGAGCCCACTTCACTGTCTATGACCTACTCGCCCTGGTTACGTGCCTTAGGGTTGACGGATGTGTATATGGCTTATTTAGCCGGACACCGTCAGATCAATGAATTGCAGACCATCGCGGGAAGTCTGCGCTATTTTTCTCTGGGTCAAATCGATTTTACCGATGACAATGGAGAACCCACCGGTATGGGAAAACCCAATGAATTTGAATTGGCCGGTGCTTATGCCCGTAAGTTGACCGACAAGTTATCAGCCGGTTTGGCGATTAAGTTTATCTATTCCAATCTCGCTGCAGATCAATTCGTTAACGGCACCGAAATTAAAGCAGGATTAGCCGGAGCAGCAGACATTTCATTTTCTTACATTTCTCCCTATGATGGTGGGGTCTTTCGCGCGGGCTTAGCCTTTAAAAACCTGGGAACTAAAATCTCGTACTCTAATGATAATGCCGATTATATCCCGGCCAACATGGGCTTAGGTGCCGCCTGGGATTTAAATTTAGATGATTATAATACACTGACGCTTACCGCTGACTTTAACAAACTTCTCGTACCCACTGCCCCCCGGGAATTTATAGATAAAAATGCTAATGGCATCCCAGATTATAAAGAGTATTCGGTAGTTAACTCCTGGTTTACTTCTTTCGGCGATGCTCCGGAAGGTTTTTCCGAAGAACTGAAAGAAATCAGTATCTCTGCCGGGCTGGAATATTGGTATAATAAACAGTTTGCCGTGCGGGGTGGATATTTCCACGAAAGCAACATCAAAGGTGACCGCAAATACCTCACCGTTGGACTGGGAATAAAATACAATATCTTTGGTTTGAACCTGTCTTACCTGGTGCCCACCTCCAATCAGCGCAATCCCTTGGATAATACCTTACGTTTCTCCATCATCTTTAATTTTGCGGGTTCCAGAGATAACTAATAACTCAAAAAATAAAAGGATATATAAATCCATCCGAAGCCGGTAGGTTAACGCGTACCGGCATTTTTATTTAATTAAAAATTGGGGGTCAGGTATACCAATCCAAAAATCATGTGATCAATCCTGCTTGTTTGACTGGACCATATCCATAAATTTTCCCAAAAACAAACATTGATCAAACAAATTGTTTTAACTATAAATAGTCTGGAATTTTTGGTCACCCGGATTGTTTTTTCCAAAAATTGGACAGGAATTTATCGTTCCGTACCTAATACAAGGGCAAACGGGCAGTCATGGCGTGGACCTCTTCCTTCACCGTCTGACGTACATCATCATTATGAATATCCTGCACCATGCGGTCAATCCAATCCACAATCTGGCGACTATCATCTTCATTTATACCCCGCGAGGACATCGCGGCTGTACCAATGCGCACTCCGGAAGTAACCATCGGACTCTGCTCATCAAAAGGTACCATATTTTTATTAACAGTTATATCCGCTTTCACCAGGGCCTCCTCCAGCTGTTTGCCGGTAATACCCTTGTTGGTTAAATCAATAAGCATTAGATGATTATCCGTGCCGCCAGAGATGATGCGGTACCCTTTATCCGTAAATGCCTGAGCCATGGCCTGGGCATTAGTAATAACCTGCCGGGCATAGGAAGTGAAAGCTGGTTGTAGTGCTTCTTCAAAGGCCACTGCTTTGGCGGCGATGACGTGTTCCAGGGGACCGCCCTGCATACCCGGAAATACTCCACTGTTAAGCACCGCGGACATCCGGATGGGTTTTCCTTTTTTAGTCGTCCGGCCCCAGGGATTGTCAAAGTCATGGCCCATCATTATTATGCCGCCACGCGGACCCCGTAAAGTTTTATGGGTGGTGGAAGTTACGATATGGCAATGGGGCATGGGATCATTCAATAATTTAGTAGCAATTAAACCGGCGGGATGCGCGATATCGGCTACCAGTATGGCACCGACTTTATCTGCAATATCCCGAAACGCCACATAATCCCAGTCCCGACTGTAAGCCGAAGCACCACAGATAATCATTTTAGGTTTTTCCAAAATAGCCTGATCATGGACTTTTTGCATATCAATGCGTCCGGTATCCGGCTCGACGCCATAGAATACCGGTCGATAAACTTTGCCGGAGAAATTAACCGGTGAACCGTGAGAAAGATGACCGCCGTGAGCTAAATTAAAGCCCATGATGGTGTCTCCCGGTTGGAGTATGGCCAGAAAGACGGCGGCATTAGCTTGAGCGCCCGAGTGTGGTTGTACATTAGCATATTCTGCACCGAATAACCTCTTTAGCCGATCAATGGCCAAACTCTCTATTTCATCAACGACTTCGCAGCCGCCATAATACCGCGCTCCCGGATACCCTTCGGCATATTTATTGGTTAAACAGGAACCCATGGCTTGTAGCACCGGTGCACTGGTAAAATTTTCCGAAGCGATAAGTTCTATGCCTTCACGCTGGCGTTTTAGTTCGCGCTGTATTAAAGTGAAGATTTGGTCCATT
>JAYRWN010000139.1:0-10026 GCA_041917975.1 Saprospiraceae bacterium | reverse complement strand
TTGATTATTTATTTCTACTTCCAGGCTGTTTCTTTTTACATCATACCAAATGGGCAGAATTTCTAACTCATGACTCCATATGGTACGGCTATGCATTTGCACTGCCAGAGAGGGAATGCCTACCCGCCCTTCTTTTATTACGTAATGCGTTTTTAATCCCGCCGAATTTTGATCTGTCCGGTCATGAATAGTTTCTTTAAAGGCATTGAGATAAACTTTCACCGATACTATGGGCTCCGGTGAGTTTTGTTGCGCAAACAAAGAAAATTTCAGCAGGCCAATAAAACCCAGGCTTATGAAATAATGCGTGTAGTTCTTACACATGGGCTGTTCTTTTTTCTAAAACGCCCGAGTTTATACCGTTGTTGTTCCCCTAAATGTTAGTGTGCTAATGCCAAGACGCTAATGTGCCAATATGCCAATGCGCTAATATGCCAATGCGCCAACACGCCAATATGCTAAGACGCCAATATGCTAATATGCCAATATGCCAATGCGCTAAGACGCCAAAGTGCTAATGCGCTAAAGCGCCAAAAATCTCCAACCCTATCGACTTAAAAACATCGACCGCTTATTATCCAGGTCGCGGAAAAAAGGATCTTTCAGGTCTTTGATAAAATAGATGGCTTCACCGGTGCTTTTCATCTCCGGCCCCAGATTTTTATCCACATTGGGAAATTTTTCGAACGAAAAGACCGGAACCTTGATGGCGTAACCTTGTAGTTTTTTATCGTAAGTAAAATCTTTCAATTTTTTGTGGCCCAACATGACATGGGTAGCTATATTCAGGTAGGGGATGCCGTAGGCTTTAGCAATAAATGGTGTGGTCCGGGAAGCTCGCGGGTTCGCCTCTATGACAAAAACCTCATCTTTTTTAATGGCAAACTGGATGTTGATCAATCCTTTAATTTTCAAAGCCCGGGCTATTTTTTCTGTGTGCTCAACCATGGTTTGTACCACCTTTTCACTCAAACTGTAGGTAGGTAAAACGGCCGAACTGTCGCCGGAATGTATCCCGGCCGGCTCGATGTGTTCCATGATACCCATAATATGCACGTCGTCACCATCACAGATAGCATCTACTTCGGCTTCTTTAGCCCGTTCTAAGAAATGATCGATGAGTACCTTATTATCAGGCAAATTTTTGAAAATGCTTAAGGTGGTGTTTTCCAATTCCTGGTCGTTGATGACGATACGCATGCTTTGGCCACCCAACACATACGAAGGCCGAACCAATAGCGGGTAGGGGATTTTGGTCGCTACGTCCAGCGCCTCATCAACCGTGCGGGCTACACCAAATTTTGGATATGGAATTCCCAAGCGTTGCAGTAAGGTAGAAAATTCACCCCGGTCTTCGGCCAGGTCCATGTCAGGAAACTGAGTACCAATGATAGGAATGCCGAGTTTATACAGGTTTTCAGCAAGCTTTAATGCGGTTTGACCACCCAATTGAACGATGACACCGGTGGGCTTTTCCAGCTCGATGATTTCTAATAAGTGTTCCCAGAACACCGGCTCAAAATAAAGTTTGTCGGCGATGTCAAAGTCGGTAGAAACGGTCTCCGGATTACAATTAACCATGATGGCCTCGTATCCCGCTTCTTTAACCGCCAGGACACCATGAACGCAACAGTAGTCAAACTCTATTCCCTGGCCGATGCGGTTAGGGCCGGAGCCTAAAATAATCACCTTTTTCTTTGTAGAGGGAATGCTCTCGTTTTCCGTGTCGAAAGTGGAATAAAAGTAAGGCGTTTTTGCTTCGAACTCGGCCGCACAGGTATCCACCATTTTATAGACGCGGTGGATGCCCAGATGTTTGCGGTGAGCAGTAACTTCACTCTCTTTGATCCGCATTAACCAGGCAATTTGACCATCCGAATACCCGGCTCGTTTTAGATCCAGTAAAAAATCGCGAGGTAAATCGTCCGCCACATTGTATTTCATCAGTTGATCCTCTATGGTCACCATGGAGCGGATTTGTTTTAAGAACCATGGATCGATATGGGTTAACTTTTGAATGGTTTTTAAGGGTACCCCCAAACGCATGGCATCCTTGATGCGGAAGATACGATCATCGCTCACTTTCTCCAGGCGCTCAAGGATGTCGGATGTTTTGATCCATTCTTTTTTATCAGCGCCTAAGCCCATGCGGTTGTTTTCCAGGGATTGACAAGCTTTCTGCAAAGCTTCCTGGAACGTCCGCCCGATGGCCATAACTTCGCCCACGGATTTCATTTGTAGGCCCAAAATATGGTCGGATCCATAGAATTTTTCGAAATTCCACCGTGGCATCTTGACAATCACGTAGTCCAATGTTGGTTCGAAATAGGCCGACGTGGTTTTGGTGATTTGATTCTTCAGCTCATCCAGATTATAACCGATAGCCAGTTTTGCGGCAATCTTGGCAATCGGATAACCGGTGGCTTTGCTGGCTAAAGCGGAGGACCGTGACACTCGCGGGTTTATCTCTACCGCGATTAATTCCTCTGTTTCCGGTTGCAGGGCAAACTGTACGTTGCAGCCTCCGGCAAAGTTGCCCAGGGAACGCATCATCAGAATAGCCGAATCGCGCATGTGCTGATAAGCGGTATCCGATAATGTCATCGCCGGAGCCACGGTAATGGAGTCCCCGGTGTGAATACCCATGGGATCCAAGTTTTCCACCGTACAAATGATCACTACATTATTTAAATTATCCCGTAAAAGCTCCAATTCAAACTCTTTCCAGCCCAATACCGCTTTTTCCACCAACACTTCATGACTGGGGGAGGCGTTGAGACCACGACGTAACGCTTCGTCAAAATCTTCATCCTTCATCACAAAAGAACCTCCAGTGCCTCCTAAAGTAAATGATGGGCGGATAACCAAAGGAAATCCAATGATCTGGGCTGCTTCCTTTCCTTCCAAAAACGAGTTGGCGATCACGGATGGAGCGACCTGCATGCCCAGCTCATTCATGAGGTTACGAAATTGCTCGCGATTTTCGGTGCGTTCTATGGCTTCCAGATCAGCTCCAATGAGGCGTATATTGTATTTTTCCCAAATCCCTAAAGCTCCGGCTTCCTTAGCCAGGTTTAATGCGGTTTGTCCGCCCATGGTAGGCAATACTGCATCAATATGTCTTTCCTGAAGAATTTTTTCTATGCTCTCCACCGTCAGTGGCCACAGGTAAATGTGGTCGGCAGTAACCGGATCGGTCATAATCGTTGCCGGGTTGGAATTAATGAGGGTAACCTCTATGTCCTCCTCCCTTAGGGAACGTGAGGCCTGCGAGCCCGAATAATCAAATTCACAAGCTTGACCGATAATTATGGGACCGGAACCGATAATCAGAACCGATTTAATAGAAGGATCTTTAGGCATTTTGCTTTCAAAAAATTTGCGGGCAAATATAGGGGTTTCCTCACATTTATTTACAGGTAATAATGTCTCCCTGTGATGTTATGAATAAAACGATTACATCCACGAGCGATTAGTGCTCTCGACTTTAAAAAGCAGCAGGTTAGTCAAATCCCTGGCATCCTTAAGCTGGAGATAAGGAATAGTGACTTGTCCGGAAGCCGTGTCCATTTGTATTGTAGCCAGGTCATGACTGCGTTGATAAGGACTCTGTTTTAGGCGTATACCCTGAACCTTATAAAAGGGCAATATTAAATGGCGGTGATCCCATACCCCATAAGCACAAAGCAATGCTTCATCATTAATATGGCACCGCCAGCTCCGCTGATAAGCCCGCCAATAAAAGAAAGAGAGAGCCCAAGCGGCTAGCCCTAAAAATAATCCGGCCAACCAACTCTGACTTACTACCAATAAAAAAGTCAACGCGGCAGTGATGGTGCCGTAGATCAAAAAATAGCGCTGACCCATGGATGGATGGATAACCAGGGTACGTATGGGCTCAAACCAATGTTCAGCGAAGATTTCTTTTTTTATCGTCTCAACCTGGTGGTGGTAACAGCCAGGAATTTCTATGGTTCTTTTAAGGTCCTGCAGGGTGCCGGCAGCTTGTTTTATTTTTAATTCATGCAAATTAAAAGCGCGGTAAATGGGATTTTGCGACCAATATAACCATTGTACTTTAGTAGGCTTGATGTAAGTGGTAAGGCGGGTCAGTAGTCCAGCCTCCAATTTTAGACCCTCTACAGACAGCCACACCCTTTGCTCGTAATATTTAAAAACGGTGCGAATCAAACTCACTACAAATGAAATCAAAATAAATACCGGAATGATCATGGTGAAGGTCAGCCAGATACTCAACGTGCCATCTCCAACCCACGTTTCTATAGTATCCAGGATATTCAGATTAAATAATTCATCGATATCATCAAAAAAACCAATAAGGAAAGCCAATACGACTCCTGCTGTTTGCAAATGATTTTGGCTCACTCCTACTTTTAACATATCTCCGACGGTAAGGTGGACCAATTCCCGGGCCACTGGACGATCCTCAGCAAGCTTCGTATCCTGTGGCAGATCAGCATGGCTGGCGCCGACTGCAAATATCTGATCTTTTAAGGCCTGGGCCATTGCACCATCTAGAGCCTGTATGGAAACTTCTTCACCTTTTGATCCAGCCGTATCTATTTTTAATTGGACCACCTGGAACATCTTATGGATGATGCCCTGCTCGATGTTGATGGTTTGGATCCGGTCAAAAGGGATAATGGTTTTTTTTCGATTGATTAACCCTTCTTCAATAATTAATTCGCCTGGACTGAGCCGGAAATAATATCTAAAAAAAGAAACGATGGAACTGAACACCGAAATTACCGAAATGATGACTACAGCGATTAAGGTATACTGTTCCCATTGATCATTTTTATTGCGACGATTAAAAACCATTACCAAAAGCAGTGGCCAAAACGTTCGGGCCAGGTTGCGTAAAGATTTTAGCAGGATCAGTAAGATCGCTACTCCTGACTGCCGGGTAGGTTGACTGAAATCATAGGATTTGTTCTGGAGCATTCTGACCCGCTTTAGACACAATAAAATCCCTTATGCGTTGTGCGTCATCAGGGGTTAATCCGGCGATCGACAAATCGGCTAATTGTCCGCCTGCTGTATATAACGTTAATTCCGTCAGATTAAAATACCGTTCTACCGGGCCCTGGCCGATTTCCGTATGTTGTACCCGATTGAATGGAATGACCGTGACTGAACGAAATAACCACCCGCTGCGATACATAATGTCATGATCGCGCAAAGCATACCCTTTAATGGCAAACCGTTTATTAATGAAAATAATATTTAAGAATATCCACACCAATACCACCACTGTCCCCAAAATTTTAATAAGCAGAAACCCGGGTATCACTAACCAGGCAATGCCCAAGACTACGCCAGCCAATAACCCCATAAGGGAAGCGCGGATGATTTGTACCTTGCGGTAATTTGGCTGCAAAGGGTGGAATTCTACCTCCTGCATTTGGGGTAGATCATTTTCAGATACCGGATTATTTGTAAATGGCATCAGTCGTTTATTTGGATTGAGCAATAAAATTAACCTCTCGGTAAATATCTTGGAGCAAATCCCTGACTTGCTGCAAAGACGTTACGCCTTCTCTGATCAGGATCAAATGATTATTCGACTGTTTCAAAGTTAGTTTTTTAGCCAGACTGAAAGCGGCGATATATTTTAAAAATTGTTGGAAATACTCGGACTGATAAAATGGTGAATGTTCATTGGAGGTGAAGTAAGCCCGCAGTTTTTGATTTTTTAACGAAAGTTGCTCAAAGCCCATTTGCCGGCATAGCCATCTTAAGCGAAGGCCTTCGAATATTTCTTCCACCTGGCGCGGGACCGGACCGAAGCGGTCAGCTAAAGATTGCCTGAAGGCTACAATGCCTACTTCCGTTTCTACCTGGTCCAGCTCGGTATACAGGCGCAGACGTTCTTGCACATTGCTGACGTAATTGTCCGGCATGAGCATCTCGGTATCGGTTTCTATTTGCACTTCCTTGACAAAAACGCGATTTTCCTGCAGCTCTTCCTGGAATACATCCTTAAACTCGCTTTCTTTTAACTCCTGGATGGCTTCGTCCAAAATTTTATGGTAAGTTTCATAACCGATCTCAGCGATAAAACCACTTTGTTCCGCGCCCAATAAATTTCCGGCTCCACGAATGTCCAGGTCGCGCATGGCTATTTCAAATCCACTGCCCAGCTCTGAAAATTCCTCCAGGGTCTGTAAGCGCTTTCGGGCGTCCGCAGTAAGTATAGATAGCGGTGGACATAACAGATAACAATATGCTTTGGTGTTGGACCGGCCTACCCGGCCACGCAGCTGATGCAAATCGCTAAGGCCAAATTGGTGGGCATTATTAATGATGATGGTGTTGGCATTGGGGATGTCCAAACCTGTTTCGATGATGTTTGTGGACACCAAGACATCAATCTTTTTATTAATGTAATCCATTAAGGTATTTTCCAGGGGCCCAGGCTCCATTTGTCCATGAGCAATTTGAATACGGATATCCGGACACATGGTACGCAGCATGGTCGCCACATCTATCAGATTTTTCACCCGGTTGTGTACAAAGAAGACTTGTCCGCCGCGGTTGACCTCAAAGTATAATGCTTCACGGATAAAGTCGTCACTAAAGATCCGGCGCTCGGTGTGGATCGGTTGACGGTTAGGCGGCGGTGTACGGATAATGGACAGGTCTCGAGCTGCCATCAGCGAAAACTGCAACGTGCGCGGTATGGGTGTCGCCGTGAGCGTCAGCGTGTCCACATTGACCCTTAAATTGCGCAAACGCTCTTTAGCCGCTACACCAAATTTTTGTTCCTCATCGATAACCAAGAGGCCGAGGTCCTTAAACTGCACGTCTTTGCCCAACAGGGCATGGGTGCCGATGATTATTTCTACTTGACCGGCCTTAAGTTGTTCCAGAATATCTTTTTTCTGTTTGGCGGTGCGAAAACGGTTCACATAATCTACCCGGATGCCGAATTCTTTAAGGCGCTCAGAAAAGGTCTGGTAGTGTTGCAACGCCAGGATAGTCGTGGGGACTAAAACCGCCACCTGACGCCCTTCAGCCACACATTTAAAAGCAGCCCGGATGGCTACCTCAGTTTTACCAAAACCCACGTCACCACAGATCAGTCGGTCCATGGGGTGCGGCTGTTGCATGTCTTTTTTGACGTCTACTGTGGCCTGATACTGGTCAGGAGTGTCTTCGTAGATGAAAGATGCTTCCAGTTCGGCTTGCAAATACCCGTCCGGGGGAAATTTATACCCTTTAGCGGCTTTGCGCTGAGCATAAAGTTTGATCAGGTCTTTGGCGATGTCCTTGATCTTCCGCTTGGTTTTGCGTTTTATCGCGGCCCAGGCGTCACTGCCAAGCCGGCTAAGCTGTGGCTCCGTTCCCTCTTTGCCGGTATACTTGGATATTTTATGCAGTGCATTAATGCTGACATACAGGATGTCGTTATTTTTATAAATCAAACGCACCGACTCTTGTTGCCGGCCGTTTACGGTGAGGATTTCCAGGCCGGAGTAGCGGCCTACACCATAATCTATGTGGGTCACATAATCCCCCGGCTCCAACTCCTGCAACATGCGCAGTTTCAGGGATTGGTCCTGTGAAAAACCCTTGCGAATGGAATAACGGTGGAAACGTTCGAAGATCTGGTGGTCAGTGAAGCAGGCTACTTTCAGCCCTTCATCGATAAACCCGGCATGCACGGAAACCGGGATGGGATGAAACTGGATAGACGCGTCAAGATCTTCAAAAATGCGGTAAAAACGTTCAATCTGTTTAGTGTTGTCGGTAAACAAAAACAACTCGTAACGCTGGTCCTGCAGTTCCTTCATAGCCCGGATCAACAGGGCAAAATTTTTATTAAAGCTGGGTTGGGCTTTAGCTTGAAAAGCGATCGGCACTAATGCGGAGAGATCAGGTTTTGGGCCGTAATAAACGGTTTTTAACGTCTCCAGGGCCCGAATGACTTCGTTTGGATATAAAAAATTGCGGTCATGATAAAGGGTATAGATTTCTTCTTCTTTTTCTGCCGTTGAATATTTCGCATAAGCTACCAGTTTTTCAAAACTGATCTGTACCCGCTCCAGGATAAATTGCAGGTCGCTGACCCAGACGATATAATTTTCCGGGAGCGCTTCCAGCAACGGTATTTTATCTGTGGCTATATACGTGCGGTTGAGATTGGGGACCAGGTTGAGTAGCGCCAGACTGCGCTCGGACAATTGGGTTACCGGGTCAAAGATGCGAATGGACTCGATATCTTCATCAAATAATTCGATGCGATAGGGCTTTTCATGACCATAGGAAAAAATATCCACGATGGCTCCGCGGATGGAGAATTGCCCGGGTTCATAGACAAAATCTACCCGCTCAAAATTATTTTTGACCAGGGTCTGGATCAATTGATCCAGGTGCAACTGGTCTCCCTTGCGCATTTCTATTTTACTGTCCTTGAGCACGGCCGGGTTCACCACTTTTTCGAAGAGTGCTTCCGGATAGGTGACCATGATTTGTCCATTCAGCGCTCCGGCCAGCTGATTGATCACCTCGGTACGGGACAGTACATTGGTCTGATAAACAGCGTCAAATTGCAAAGGATTTTTAAACGAATCAGGAAAAAAATACGGTATGGTATCCGGATTAATGGAGGCCAGCGTATTTTGAATATAAGCGGCGTCTTCTTTATCCTGAGCGATGACCAGGTGGTTCCAGCGCCGGTTTTCCTGTAATAGGGCCGTAAGCACGAAACACAGCTCCGCCCCGGCCAGACCTTGCAGGTGAAATCCTTTCGTGGAGGTTTGTAACTGCTCGGCAAGGTTCTGGATGGCTGGCGTTTTACGGAAACGCTCATGCAGCCGGTCAAGATTACTCATGCCTGTTTGATTGCGCCACAAAGAAAATGAAAAACACCAACAATAATGATGAAACCACCCTCGCGTTTAGCGTTATTTGAGTATTCTATATACATTAACCACGACTAGTCAAGATGAATACCTTAAAATCTTTTTTTCTGACCCTCGTCATAGTGTTGAGCTCCATAAAAATGTACTCGTGCACCCGGGACTCTCTGCGCTGGTATCTCGGCTTTTTTACTTCCGGTCAGCTGTTTAGCTTACCTGTGGATACGACTTCTCCATACAAAACAAAATTGTGTTATCGCACTCTGGGCCTGTACCCTAAAGTAGGTATACAAATCCACCCTGGTCTGGCTTTAGGATTGGCCGGGCATCTGTCCTGGCATTGGAATAGTTTGCAACGCTTAAAACCTATTCCAGGGTTAGGCTATTTTGCACGGCTTCGTTTATTAACCAGTAAGCCGCGGGGCAATTTTGGTCTATTTTTAGAAGCACTGCAGGTGTTTACTCCGGCATATTTTATTCATGTTAAGGACTGGAAGGTAACACGCTTACCAACACCATCCCATCAATTTTATGGTACTTTGGGCGCAGAAATCAGATTGTCAAAACGTTTTTATCTTTCTCCGTCCATGGGCTGGGGCTGGGAAAGACGCTTGAGGGATGATGACCTTCAGCGTGCAGAGCCGTTCCGCTATTATTATTTCGCCAACCCCTTTACGCTACAATGGAAGTTATGATTGCTTGTTCTAAACAGACCGTTTGGCAATGCTTTTATTTTGGCATGGTAACCGTATTTTTCATCAGACCAGGCCAGGCCCAAGACAATTATCAACCTTCACCCTTCAGTCGCCTTACCCTGGAAACCTCCCTAAACACTTTTCCGTCAGATGAATATTTTGATTCGCGCCGTGGCGAATACCTAAAGTTTTATGAGCGGCATGGGTACACTGAGCTGATGTTGAATCTGACTAAACACTGGTGGGCCGGCCTGATGTACAATCATCTCTGGACCCGGTATCGCCAAGTCGATCAGGGTAACTATTTTTTAAGCGGGCTAATAATCCGGTGGTCGGTACCCCTAAAAAAAGAGGTGGTGGATTTTCAGGTTGATGGAGGTGTACTTCAAGGCAATTATTGTCACTGCACCCTCCAGCCGGGGCAAAAAAATTTACCCTATCGGATT
>JAYRWN010000138.1:0-9755 GCA_041917975.1 Saprospiraceae bacterium | reverse complement strand
CAGACCGGCCACTTTACCCTGTAACAGGTTGGCCGGGTTAGTCACGTTACCTTTGTTAAATTCTTCAGCTTTTACGGTAGCAATAGAGCTGGTTACCTCCCTGGAACGGAAAGTACCATAACCAACGACAGTTACTTCTTCCAGGTTTCTTCCGGCAGTCATAGCCACATTAACCACAGATTGATCACCTACGGTGACCTCAACGCTTTCGTAACCGGTGTAAGAAAAAACAAGTACATCCTCAGCTTGTGCACTCAGCGAGTAAGAACCATCAATATCGGTAACCGTACCGGTCGACGTTCCCTTAATCAATATACTGGCACCAATTAACGGCTCATCAGTTAGCTCGTCCGTTACTGTACCGGTAATAGTTTTTTGGCCCCAAGCCAAACAGGTGAGCAAAAGCATCACCGCTAAGCTAAGCACCTTTGGTAAGTCAATGTGAAAACTTTTCATCTGGTGTAGATTTACATTTTTTGGCATCAGAAAAATTTGGTCAGCAAATAAATATTTTGCACCAAGGTAGGTTTTTATATTCATTAAATAAAATGTTATATCTAAAAAACTTTGTTGTAAATGGGTGAAAAAGGTACTAATAAGTGTTATAGCACTAATTTATACATTACTTATACATTATTATTTTTGTATATTTATTAAAACTTTGTAATAGCTTTGTAATAGTTTCTATTCCCAATTTAATAAAACATGAAGGATATTGTTGTTGCCAAATCATCATTAACTTAGCGTTTATTCAAAAATATTGTTTTAAAAATAGGCAGTTGCCCGGAATTTAATTTCAATACAGTCAAAAAGAGAAATTTTTGTTACATCCAGTCTCCGCCAAATGCCCAAGTATTTAAGATAAATCCAAATAGTGTAGCTGGTCACAAAAACTTCCAAACTGTCAATAATAAGAGACAAAGTATTATAACACTTAATAACTTATGATCATATAACCGATGGCCAGAATTCTCTTTGACCTGCGGCCGATATATCCAGGTGAGCGCCGTGAGGTCTTGGGGTTCGTCTTGACCCGGGCTTAGAAGATGATTAAGAATAAAGATGGAAAAACAAGAAATCAAAAACAATAGAAAAGTAATCAACGTATAATGGACCGTCAGAATATCGTTAAGCGTTAATATGATAAAAATCCCGGAGAAAAAATGCCCGCTAACCATGGTCCACAAAGCACTGCGTCCGTGAGTGCCCGGCAAAAAGATTCCAGCCAGAAAGACAGTTACTACTGGTGGAATGAGGTAAGCCAGGGCAATTTGAACATAGTCAAACAACCCACTAAAATACGAAATGAAAGGCGCCCAGACTCCGGCAAAGATCATCAAACCCAAGGTGATCGATTTTCCAATTCTAGCCAGTTGTTTTGATTCCAGATGTGGTTTTCGGGGTTTTATTAAATCGATAACAATTAATGTGGAGGCGGCATTTAGCGCTGAATCCAAACTGGACATGATGGCGGCTAAAACGCCGGCTAACATGATACCCAACACTCCCGGGGGTAATAACTCTTTGACCAGCGTCGGAAACACCATATCCGGATTTTCCAGTTCAGGCAGTAAATTGATAGCCATTAATCCTGGGATAACCATAATAAATAAAACCAATAGTTTCAATGAAGCGCCAAATAAAGCTCCCCAACGGGCATGGTTAATGTTTTTTGCGCCCAGAATTCTTTGAACGATGTATTGATTGATGATCCAAACATAAAAACTGAGTAAAGGCAAGCCCAGGACAATGCCAGTCCATGGTAAAAAAGAATCATGCGCGGGGCGAAATATTTGTAGATGGAGTTCTTGTAAGCCATCAGTAGCTGCTGTCCAGGAAAAATCATATTGGCTGAATACGGCAAATGATAAAATGGTACCGGCCATGATGATCAAAACCGCCTGCAAAATATCTGTGTAAACCACAGCCGCCAATCCCCCACCTGCCGTATAAAGCCCGGCTAAAACGGCCAAAACAAAGCAGGTAATCCAAATATTAGTCCCGGGAAGAAAAATTGCAATTAATAAAGCCCCAGCATATAAAGATGCGGCAATGTCGATCACCACACTTAATAAAATGGTAAACATGGACACATACCGCCTAATGGCCACATTAAAGCGCTTTTCCAAAAATTCGGGAATCGTTGAAATGCGGTGATGGAAATAGAATGGGAAAATGAATAAAACCCCAAATATTAATACCAGGGTGGCCATCCATTCATAAGAAGAAACCGCTACACCGTATACATAAGCCGAACCGGCCAAACCGATCATGGTCGTGCTGGAAATATTGGTGGCAAATAAACTGAATCCTATGGCCGGCCAGGTCAATCGTCGACCAGCTAAAAACAACTCTGATTCTGTATGTGTGCGGGAATAAAAAGAAAAGCCGATGATCAATAAAATAATAAAGTACCAAACAATAATGAGTGAATCCACCCAGGTTATTCCAAACATGCTCATTACTTAAGATGAGTGATGTAGGAAATCAAATCCATGTCAGCATCCAGATTTAACTTTTTTTTCAACCTGACCCGATTGATCTGAACCGAGGTCGGATTGATGTTGAACAAACGAGCTATTTCTTTTGTACTCATACCCATACGGATATAAGCACAATGCCGCAAGTCATTTTGTGATAAATTTTTAAAACTTTTCATCACGGAGGTAAAAAATCCCGGGTGTACTTTTTCGAACTGTAATCTAAATTGCTCCCATTCGGTTAATGGGCTGATTTGCTGACGGATAATCTTTCTGATGTCCTCCAAAGATTTTTGTTTCTCCGAACTTGGGTTCTGTAACTGTGCAAATTCTTTTTCAATACGATCCAGTGTAATCGTTTGATTATGCAATAAATTGGTATAGCTCACTAATTCCTGATTCTTCAGATGTACTTCTTGTTCCAAGCGCAATCGGATTTCTTCTTCCACTCGATTTTGGGCGGCCAAATGACTCCGTTCCAACTCAATCTTCTCCAATTTGTAGGCATTAATAATCAGATCCTGTTTTGTTTTTTCTTCCTTCACCATTGAACTGCGCAGGGCAAATGAAAATCGATAAATAAAAATGTAAAATAACAAAGCCACGACAAAAATCAACAAAATGGTGAATTGGTAAATGATATGGGTATGCTGATTTATTTCTTGCATAAACTTTGATCTTTGGGTCTAAATTATCAAATACCTCAAGCCGAAGAAGTTTTTGACTGATCAAATAATCAAAATTTTGTAATTTTAAATAATCAATTCTTCAAGATTCTTGGCGAGCGAAGAGCATTTTGTCAAATCCATTGCCGGAATGGACATATTTTACCGGACTTGGATCCCCGATTCCGACCCACAGGGAATGATTCTATTAATTCATGGTTTAGGTGAACATAGTGGTAGGCTAAAAAATATCGGGCTGCATTTTGCGAATCAAAATTGGATTGTCCGGTCCTTTGATCTAATTGGACACGGCCAGTCCTCAGGGTTACGAGGGCATAGCCCCAACCTGGACACTCTGTTAAATCTTATTGATCATAGTGTCATGGATTTACAACAAAGGTATGCGGCTTTACCGTTTATTCTCTATGGACACAGCATGGGAGGAAACCTGGTATTAAATTATTTAATCCGGGTTAAACCCACCGTTGAAGGTGCGATTATTACTTCGCCCTGGATTAAAGTATTTAGAGAATTACCGTCCTGGACAATGTATCTGTTAAGAAAAATTCATTTGCTTTGGCCCACACTAACTTTAAGTAACCAATTGGATATCAATCAGATAAGCCGTGATCCACTTGAAGTCAAGGCCTATAAGACTGATCCACTTAATCATAACAAAATCAGTCTAAGTCTGGGTATAGCCATGTCTGACGCTGGTAAATTTCTACAAAAAAAACACACTTCGCCGGTCAATATATTGTTAATGCACGGAGAAGAAGACCGTATCTGTCTTCCGTTAGGCAGTGAAATATTTGTCTCCAATTTTGAGGGCGATGTAACCTATAAAAGTTGGCCCAATGCCCGACATGAACTCCATCATGATCCCGATAAACAAAATATTCTGGAATTTGCCAGTGATTGGGCGCATGACCAGTTAAATAACAGAATACCTTAAAAACTATTCGTGTATAGCCAAACCAAACCCTGAGTAGAATAAAGATTTAGTACTTTTAGGGTTCAAGAAAAATTGCGTTCAATATCTATGTCATTTTACGAGCAGGTAACTACCAAGTACCACCTATTTAACAGTTTGTTCCTGAGTTTGCCATTTCAAGGTATTTACCGGACCGGGACCTTACTGCCCCTTTTTGCCCAGGCAACCAGTGAAGGGGTTGTTAATGGTTGGAGTCCCGATAAGATTATCCATGATTTTTTCGATGAATATCTGGAGGAAGCTAGTCCGGTTGAACGCCATGATATGTTGTTTAAGTTCATTCAATATGTGGAACGTCAGGTCGTTTTATTTGATGCGGTGGAAGATGCAGCTTTTGTGCAAACACACGATATGCAGGGAAAGGGATCCCTTAAGCACTTTATCAATAGATTGGAAAATGTGGATCTAAAAAATAAAGCTGTTCAAAAACTCAAAGATTTTAGAATTCGTTTGGTTCTCACGGCCCACCCTACCCAATTTTATCCGGCGAAAGTGTTAGGTATCTTAACTGAGTTGGAAAAAGCTATTCGACAGAATGATTTTGGTCGCATCAATTTGCTCCTCATGCAACTTGGTAAAACGGCTTTCGTAAATCGCAAAAAACCAACTCCATTCGATGAAGCCATTAGTTTAACCTGGTACCTGGAGAATATTTTTTATCACGCGTTGCCGGATATTGTAAATAGAATATTGACCGGTTTGGAACAGGATCCAGTCCAATTTAGTAATGAAAATATTCTGAGTTTGGGTTTTTGGCCCGGTGGGGACCGGGATGGGAATCCTTTTGTCACCGCCGAAATGACGCTCCAGGTAGCTCAGCTGATTCGATCTTCTATTTTACGCTGTTTAAATCGTGATATCAGAAGTTTAAAAGAACGATTGACTTTCAGCGAGGTGGAGGACCTGGTTCAGACCATGACCACGAAAATTAATAATACCCTATATTACCCTAATCAAGAAACTTACAAAAATGCACAGGAATTACTGCATGATCTTCTCCGGACTAGAGACATCCTCATTCATGAGCATGATGGTCTCTTCCTAAACCTGCTTGACGACTTTATATTAAAGGTGAAATTATTCGGTTTTCATTTTGCCAGCCTAGATATCCGGCAGGATAGTAGAATCCACACTCAGATCTGGAAACAAATCCTGCAGACCCTAGACCCCGCCGCAGATCTGGAATCTTGGGATCATAACCAGAAAAAATTGGAAGATCAACACTTAAAACAGCTATTACAACTAAAGTTAAATCTTAATGAGCATACTTTTAAGGATCCTTTGACAATAGAGACCATTCAAACTATCCAAGCTATCTCGTCTATCCAATCACAAAGTGGAGAAAGCGGTTGCCACCGTTACATTATATCCAACTGCCGAAGTGCCCTGGATGTCGTTAAAATCCTGGTTCTGGCTCGCTCTAGTCAATGCATAAACGAAGAGGGTGATGTTACCTTAGATATTGTTCCATTATTTGAAACCATTGAGGATTTGGCCTTTTCAGGTCAAATCATGGAGAAACTTTACAATATTCCTGACTATCGCAAACATTTAGCACAACGGGGCCATAGGCAAACTATTATGGTGGGATTTTCGGATGGAACCAAAGATGGGGGATATATCCGGGCTAACTGGAGTATTTACCGGGCCAAAGAGGCTTTATCACGGATCTCGAGAGCTTATGGGATACAAGTGATATTTTTTGACGGCCGTGGGGGGCCGCCAGGCCGAGGCGGTGGCAACAACTCCAGCTTTTATGCCTCTTTAGGGCCGGAAATTGAAAATAATGAAATAGACATCACTGTACAGGGGCAAACGATTACCAGTAATTATGGCACTATTCCGGCTACTATATATAATATTGAGCGACTCATTTCAGCCGGCATGGAAAATTATTTGTTTCAAACGCATAACCGTGAATTGGGTGAACCAGATAAACGTTTAATGGATGCGTTGGCTGAATCGGCTTATTTAAGTTACTTAGACTTGCGCAATCATCCGCTTTTCTTGCCATATTTAGAAAATTTAACCCCACTCAAATGGTTTGGAGATACAAACATTGGTAGTCGGCCGGTGAAGAGAAAAGCTGATGAACAACTCAGGTTAGATGATCTGCGGGCCATCCCCTTCGTAGGCGCCTGGTCCTTAATGAAACAAAATATTCCCGGATTTTTTGGTTTTGGAAAAGCCATTGAAATCATGGAAGCTTCCCGCCATGGGAAGGAACTTAAGGAACTGTATCAACAATCCTTATATTTTAGAACCTTGGTAGAAAATGCCATGATGGCTATTATTAAATCCAATTTTGATTCTACCAGTTACTTGCTCCAAGATGAGAAATTTGGCCGGTTTTGGAATCTACTTCATAAAGAATTCAAACTCACCGGACAAAAATTATTGGAAGTGTCCGGTCTGAAAGAAATGATGGGCGAAAGCATGATTTCCAAACTAAGTATCGATTTGCGTGAAAAAATTGTTGAGCCTCTGATTATCATCCAACAATATGCTCTTTTAAAATTACGCCAAACACCGGATGGCCCTGAAGCGGAAATATTTAAAAAGTTGGTTCTCCGGGCGATGTTTGGGATTATCAATGCAGCGCGCAATGCCGCTTAGTCACTCTATTACCTGTTAGTTTAGATGTGAGCGTGGTGAATTTGGACAGCTCATTGGTCTGTCAAACGTGGTTGCGGTTACATAACCTTTGAATATTACGACCAATTAAAAATTGGCCCGCTTAATTATTTTTCTAAATAATGATTAATATTTTTTGGTATGATACCATTATGCACGCTGCAATGGTGAGACATAATACATATCAATGTCTCCAACATTTTTGGCCGGAATTTTACCCCGATAAATACAGCGGAAGAAATCTTTCACTTTATCATAGGTGGAGGAAGAGATATTTATTTGTCCTTTTTCACTGCTGGTTTCCATCCTGGCCGCGATATTAACCGTACTACCCCATATATCATAAGCAAATTTCTTTTTACCAACCACTCCTGCTACTACCGGACCGGTGTGGATACCAATGCGTGCTTCAAAGTACGGTTCGTTCTTTTTTTCCTTTTCTGCTTTCCAGGTCTTCAGGAAATTTTGAATTTCGAAGGCAGCTTGAACCATACGTCGCGGATGATCAGGATCCGGCAAAGGAATTCCTCCGGCACACATATAAGAATCGCCAATGGTTTTAATTTTTTCAAGTTGATATTTCTCAATAATTTTATCAAAACTTTGAAAACAATAGTCAAGATCCTCCACTAATTTCTCCGGCTCCATTTTCGAAGCTATATTACTAAAACCGACAAAATCGGTAAATAGTACGGAAACCTCAGGATATCCCCGGGCGTCAGCTTTACCGTTTTCTTTAAGTTCTTCGGCTACAGCGGCAGGCAAAATATTGAGCAGAAGCCGTTCGGAACGTTTACGCTCTTCTTCAATAATGCTGTTTTTCTCCGCCAATACCGCATTTTGCCTGCGGATAAAATTATAACGGTTATAGATCCCAAAGGCTAATATAGCCAATATACCTACTAAAGCTAAATAATAAATTCTTTCTCTTTTTTGGGTTTCCAGGTTCTCTTTTTGATTTTCCAAACGCAAATTCTGCTCAACCAATTTTATTGAATCCAAGGTACTTCGATAGGATAAATTGTTAACAATACGCTCTTTGGTCAGAAGAAGGTACTCTTTTCTAATCTCCTCAATTTTCATTAAGTTGATTTCACTTTCGCGCTGTTTGAGTTGTCGCGCCATGTTTTCTTGTTCTTTTTGCAGGTTGACTCGTTCTTTACTCAAGTTTTTAATGCGCGCCTCCAATTCCTCATTTGAAATGGGTTTTTGTTCATTAATGGTTTGTATGTTTATATTTAACGGGTTATCCTTGGTGACGCTTTCTCCGGGTAAAAATTGGACATTTAGCCCAAGCCGGTCGGCAGTTATCACATTTGATGGGTTAATCTGCGCCGAGGTAACAAGTTTGA
The DNA here is from genome assembly GCA_041917975.1 of Saprospiraceae bacterium. Classification (GTDB taxonomy): domain Bacteria; phylum Bacteroidota; class Bacteroidia; order Chitinophagales; family Saprospiraceae; genus JAYRWN01. The sequence goes on along the minus strand of JAYRWN010000138.1, from coordinate 1,630 downwards.
TGTCTTCTGCATTGAGTTTTTTTAATTGCTCATCGCGGGAATTTTTTATACTATGTTGCAAAGACGAAATAATGTCCTGCTTTTTTTTCACTGGGTCGATGATCATCAATGCCGTTGCTTCAAGACGGTAACCTAAAGCTGCCTCTTCATAACGTTTAGCTCTTTCACTTTCTTTGATGAGTCTTCCGGCCTGTTTTAAGGCTTTATCCGGAAGGTTATTGGTTAAATACAATTGGGTTAACTCAATATGTGAACTTATTGTATTTTCCCCTTTTAAAGTTTTTAATTGTTCCTCGAGGTTTATTATTCTTTGAACTTGGGCCATGCCAGGGTGGATAACCACCATACAAAATATCAAAATCTGTACAATAAAAAATCTTAGAAGCATACATTTTTAGTTTTATCGGGGGCCATTATTCAAACAAACATTTACCTATCCCAAAAAAATAGCAATCCCAAACGCTAAGGCCGTAATAATAAATCCATACATAAAAATTAAATAGCAGATGCGTAAGTAATTAAATTTTTTACCTAAAACCTTACCTAGGGAGAACAATGAATGAGCGAATGCTGTATCCAACCGGTCATCTTGCCCAACCACATATTCAACGGCCTTTTCATAATCTTCGTACTTCATTGCATGAAAATTGCCAAAAAAGAAAATGTTGGACTTTTTGTTAAGAATATCATCCATTTTAAATCTTCCCGAGGTGGGCATCGGTCTGGTAGCCAAAGCGGCAAAGATGACCGATAACAAACACACACTAATTAAAATAATGGAGGGTATCAACAAATTAGGGTGTGCTTCGATGCTATTAGGTAATACAGGCAGTGAATAAGTCAAGATAATGGCATTTACGGATAACATAATATTAGCTTTATTATCCGCCTGTGAACTTAAGTCAACATGGTTGACCAAAGCTGTTTTAAACTGCATCTGAGCACTGCGACTGGTAGCTATAAATCTTTCTTTTTTAACATCTTTATCATCATCACCTTCATCTTGCTCCAAAGACGCCATATTGGCTATTTTCCCCGGTTCATAGATTTTTTTTGCCTCCGGTGTATAATACTTGTGTTGTTTAAAAAAATCGTTATTGATTTTTTTCCAGGCCTTTTTCTTAATTTTTTGCCCTTGGATAATCTCCATGTCCTGATGCAAACGTTCAGTCCAAATTTTGTGATCGGTTGAGGAAAGATGGACCATATCCGCATCTTTCATCATAGATTCAAGTTGGTTTACCGGTGCATGTCCATGTTTGGTTGCTTCTATAATGGCCTCCACCAGCTCGATTTGTTCTTCCGGATACTGTCTCTGGCTTAAAAATTCTCGGGCAATTCTTTTAGACGAATCTTCGTGATGCAAAGGGTTTTCAGTGAAACCGACATCATGAAAAATGGCTGCAAGGAGAAGGTTATTTTTTTCTTGGCCGTTAAGGCCGGCAGCTGCACTAATATCATCGGCTGCTTTCACCACCTGATGGGTGTGATTCCAATCGTGATAAAAAAATTGGGGAGGCAGGTCCTTGCTAAACTTGTCCTGCACAAAACTCTTAGCTTCAGCAATTAAATCTAATGGCATAGGGTTAACTAAAATTACCTGGTGAAAATACACTTTTCATCCGATACT
>JAYRWN010000137.1:0-26188 GCA_041917975.1 Saprospiraceae bacterium | reverse complement strand
TGGCAGGCAAGGTGTCCTGGTTATAACCACGCCAGGCTGAAGCATCTTTACCATTAAAAAGCAGTTGCCAACCTTCCGCTATTTCGTCTTCGGATAGCTTAACCAAATCTACTGGAGAAGCCAGAGTATCGCTGATGGCATCAGAAGTCTGATTAGAGGTACATTGCCAGTTTAAAACTAATCCCAGAACCAGTGCAAACCAATAGACCAAAGTCTTCACAATTAAAATATTGTTTGAAGTGTGAAAATTAATCCAATCACTTTTTATATTTAACAAATCTTAAAAAAATCTATTGATCATTTTAAAAGCTAAATAAGAATATGAAAAACCAACAAATCACTGAAAAACCCGACATGATGCTGTTCTGGGGCTCATTTATAGCCTTGATTGCCACTTCGTTCGGATTTATCGCCCGCGTGTTAACGGCAGGAGAATGGGGTAAAGAGTTCGGGTTATCGGAAACCCAGGTTGGCGAAATTTTGGGAGTCGGTTTATGGCCCTTTGCCATCAGCATAATTTTATTAAGCCTGGTTATTGACCGTATTGGTTATAAAGTAGCCATGTGGATCGGTCTGGTTTGCCATATCCTTTCCACCATATGTATCCTCATGGCTAAAGATTATACCATGATGTATATCGGTACGTTTATTCTTGCTCTGGGTAGTGGAACGGTAGAAGCCTATATTAATCCGGTTGTAGCCACTATGTTTAATAAAGATAAAACCAAATGGCTGAATGCACTGCATGCGGGGTGGCCCGGAGGGATGGTGATCGGTGGTTTAATTATTCTATTTTTTATGCCCGCGTTAGCTTGGAAAGTAAAAATTGGGTTGATTTTAATACCTACAGTTGTTTATGCGATCATGTTATGGAATAAGAACTTTCCCATCAATGAACGGGTGGCTGCCAAAATCCCTTATAAAGACATGCTTAAAGAAGTAGGTGCAATTGGTGCAGTGATCATCGCATTTATGGTTTTTGCCGAAATTGGTCGTTTATTGGGCTTAGGCAGTTGGTTTGCCTGGGCTTGTGCTTTAGTATGTGGTGCTTTATTTTTTAATTACACCCGATCCTTTGGTCGACCCCTGTACATTATTTTATTATTAATCATGATGATCCTGGCTACTACCGAATTGGGCGTTGACAGCTGGATCAGTGATTTGATGAATGCCGAAATGCAGAGCATGGGGCTCAATGGTGGTTGGGTGCTCATCTATACCTCTTTAATCATGATGATCTTGCGCTTCTTTGCCGGACCTTTAGTCCATAAATTATCCCCACTTGGATTATTGGCGACCTGTGCCGTATTGGCCGCCATCGGTTTGGCGCTTTTGTCCAGCGCTACCGGTGGTATGATCCTTATGGCTGCCACACTGTATGGGATCGGGAAAACTTTTTTCTGGCCCACAACATTAGGTATAGTCTCTGAGCAATTTCCCCGTGGTGGTGCCCTAACCTTAAATGCCATTGCCGGTATGGGTATGTTAGCTGTAGGCACTTTTGGAAACCCCATATTGGGTAATATCCAGGATCGTTTTGTAACAACCGGCCTGCAGACTCACGACACTCAAAACAGTACTTCGCTGTATAGTACTTATGTTTTAGATGAAAAGCGTTCAGTTATCGGTAAATATATGTCCGTGAGCCAAGAAAAACTAACTTCCGCACCAGATGCGGACAAGACTATAATCACCTCACTTCAAAACGCAGGTAAAAAAGAGACTCTGTGGAAAATAGCTTTATTCCCGGTGCTGATGGCCATAAGCTATTTGGGTTTGATTTTATATTTCCGCTCACGGGGAGGTTATAAAGCCATCAGTCTGTCCGGACATTAAAGACAGATTTCACTTGTTGTAGAATCATATGCTGTAAAAAGATTGCCTGTCTGCACAGGCAATCTTTTTCTTTTTTAGCCTGCATAAAGCCCGGCCGAAAGGATATTTATTATTTTTGTTCCCACAAGCATTTGATGTTCATGTCCACCACGTTGTTCGCACAAGTTGAAGCTCTTCGGCAAGAAGCCTTACAAACCGAGATTACCAATGCAGGAGAGTTAGAGGCTTTCAGAATCCGCTTTTTAGGTTCAAAAAATGTTCTGAAGAACTATTTCGGAGAAATGCGAAACATAGATTCTGAGCACAAAAAAGCCTACGGACAGCTTTTGAATGATGTAAAAAAAGCTGCGGAAGAAGTTTTTGAAACAGCGCAAGCAAAGTTTACTTGGCCGTCAGCATCCCGACAGGATATAGATCTAACTGCTCCCGGCATGCCTAAGGAATCCGGGGCCAGACATCCCATAGCCCTGACCCTAAATCGAATTATTGATATTTTTACTCGTATAGGGTTTACAGTAGTGGAAGACCGTGAAATAGAGGATGACTGGCATAATTTTACCGCCCTAAATACACCTTTAGACCATCCTGCGCGGGACATGCAAGACACTTTTTATGTAAAAGACAACAGCGGCTCTTTTTTGTTGCGCACCCATACTTCTTCCGTGCAAGCCAGAGTGATGACTGCCCAACAACCTCCCATACGCATTATTGCCCCAGGCCGAGTCTATCGCAACGAAACCATCTCCTCTCGCTCTCATTGTCAGTTTCATCAGGTGGAAGGCCTGTATGTAGATAAAGGGGTTTCTTTTCAAGACATGAAACAAACCCTCTATTATTATGCCCGGGAACTATATGGTCCGGAGGTAAAAATCCGCTTACGTCCGTCTTATTTCCCTTTCACCGAGCCCAGCGCAGAAATGGATGTATATTGGGGCTTGAAAGATGAGATAGATTATCGCATTACCAAAGGGACCGGTTGGCTGGAAATCATGGGCTGTGGCATGGTAGATCCCGCCGTTCTGAACAATTGTGGAATAGACAGTAATATATACTCGGGTTTTGCTTTTGGCATGGGTATCGAAAGACAAGGGATGCAAAAATACAATATCAGCGACATCCGTCAATATTTTGAAAACGATGTCCGCTTCTTGCAACAATTTTCCTCGGCGATTTAATTTATTATGGAAGTCAGTTTACCCAAAGGCACCCGGGATTTTTTACCGGAACAAGCCTTGAAGCGCAAATATATTTTTGATAGTATTGAAGCTGTCTTTCAACGTTATGGCTATGCACCCATCGAAACTCCGGCGTTCGAAAACCTGAGCACCCTCACTGGTAAATATGGTGAAGAAGGTGACGCCCTTTTGTTTAAAGTACTCAATAACGGTGATTTTCTGGAAAAAGTAGATGCCGGATTATTAGCCAGTAAAAACTCCCAGAAATTAGTGAATCATATCGCTAAACGAGGGTTACGTTATGACTTGACGGTCCCTTTTGCCAGGTTCGTCGTGATGCATCAACATGAGGTGCATTTCCCATTTAAGCGTTACCAAATTCAACCTGTCTGGCGCGCCGACCGACCACAAAAAGGCCGTTACCAGGAATTTTTCCAATGCGATGCAGACGTCATCGGTTCTGACGCCCTTATGTATGAAGCCGAGCTTATTCTTATCTATGACCAGATTTTTACGGCTTTAGGGCTCCCGGTAGACATAAAAATCAACCATCGTAAAATACTATTAGGCATTGCCGAAGCGGCTGGAATAGCAGACCGATTTACTGATATGACGGTGGCTATCGATAAGTTAGATAAGGTAGGTGTAACCGGCGTACTGAAAGAAATGGTTATGCGTGGTATACCTGAAGGCAATGCCAGTATGGTCCTGGAACTCACTGCTGCCACCGAAGCCCAACTCCATGAAGCCTTAGTGCTTTCTCCCACTGGATTGACTGGCCTGCAAGAATTAGCCACTGTGCGCACCTACCTCGCCGGACAATCTTTAAAGAATAGCCTGAGTCTTGATCTAACCTTAGCCCGTGGACTAAATTATTATACTGGATGTATCCTGGAGGTTAAGGCTCAACACGTGCAAATGGGCAGTCTTGGAGGAGGTGGTCGGTATGCTGATCTCACCGGCGCTTTTGGCTTAAAGAATCTTTCTGGTGTAGGGATAAGTCTGGGAGCTGAACGCATTTTTGATGTTATGGAAGATCAACAACTTTTTCCGGCCGGGCTAACCCGGCGGGTGGAGGTTATATTTATCGCCTTTGATGCCCATACTCACCTTTTTGCCTTTGATTGGGTCCAAAAAGTGCGTGCTGCCGGTTTGGCAGCCGATATCTATCCTACGCCGGAAAAATTTAAAAAACAAATGAAGTACGCGGACGACATAGCTGCCCCTTATGTAGCCATAGTCGGTCCAGACGAAATGCTAGCCGGAGAAGTCACTTTAAAAAACATGCACAGCGGGGACCAAAAACGCGTTAATCTGACTCAATTATTATCTATAATCAGCCAGACGGATGCAAAATAAAGATCTGGTAACCCTTCAACATCAGCTATGTCTGGGAGAACTGACCGTTGGTCAGATTGTCGAGCATTATCTTGAGCGGATCAACTCTTCTGCCGATCATAATGTGTTTCTGGAGGTCTATGGTGAGGAAGCCAGGACCAAAGCTCGGGACTTAGATGCTAAAATTACCTCCGGTCAACCCTTAGGTCGACTTTTTGGGGCGGTAATATCTTTAAAGGATATTATCAGCTATGCGGGTCACGCCGTACAAGGCGGTTCTAACATCCTCCAGGGTTATCGGGCCAGTTATACGGCCACCACGGTAGAACGGTTGCTCAATGAAGATGTTATAGTCATCGGACGAGTCAATTGCGATGAATTTGCGATGGGTAGCAGTAACGAAAACTCGGCTTTCGGACCGGTATTAAATCCGTACGACAAAACACGCATCCCCGGTGGATCGTCCGGAGGGAGCGCAGCAGCAATCGCACTAGATACCTGTCTAGTATCTATAGCTTCGGATACAGGTGGTTCTGTGCGTCAGCCGGCAGCATTTTGTAATGTGATCGGGTTCAAACCTAGTTATGGAGCATTTAGTCGCTATGGTTTATTAGCCTACGCCTCCTCTTTGGATCAGATAGGCCTTATTGGTCGGCATACAACAGACCTATTTAGTTTTTATTCAGTCATGGCTGGGCCAGATGTAAAGGATGCCACGTCTTTGTTAAAGCCACTTCAGAAGCCAACGGATTATATTGATCATTTTCCTATAGCTTATTGGGATGATCTGATCGGTGTAGATGAGCGGATCGTGGAATTGTATGAACAACAACTAAATACTTTCCGGGAAGCAGGATATCTCTTAAAGCCTTGGGATACCAGCCTTAAGGAATTCCTTGTTCCGGCCTATTATATACTTTCCACTGCCGAAGCATCTTCAAATCTAAGTAGATATGATGGCATTCGTTATGGCTACCGTTACCCGGAAGCGGAGCACGTGGAGGATCTGATTACCCGCAGTCGAACAGAAGGATTTGGTCAAGAGGTCAAACGCCGTCTGATGATGGGATCATTCGTATTAAGTGCAGGGTATTATGACGCGTATTACGCTCAGGCCCAAAAAGTACGCGCATTACTCATTCAGGCATTTAACGATTTATTTAGGACACATCAGGCCCTACTTATGCCGGTCTCTCCGGTTTGGCCATGGCGGATTGGTGAAAAAGTCGAAGACCCGGTGAGTGTATATCAGGCGGATATCTTTACAGTGATGGCTAACTTAGCCGGCATACCGGCTATAGCCTTCCCGGCCGGTTTTTCAGACCTCGGTTTGCCCATGGGTATTCAGCTTATGGCTCCTCGCCAGCAGGACGATCTTTTATTTAAATTACTGAATAACAAATAATTAACAACTATTAACGCCCAAACTAAGGCTATTTTAAGCCCATTTTCTTGGTTTTTAAGGAATAATAGTTACCTTTGCCCCGGCTTAAATAATAAAAAGTTATCACCTATCGCAGGATTTTTACAATAAGATTAATTTATTTAGAGTTTAAGCATTAAATCCATGAACATGAATTTTGAAAGAAAGCCATCTTTCAATAATGCTATTGTATTGATTATAGTATTATTCCAACTCGCCTCCATTCCTGCTTGGAGTGCTCCTAATAACCCAATACTCACTTCAGATCTCATCAAAACCCGCCTTAACGGTGTGGGTAGCTTAATAGAAGCTAAGGAAACCGGTATGGTTCTCAGTTATCTTAACCGGTATATGAATGTCCGTTACAGAGACTACACAGAAGCTATGCTTGGACGTCGTGTCATGTATTTTCCTTTATTTGAAGCAGCCTTGAATCAGAAAAATCTACCTGTAGATTTGAAGTACCTGGCTATCGTAGAATCTTCACTTCGTCCCACCGCGAAATCACCGGTTGGAGCAGGAGGCTTGTGGCAAATCATGCCAGGTACCGCTAAATTATTAGGTTTACGTATTAATGAATTTGTTGACGAAAGGTGCGATCCGATCAAATCTACCGAAGCTGCGGTAAAACATTTAATAAACCTTAATCACGTCTACAAAGATTGGGCTTTAGCTTTAGCTGCTTATAATTCCGGGGCTGGAAACGTAAACGTAGCGATTCGCAAAACTAATTCTCGCGATTTTTGGGCGATAAAAACATTTTTACCACGCGAAACCCGTGACTATGTTCCAGCTTTCTTAGCCGCTTCCTATCTGGTTAACTACCATCGTGAACATGATGTAGAGGCCTTGATGCCTTCTTTAGATTATCAAATCACCGGAACGGTTAAAATTTACCAGCAAATTTCTTTTGCCGACCTGGCTGCCTGGACCGGCTTGGACGAAAAAACTATTCAAGAATTAAATCCTGGTTTCAAAAGGAGTATGGTGCCTACTTCTGTTAATGGCTACGATATCATCTTGCCTCGCCGCGTAATGGAACAAGTAAAAGCACATTTACTCGCTCCGGATCGCCCATCAACCTTGCCTTTAAATATTGATGACCTGAAAGGTGAGTATGTTTCCTTTGATTATTTCCCAAGTCGCTCGGAATCCATAAAAGATATCGCCGAACATTTTAACCTCAACGATTACAATATCAAATATTGGAATCATTTGCAGCCCAATGATGAAACAGCAAGTGAAAAACTCACCTTGCATGTTTTTGAAAAACACAGTGAACGAATCAAAGCAGTAGAAAAAGCCGTATTGCGCAAAGTGATTATCGCTAAAAAAATACCATCGCTAACTGCAGCCCAATTTAAACATAACCTATCCTTGGTTAGTCCAGACATCAGCCACTTAAGTCATATAAATGGACAAAACATTTTGACTGTGCCCAATCGCAGAAAATATATGCTGCGCCGTGGTGAAACGCTGGAAGATGTAGCCAGTAAATTCGAAGGATTAACTCTTGAAAAGTTAATGCGACTAAATAATATTCAAAGTCCCAACCAACTAAAAGCCGGTATAACCCTGGTGTTAGAATAAACATCCGCAGAACTTTCCGGGCTAGAAAGAATATAAGTTAAATAAAAAACCCATGGTTTGGTAACCATGGGTTTTTTCCTTAACCATAAAACCGCTGTTATTAAGCGTTCTCAAGAGAAAGCGATCAATTTCTTTTCCTTGTGAACTTCTACGACTTTAGGCAAATCCACGACTAAAATGCCTTGTTCATAGGTCGCTTGTATTTTGTCTGTATCTATGTTTTGGGGCAGGTGAAAACTTCTATCAAATACTAGTCCGTTAAAATCACGACGCAAGTATTTGTTTTCTTGATTTTCCTGCGACTCTTTTTTATTAGAGCCTTTAATGGTTAACAGATCTTTGTCCAAGCTAATTTCAATCTCCTCCTTCGTCAATCCAGGTACCACTAATTCTAACTTGTAGCTGGTGGCCGTTTCTTGAATATTAACTGCTGGTTTGCGATGCAGTGGATGAAGATCGTTGTGCTTGAACATTTCATTCCATACCGCATCAAATGGAAAGCGAGACGCATAATTAATGATATTCATGACTTGTTGTTTTTAATGATTTAAATAATTCAATATTGGCCATAAAACAACAAATGTTCCAAGCGAATTATCCTGCCTGAATGTCTGATAAGCTGGAAAAATAACTGCCGTATTGACATAATTCGTTAATAATATATGCCATAATGACACATGTCTTTTAAGTTGCAAGAATAGCGAGGGGCATATGTGAACTCATATGACCTGAAATCTGTTACGTATCACAACATTTTTTGATCAATTTACCATGGAAAATATTGTTAAAAGTCCTGTTCTAATCTATACCGAACAGACCCCTAATCCGGAATCACTAAAATTTGTAACCAACCGGATATTATACCGGGGCACAGTAGATTTTAAAGATGCTCAACTAGCAGCGGAGTGGTCTCCTCTGGCTTGGGATTTGTTCGAATTCCCCTTTGTGAAAGGGGTTTATGTTTCAAATAACTTCGTCACTATTACCAAAGAATTTGGTTTTGCCTGGGACGATATTATGCTGAAAATCAAAGAATTTATTAAAAACTATGTCACGGAAGGCAAAACAATTATTAAGGAAGGTTATGCCGCTGTCCAGGCAAAATTAGAGTCTGAAAAAAGTGGCATAGCTTACAATGAAGATGAAGCCGTTATTGTCCAGCGAGTTAAAGAATTAATCGAGACATATGTAAAGCCCGCCGTGGAAATGGATGGTGGCAATATCGAATTTCATCGTTATGAAGCGGGTAAAGTTTTTGTAACCATGCATGGCTCCTGCAGTGGCTGTCCCTCATCTACCGTCACCTTAAAAGCGGGTATAGAAGGCATGTTAAAACGCATGGTGCCGGAAGTGGTAGAAGTGGTGGCTGAGATGGGCTAACGCCCTTAAGCAGTTGTTTTTTTATTCCATACCTTTATCTTCGTCTTATTATTACTTTTTTGGCGATTGGTATGATGCGTAATCTAAAAACAGTTTTGGAACAGGCTCTGCGGGTGGTGGAGGATGTGGGCGTATTTATTCGTCAGGAGGCTCACCAGTTTCAACAAGATCATATTGAGACTAAGGCTCTGAACAGCCTGGTCACCTATGTGGATAAAACTGCCGAAAAAATGTTGGTGGAACGATTAAACCACATTTTACCGGAAGCGGGATTCTGGACGGAAGAAGAAACCGCCATCCGGGAAGAAAAGACGTTCACCTGGATCATCGATCCTTTAGATGGAACGACCAACTTTATCCATCATGTTCCGGTTTATGGCATCAGTGTTGGATTGAAAAAAGAACAAGAGTTGTTGTTAGGGATCATCTATGAGGTAAATCGCAAGGAATTATTTTATGCCCAAAAACAAAGTGGAGCATTCCTTAACCATCAAAAAATAAAAGTTAGTACCACCCGTCTTTTATCCGATGCGCTGATTGCTTCGGGATTTCCTTATAATGACCATACTTATCTTGCTCCATATCTGCAGTCTTTTGAACATTTTGTGCGACATGCCCGCGGTGTGCGCCGTTTAGGCAGTGCCGCTGTAGACTTGGCTTATATTGCCTGCGGCCGTTTTGACGGCTATTTTGAATATGGTCTTAATCCCTGGGATGTAGCAGCCGGTATTTTGTTGGTTCGGGAAGCGGGAGGTGTAGTGCAAGACTTTCAAGGCTTGCCGGATGTATTGAGTGGACAACAAGTCTTAGCATCCAATGAAGCTTTGAGCCTGCGTTTATTAAACATCACGAAACAATTCTTTTACCCGGAGTTTTCGAGCAATTTTTGAGTGTTCATTTCGGGTTCTGAAAATTATTTTTACCTGATCTCCAAAAAAACTACGCACAATTTAGGGGGATTTCTGTGATGTTCATACTGGAGAACGTCATACTACAAAGGAGCAAAATCTACCAACTTATGTACCGGACCCCGGTCGGTGCGTTATGCCTGACCGGGCCTTTATTAATCATTTTGGCTATTCTGAACAAGACGGATTTAGAAGATACACCATCTAGGCAGCCACTAATTTGCGCAACAAAATCTCTGAATTTCTTTGGTTAAATAATATTGGTCAACCTCCTTGTTTAGCCAAAATGGCCAGGATTTTCTTAAATCATGTACTAAATTATTCCTTCCTTAAGAATGTCATGTAGGTGTATTAAGCCTTGATAGCTATTCCGGTCATCCACGACTGCAAGCTGAGTAATGCTGTGTTTTCGCAAAATTTCCAGGGCTTTCACCGCCATTTCATGCGGATGTACGGTTTTGGGTTTATGGGTCATGATCTCTGAGGCGGTAATGTGTTCGAGATCCATCGTGGTGCGTAACATTCGCCTTAAATCGCCGTCGGTAATTATGCCGAGCAATTCCCCGTCAGGCCCGATAACAGCAGTGGCTCCTAGCCGTTTGGAAGTCATCTCAATAATTATTTCGCGCAATGGGGCTTGTGGACTAACAGCTGGAGCTTGATGAAGGGTGGATAAATCCGCCACACGCAAATACAGTTGCCGTCCAAGGGAACCTCCCGGGTGAAGTAAAGCAAAGTCCTGTGGGGTAAATCCCCGCAACGAAAGCAATGCTACAGCTATAGCATCACCCAAGGCCAATTGCGCGGTGGTGCTGGCTGTCGGCGCTAAGTTATTAGGGTCAGCTTCGGATTCTACCGGCACATACAGGACATAATCAGCGTGAGTGGCCAAATAAGAAGTCCGGTGACTTACTACCGCAATGATCGGGTTACCAAATACTTTAATGAGTGGCACTAAAACCTTTATTTCGGGTGTCTCCCCGCTTTTGGAGATGCAGATAACCATGTCATCAGACCTTAGGACACCGAGGTCTCCATGTATGGCATCAGCAGCATGTAAAAAAACGGCATTGGACCCTGTAGAATTTAGAGTCGCCACCCATTTCTGTCCGATGATCGCGCTTTTACCAATTCCGGTTATGACCAATTTTCCTCGGCAGCCAAATAATGCGGATACTACCTGTGCAAAATGGTCGTTTATAGAATTTTGTAAGTCTTGTAAAACGGCAATTTCAATGCTTAAGGTCTTAATAGCAACATCAATAATTAGTGTTGATTTATTCACGTTTTTTGATTATCTTCGTGCGCTTTTAAAAAAAATATGGTGATAAAAAATAGCGCAACAAAATTACACCAACTATTTCATCAACTGGATGAAAATTATTATTTTGAAACATTATAGAATATTATCAAAAAATACAAGCACTCTTATATGATAAACGTCAGTGCTTCTTTACATGAGTCTTTACAAACCCACTTTGGATTTGATAATTTTAAAGATCAGCAGGAAGCAATAATTAATAATGTCTTAGATGGTAAGGATACGTTTGTGATTATGCCTACCGGTGGCGGCAAATCTCTGTGTTATCAATTGCCAGCATTGATATTACCAGGTACAGCTATCATTATTTCTCCCCTTATCGCTTTGATGAAAAATCAAGTGGATTCTATACGTGGTTATAGTGAAAGTGACCATGTCGCCCACTTCCTTAATTCTTCCTTAACCCGAAAACAACAGGATGAAGTAAAAGCGGATATTCGCGATGGAAAAACCAAACTATTATTCGTCGCACCGGAGACCTTAACGAAAGATGAAAATATCGAGTTCTTCCAGAATGTTGAAATATCCTTTATTGCGGTAGACGAAGCACACTGCATCTCTGAATGGGGACATGATTTCAGGCCAGAATACCGGCGCATAAGAGATATGATCCAAGCTATCGGCGAAAATAAACCGGTCATCGCTTTAACCGCAACTGCGACGCCTAAAGTTAAAAGCGATATTATGAAAAACCTGGACATGAAAAATGTGTCCAGTTTCGTGTCTTCTTTTAATCGGGACAATTTGTTTTATGAGGTACGTCCAAAGGTATCGAAAGCACAAGCCATCAAACAAATTGTTCAATTTATCCAGGAGCTCAATGGAGAGTCGGGAATTATTTATGCTCAATCACGCAAATCCACCGAAGAACTAGCTGAAATTCTGAATGTGAATGGTATTAATGCTGCACCCTACCACGCCGGATTAGAAGCAAAGGTGCGCGCTAAAGTTCAGGATGACTTTCTGATGGAAGAAATAGACGTCATCGTGGCTACCATAGCCTTTGGCATGGGTATTGATAAACCGGACGTCCGTTTTGTTATCCATTACGATATCCCGAAAAGTATAGAAAATTATTACCAGGAAACCGGTCGTGGAGGTCGCGACGGACTAGAAGGTCATTGCCTGGCATTTTATTCCTATCATGACATCATGATCCTGGAAAAATTTCTCCGTGATAAACCGGCAGCCGAACGCGAAATGGGTGCTCAACTGCTGGGTGAAGTCGTCGCCTACGCTGAGACGGCCAGTTGTCGCCGCCAGTTTCTTTTGCATTACTTCGGTGAAGAATTTGATGCGGAAAACTGTGCATGCATGTGTGATAATTGTAAATCACCCAAAGAAAAAGTAGAAGTAAAAGCTGATATGCTTAAAGCACTGAATTCAGTGCAACAATTGAATGAAAATTATGGCGTAAAATTAATGGTTGATTTCCTCACCGGTAAAGTAACCCAGGAGATTAAAAATTTTCATTTTGATAAACTTTCATTGTTCGCGTGTGGAAAAGAACAACCCGCACATTATTGGCATTCCATTTTAAGGCAGGCTTTGCTGAATAATTTACTGTATAAGGATATTGAAAATTACGGCTTATTAAAATTTACTCCGGAGGGACGAACCTATCTCAAAAAACCTTTCACCATAAAAATACCCATTAACCATAATTATGATGCAAATGAGTCTTCTGGCTTGGACGGTCCAGTCCGCGGTTCAGCCCTGGACAATACTCTTCTTAAGTTATTAAAGGACGTCAGAAAAAAAGTAGCCAAAGATAAAAGCATTCCGCCTTACGTTATTTTTCAGGACCCCAGCCTGGAAGACATGGCTACACAATACCCGATTACTCTGGATGAAATGACGAAGGTAAGTGGCGTAAGTATAGGGAAAGCCCAACGCTACGGTAAACCTTTCATAGAGCTGATCGCCAAATATGTAGAAGAAAACAGCATTGACCGGCCAACGGATTTTGTCATGAAACAAGTGGCTAATAAATCCAAATTAAAAATAGCCATTATCCAATGTATTGATCGCAAACTTGATCTGGAAGATATTGCCGAATCCAATAACCTGGACATGGAAGAACTGTTTCATGAGCTGGACAGTATTGTTTCATCCGGGACTAAATTGGATATTGATTATTACCTTGACGAATACATGGACGAAAGCCTGGTAGAAACCATCACCGATTATTTTATGGAAGCAGAATCAGATTCTGTCGAGGAGGCCTTCCAGGAATTAAAAAATGAAGATGTCTCCTTGGAAGAAATTCAACTGGTGCGCATAAAATTCCTCACGGAGATGGCTAATTAAAGTTATCCCAAATTAACCGGTGAATTTTTAGATCAATAATTTCCAGCATGCATGTCATTATCATTAACGGCCCGAATCTTAATCTTTTAGGGCGTAGGCAGCCACATATTTATGGCTCTAAATCATTTGAGGAATATTTTAAAGAGTTGTGCGATCATTTTCCCGCTTTGAAATTAGATTATTTCCAATCTAATCATGAAGGCGCTCTAATTGATAAGCTGCATGAAACCGGATTTACTTATGACGGTATCATTCTTAATGCAGGAGGTTTTACACATTCGTCCATAGCTTTGGCTGATGCGGTAGCTTCCATAGAAACCCCAGTCATAGAAGTACACATCAGCAACATCTACGCGCGGGAATCTTTCAGGCACCTGTCCTATATTAAAACCTATGCTAAAGCTCAGATAGTAGGCCAAGGGTTAGATGGATACCGCCAGGCTATCGACTGGTTGCTGGCACATGAGGATAAAAAGTGAGGTCTATAATCCGCAGGCGTCGGCTGTCTTTAAGTCTCATCCGTTTTCTGTCTGCCAATAATTTTTTTACGGCATAACCTGTCACTACTTGAGCACCGCCTACTTGGAGAGGTATCGGATCTTCTTTTATGCTTGGACCTATATTAAAAACATCGTATACTACCGCACTGAGCATAATACCTAACCCACTACCGATAAGAAGACGGCTTGGCCATTGCCACCCTTTACCTTTATTAGGATTTCGGATGTGCGTAATAATGCTGAGTGGCAAATGCATGGTGTCCCGGTTATTGCTGATAACGATACTTTGGGTCCCGGGAATAAGGTCATACATGTAGCGGGTATACCACAGTGGGTCATCCTTTTGTTTAAAAGTAATTTCTTCGCCCACATAAAATTTTTCGGCACTAACCCGCCGTGTTTCCAATTGTAAGATTTTCTGACCTGGAGACACACTCGGCATCATCATCATTAGCACCACAAATAATTTTCCCATCTTTAAACCTTAGGTGACTTGAGCTAGCCGTCTATGTAAAACGTACAACAAATGTATAATAGCTACCTCTATGGTTTTATATTGGCTAATGTCTTTACCCGTGAATATCCACAGCATGGATATTGGGGTATCACCCTGAAGAATGACTTTGTGTAACCGGTAGGCTTCTCGCATCCTGCGCTTTAATTTATTTCGGTCTACAGCAAGTTTGAATATTTTTTTGGGTACCACTACAGTGGATTGATGGTCAGCGAACCCTTGAGCAGGCAGATAAAATACTTTCAGGGGGTACTTGGACAATACCTGACCCGAAGCAAATACATTGGCAATGATTTTTTGGCTTTTGAGCCGCTCATGACGGGAAAAAGAATGCGGCCGGCCCATAGAAAAGAAAAGATTATTTCAGTCTGCGTTCGTCGCTGGTGCTCAATTTATGACGTCCTTTTGATCTGCGACGAGCCAAAACTTTGCGACCATTTTTAGAACTCATCCGAGACATGAATCCATGCTTATTAGTTCTTTTTCTTCTGGAAGGTTGAAATGTACGTTTCATAACTCAACTATATATCTAAAATCATCCCTTAATGAAAAGGACGACAAAAATATAATATTTTTCTAAATCACGCACCTGCTACGTTATTTTTTTGTTGTCCCATGTTTTAATAAATGATAAGTTAGCCATTCATTGAGGCCAGAAACTCATCATTCGTCACCGTTCCAGTGATGTGCTTTAACAAAAATTCCATAGCTTCATCTGGTTTCATATCCGCCAGATGGTTGCGCAGAATAAACATACGTTTCAACTGTTCTTTGCCCATTAAGAGCTCTTCACGTCGGGTACTGGACTTAGTTAAATCAATAGAAGGATATAAACGTTTATTGGCTAAGGATCGATCGAGTTGAAGTTCCATATTGCCGGTGCCTTTAAATTCTTCGAAGATCACGCCATCCATTTTAGACCCGGTATCAATAAGTGCGGTAGCCAGTATAGTCAATGAGCCGCCAAATTCGATTTTACGGGCTGCACCAAAGAATTTTTTTGGTTTTTGTAGGGCATTTGCTTCGACCCCACCCGACAACACTTTGCCTGAGGCCGGGGCAATAGTATTGTACGCTCGGGCCAGGCGGGTTATGGAGTCCAACAGAATGACCACATCATGACGGCATTCAACGAGTCGTTTAGCCTTTTCAAGAACAATATTGGCCACACGTGCATGGTTATCTGCAGGTTCATCAAACGTAGATGCCACCACTTCAGCGTTCACA
Source organism: Saprospiraceae bacterium (assembly GCA_041917975.1). Lineage (GTDB taxonomy): Bacteria > Bacteroidota > Bacteroidia > Chitinophagales > Saprospiraceae > JAYRWN01. The sequence continues at coordinate 10,666 of JAYRWN010000137.1, read as the reverse complement.
CTCCTGCGCATATCCGTGACCTCTTCAGGGCGTTCATCGATGAGCAGAACGATCAGGTAACACTCCGGATGGTTACTGGCAATAGCATTTGCAACGTCTTTTAACAGGAATGTTTTACCGGTTTTAGGTTGAGCTACAATCAAGCCACGTTGTCCTTTGCCGATAGGGGTAAACAAATCAATCATTCGATTGCCATAGTCTTTACCCGTTGGGTGAGAAGTCAACTGAAATTTTTCAGATGGAAATAATGGTGTAAGATAGTCGAAGGGTACCCGGTCCCGGATTTCATCGGGCATGCGGCCATTGATGGAGGATACCTTGAGTAAAGCAAAATATTTTTCACCTTCTTTGGGTGGTCTGATGGACCCGTTCACGGTATCGCCGGTTTTTAACCCAAATAGTTTGATCTGGGACGGTGAAACGTAAATATCATCTGGAGAAGTGAGGTAATTATAATCGGAGCTACGCAAAAATCCATAGCCGTCTGACATCATTTCCAGGACTCCTTCACCTTCTACCAAACCATCGATATCGATATTAAATTTTTCTTCTTCGATGACTTCTACTTCAGGTTCGGTGACTTGGGAGAACTCCTCGTCCTCTTCGTCCTGAGGAAAAGCCACTTCGCCATTGGCCGGAGTAGCATCAATAAACTCACGCCGGACTCGATTGCGCTTTCTTTTTTGAAAACCGTCCAGCCGATCTTCTCCAAAATTTAGTCCTACAGAACCTACCGCGGGCTTTACTTCCTCAGCTGTATTTTCACTTTCTTCGACCTGAAGTACCGGAGGAGCCGCAACTATTTCTTCTGGCGGAGTCTCGATGTGAATTATTTTTAATTTACCATTGGCAGTACGGGTCACTCGTTTTCTTTTCTCACGCAGTGATGATCCCGGTTCGTCTGTCTTATCTTCTTCGGTCTCCACAGGAGCTTCGTTGATCCCTTGGACCGCTGGAACAGTCTCCGCAGCAGCAGAGATGGTTTGAGCTTGGTGATCTAAAATTTTGTAAATCAAATCCTGCTTGTTAAGTCTTTTATAACCTTCCAGACTCATTTTTTCAGCTACTGCTTTCAGCTCACTGACCACCATGTCGTTCAACTGCAACATATCGTACATACCCGAAAATTATAAAGTTTGAATTTGCGTAAACGGTGAGTTTAAAACCTATAAAAAATACGTATAATACTAAATCAAATTCCTCCTTAAAGTGGGAACTATATCAATCCTCAAAAATTAACAAGGAATATTAAATAATTGATGTGCCAATTATAACGACGCAAAATTACATTAATTTTTTAAAAAAAAGCTATTTGTTAAATATTTTAGGTGTCAAAAGGATTAGCCAGTATCTTTGCAGACCAAATTTTCGAACGAAAGTCATACCTTATGTTGGAAGTCAATCGCATCCGGACTCAATACGATGATGTTTTAGCAGGTTTGCGCAAACGCAACTGGCCTGCAGAGCAGCTGGCCTTAGTGGACGAAATTTTAACCACTGATGAAGAAAGAAAAAATGCTCAAAAGGCTTTGGATGAATTGTTAGCCAAACGCAATGTCTGGTCAAAAGAAATCGGTGATCTGATGCGCAACGGTCAAAAAGATGCTGCGGAGGTCAAAAAGTCAGCGGTCAACCAGTTAAATGCTGAAACGGATTTGCACCAAAATTCTTTTAATGAAGCTAAAGAAAAACTACAGAACCTTCTCTTACAAGTACCCAATGTGCCCTATAGGTTAGTGCCACCAGGTCATGGCGCCGAGGATAATGAAGTATACAAAGCCTGGACATCTCCCATACCCACCGATAAACCAATACCGCACTGGGATTTGGCCAAAAAATACAACTTAATTGATTTTGAGCTGGGCGTTAAAATCACCGGGTCGGGCTTCCCTATTTACCGGGGTAAAGGGGCCAAGTTGGAACGCGCTCTGATTAACTTTTTTCTGGACGAAGCAGTGAAAGCCGGATATGAAGAAATTTTACCTCCTTTAATGGTCAATGAAAAATCCGCCCGCGGCACCGGCCAACTTCCAGATAAAGAAGATCAGATGTATTATGTAGGTAAAGATGATTTTTACCTTATCCCCACTGCGGAAGTACCAGTGACTAACATCTATCGTGAAGTGATCATCCCTGAGCAGGAGTTCCCTATCAAGCTTACCGCCTACACCCCCTGTTTCCGTCGTGAAGCAGGATCCTATGGAGCACACGTCAAAGGGTTAAATCGCCTGCATCAATTTGATAAGGTAGAAATAGTGCGTTTCGAACATCCTGATGCTTCTTATCACGCCCTGGATGAGATGTTGGGGCATGTGGAAGGACTTCTGACTAAGCTTGAATTGCCCTACCGAATATTACGTTTATGTGGGGGAGATATGGGGTTTGCCTCCGCCATGACTTTTGATTTTGAAGTATACTCAGTAGCTCAGGGCCGTTGGCTGGAAGTGAGCTCTGTATCAAACTTCGAAACATTTCAGACTAACCGCATGCAGACCCGATTTAAAACAAAAGACGGTCGCGTGGCTTTGGCCCATTCATTGAATGGCAGTGCCTTGGCTTTAGCCCGAATAGTAGCAGCCATATTGGAATTGTATCAGGAACCTGATGGTATACAAATACCCCAAGTTTTAATTCCATTTATGGGATGCGAACGAATTGCTTAAGTTTGTTGTTGTAATCAAATAAAAATTTAAAATAGAACTATGATTGGTTATTATTTAATTCTCGGGGTCTTCGCTATTTTAGGTTTTGTAATGAGTTCACGCCTAAAAGGAAAATTCAAAACCTATAGCCTGGTACCAACCTCCACTGGATTGAGTGGAGGTGAGATTGCACAAAAAATGTTAAGGGACTACGGCATCCATGATGTCCAGGTTAGGGAAGGGCAAGGTTTTTTATCAGATCATTATAATCCTGCCAACAAAACGGTCACGTTGAGTCCAGATGTTTATCACGGTCGTCATGTAGCTGCGGCAGCAGTCGCTGCCCATGAATGTGGCCATGCCGTTCAACATAACACCGCTTATGCCTGGTTAAACTTGCGGTCCAATTTGGTGCCGGTCGTTAACTTTGCCAACATGGCTCAGCAGTGGTTGTTCATCTTTGCCTTAGGCGGAATCGCCACTACCGGTAGTTCCGTATTTATGATGATTTTCATCGGTGCGTTGGCCTTTACGACGTTATTTTCTTTAGTAACCCTGCCAGTAGAATTTGACGCGTCTAAGCGCGCCTTGGTGTGGCTGGATAAAAGTCAGGTAGCGGCCAGTGATCATGAATATTACGGTGCTAAAGATGCCTTAAAATGGGCCGCCATGACCTATGTGGTCGCGGCATTAGGTGCTCTGGTTACTTTATTGTATTTTGTATTGAGATTTGCGGGAAGCTCTAACGATTAAACCACTATTAAAGATACATTACAGGTCGGCTTTTCTATTAAGCCGGCCTTTACTATTTTTACTGTTTCATAAAATGCACTAGCTATGTATATAAATATTGATACCGTCCTTCACGAAATCCATGATCATTTTGACCGCAGCCTGGAACATTTAAAAAAAGAGCTGGGTAAAGTGCGCACAGGTAAGGCATCCACAGGCATGCTGGAAGGTATAATAGTAGAATATTACGGTGGGCAGATGCCAATAGCCCAGATAGCAAATATTGGACTTGGGGACTCACGCACGATTACCATTCAACCGTGGGACAGGTCGGCTATCTCGGCCATTGAGCACGCCATCTTTGCCGCCAACATTGGTCTTACACCTCAAAATGATGGCGAAATCATCCGCTTATCCATTCCACCTCTTACGGAAGAAAGACGCAAAGAATATGTAAAACATGCGAAAGGCTTAGGCGAGGATACTAAGGTGGGTCTGCGCAGCGAGCGCCATAAAGCCTTGGACCTTATCAAAAAATCGGTAAAAGATGGTCTATCCGAAGATGCTGGAAAAAAACTGGAAAGTAAAATCCAGGACTTAATCAACGATTATGGCGAGAAGATCAATAAATTGGTGGAGGCCAAAGAAAAAGACATCATGACCATCTAAGACGCAAGCTCTTAACCATGGATAACTCCGCGGGTTTGCCCATAAAATTGAACGGTCAATTCCTGTCCATCATATTCTGCATAGCTTCGGTAATTGATCCAATCCCCTAGATTGAGGTAACGACTACGTCCGTTGCTCAACAGAAAATCAATAGGCAGATGTCGGTGGCCGAATAGATAAAAATCGGCTGGATTAGTCTGCAAAATAGATTCACAGTAGCTAATTAACCACTCTTTGTCCCTACCTAAAAACTCCACATCATCGCGGTGAGACCGACTTTTTGAAGACCAGAAATCGGCTAAAAAAAATGCAAAATTGGGGTGTAACCGGGCAAACAACCATTGGCAGACCGGATTGGCAAAAACGTGTTTTATGAATTTATATCCGTGGTCACCAGGGCCAAGACCATCGCCATGGCCGATGAAAAATGTGTGCATGCCGATACGCGTGGTGATTGGCTGATGATATACTGGAATTCCTAATTCCTCAGGGAAATATTTTTTTAACCACATATCATGATTACCGCTGAATACCTGTAGGTCAATACCACCATCACGCAATTCAGCCAACTTACCTAAAAATCGGACAAACCCACGAGGTACGACAGAACGGTATTCAAACCAAAAATCAAATAAATCTCCCACCAGATAAATGCGATTAGCCTCCGGGGCGATGTGATCCAACCATCGTAAAATTATTTTTTCACGCTCTTTGCTGCTTTCCCGATCAGGAGCGCCTAAGTGAAAGTCCGAAGCAAAGAACACTTTAGTGCCGGCCATATAAATTTACATGTAAGCACAAAAATAGATTTTATCTGTTCCTGAAGGGTATTAAAAAATCGTCAGCATAATTAGGATTATCTTCACATAAAAGTCAAATTTAAGTTTCAAAACTACAGCCAATGATGGATTTATCATTAAGCGGAAAAAATGCTTTAGTGGGTGGCGGGTCAAAAGGTTTGGGTTGGGCCAGCGCGCAAGTTTTAGCACATTTAGGTGCCTCGGTAACTTTAGTGTCGCGCTCAGAAGAGTTGATGGTGGATTTGTTGCAAAAACTACCGCGCCATGCCGGTCAGAATCACGATTATCTGGTGGCTGATTTTGCCGACCCGGCCGATGTACATCGCAAAATTATTACCCTGCTTGGAATAAAAAATATCATCCATATTTTAATCAATAACACCGGCGGCCCTCCCAGCGGTGACACACTGCACGCCGCTCCCGAGGCTTTCGAATTAGCTTTCAGACAACATATCTTATGTGGTCAACTATTGGTTCAAGCCGTTGTGCCGGGTATGCGGCATGCCAATTATGGCCGCATTATCAACATTATTTCCGTTTCAGTAAAAACTCCTATCCCTGGATTGGGCGTTTCCAACACCATTCGCGGGGCTATGGCTAGTTGGGCAAAGAGCTTGTCCAACGAATTAGCAGCCGACAACATTACTGTCAATAACGTTCTTCCTGGTATGACCAGGACAGACCGGTTAAATAGCCTCATCCAAAATAAAGCTCAAGCAACCGGTACAACCATCCAGGACGTTGAAAGAGCCATGATTTCTGAGATCCCTATGGGGCGGTTTGGTCGGGCAGAAGAACTAGGCCAGGCGGTGGGTTTTTTAGCCTCACCAGCAGCCTCGTACATCACCGGCATCAATCTGCCTGTGGATGGCGGTCGCACGAAAACATTGTAATTAACTCCGGGTGTCCAGTAAAGGCGTGAGGATATCCACGGTGGCTGTAGCTCCAATACGCGTGCAGCCAAGTGTTTTCATAATGATGGCCTTTTCAAGCGTACGTACTCCCCCAGCTGCTTTGACCTGAATGGCTGGCAAGGCGTGTTGACGCATCAGAATAATGTCATCTTCGGTAGCTCCGCTAGTGCCATAACCAGTAGACGTTTTGACCCAATCCGCCCCACAGCGGTTACACATTTCGCAAAGCGCTATTATTTCTTCTTTAGTCAGATAACAATTTTCGAAGATAACCTTGATCTTCACATCCTGAGCATGAATAAATGCTGTCATTTTGTGTAATTCATCCTCCACGTAATTCTGATCACCGCTTTTCATTTTACCAATGTTTATCACGGCATCCAGTTCCTTGGCACCCTGATCTATTGCTTGGCGGCATTCGGCCAGCTTTATTTCCGTCGTATGGGCGCCATGTGGAAAACCAATAACCGTAGATACCACCACCGGTTCATGACGCAGGAGTTTTTCGGCAAGAATAACATCACTCGGCCGTACACACACAGAAGCCGCACCCCACTCAGCAGCAATGCCACACCCGGTCTTAATGTCTTGATCCGTAAGATTGGGTTTGAGCAACGAATGGTCGATCATGTTGGCTATGTCACTATATCTTACTGTATACATTTATTGATTTTTATAAATTGAAAATATATTTTGATTAAATCGGAGATTTGGGCTCCTTCGCCATCACTTTAAATACCTGACGATCCGCCCAGACTGGAAAAAACTTATTCAACCACACGGTCAATTTGCCCAAACGGGTCAACACCAGATCGCGTTTGCGCTGCTGCAGCGCTTCTACAATTTCATAAGCTACAGCTTCGGGAGACATCATTTTACTTTCATCGCGGGGACTTTCGGCTTGTGCTTCTCCTGCCGCATTTAATGCAGTGAAACGAATATTGGACGAGGTAAATCCAGGGCAAACCACCATAACATGTAAACCATCCGGTAAATGTTCGATGCGGATAGTTTGCATAAAGCCTTCCATAGCAAATTTTGACGCCGCATAACCAGACCGACCGGGTAGTCCTTTTCTGCCGGCGATGGATGAAATACCCACCAGAGAACCTTTGTTAGACAATAAATAGGGCAACGCATATTTCGTACAATATACGGTTCCCCAAAAGTTAACGTCCATAAGTTTCCTTAACACGTCAAGGGTAACATCCTTAAATAAGGCCCGCATAGAAACTCCCGCGTTATTAATAAGCACATCAATGCGCCCAAACTGCTCTATAGTTTCATGAACAAGCCGGCGACAATCCTCTTCCACACTCACATCGGTTTTTACTACCCATGCCCCACAGCCAAATGTGACCAATTCCTTGGCCATACGGCGAAGTTTTTCTTCATTCCTGGCTGCAAGTACCACATGGTATCCCGTCTTGGCCAGCTGCCAGGCTAAAGCTTCACCAATGCCTGATGAGGCGCCGGTAACAATGGCTACTTTTCGTGCCGTTTCCCGAGTATCCATAATATAAAAAACTCCAGACAAAGGTAATAAGACCTAGGCAGATAAATCGCCAATTCGGAAACGATTAATCGGGTTTCCATTGCATTTGTACAAAATAATGCCCTATTTTGATCACATCAAACCGAAACTATGCGTGTTATCATCACTGGCGCAACCGGTATGGTGGGTGAGGGCGTGTTACACACCTGCCTGCAGGACGAGGGTATAGAAAAAGTATTAATCATCACCCGAAAATCTTTAGGGCTAAACCATCCCAAATTGGAAGAACTAATCCACCAGGATTTTCTAAATTTTAACCCTATATCCGCAAATTTACACGGCTATGATGCCTGTTTTTTCTGCCTTGGTGTTTCATCAATCAATTTATCTGAAGCTGAATACTTCCGTTACACCTACACGCTGACTTTACATGTAGCAGAAACCTTGCGTGAAGCCAACCCCGCTATGACATTTTGTTATGTATCAGGGGCCGGAACAGATAGCAGCGAACTGGGTCGTATAAGGTGGGCCCGTGTCAAAGGCCAAACTGAAAACGCGCTAATTAAACTGCCTTTTAAGCAGGTCTTCGCCTTTCGCCCGGGGTTTATCAAACCTATCAAAGGGCTAAAAAACGTTCTGCCTTTTTACAAATATGTATTATGGTTTTTCCCCATTGGGCGGGCTTTATTTCCCCAAAGTTTTGTCAAACTTTCCGAAATCGGCCAGGCCATGATCCAGGTTTCCAGACATGGTTTTCCTAAACCTATTCTCGAAGGGCGGGATATCATCTCCGCAGCCAAAACATATGCTTTCAGCAATAAATAGCTGCACATTAAAACGTTAAATTATTTTTAAGGTCACCGATAATAGTCAAATTACGTAACGAATACTACTTTTGCATCGTTTTTTGAATGATTTTCAAAATATTAGGATGAATCTTCGGTCGACAAGTCTGCTTACAATAGCCTGGGTATGCTGGGTGATAAACCTGACGGCCCAGGATCATCAAGCCGTAGATTATGACACACCTAAAGAATATGAGATAGGAGGTGTAGCCATTGAAGGCGCTAACTTCACGGATGAAAATGCCATCCTGAGTATCAGCGGTTTGCGTGTAGGTGACAAGATCGTTATCCCCAGTGAAAAGTTTTCCAAAGCGGTTACAAAACTGTGGAAACTCAATCTTTTCACCGCCATTTCCATGGTCAAAACCCGGGAAGAAGGTCAGGTGGTATTTATAACCATCCGGGTCACCGAGCGACCCCGGCTTTCTAAGTGGAATTTTGTAGGCATCCGTAAATCATCCCACGAAAGCCTTAATGAAGTCCTGAAACCCTTCCTCATCAAAGGGAGTTCGATCACCACCAACACCCGCCAGAATGCGGTCAATACGATTAAAAAATATTTTGTCGAAAAGGGTTTTCTGGATGTGGATGTCACCATCACTGAAGAGGATGATAACCCTAAGCTCAATTCAAAAAACCTCACCTTCCATATTGATCGCAAAGAAAAGGTAAAAATAGAAGACATCGTTTTTGCCGGTAATGATGCGGTCAAGGATAAAAAACTGCGGCGGAAAATGGACAAAATCCACCGTAAGTCTAAGCTTTTTGCCAAGTCCAGGCTGGTGCGTAAGGAGCTGGATGAAGATAAAATAGCCTTGATCGACTACTACAATACCATCGGCTACCGGGATGCCAAAATCATAACCGATAGTGTGTGGCGCGATGAGGAAGGGAAACTGTTTATTAAAATTAACCTGGAAGAGGGCAAACAATATTTCTACCGGCACATCACCTGGAAAGGAAACACCATTCATGACGAAAAAACCCTGCGCACTTATCTGGGCATAGAAAAAGGAGATGTCTATAATAAAGAATTGTTGGATCAGCGCATCAGCTATTCTCCGGATGGCCGGGATGTCAGCTCTTTATATTTAGATGATGGCTACTTGTTCTTTCGCATCGACCCCATCGAAGTAGCGGTGGATAACGACTCCATCGACATTGAAATGCGCATCTATGAAGGTCCGAAAGCCACCATTGATAAAGTCCTGGTCAAAGGTAACACCATCACCCATGAGCACGTCATTCGCCGGGAGGTATTCACCCGACCGGGCGCTAAGTTCAGCCGATCGGACATTATCCGCTCGCAAAGAACCATTATTGGACTAGGATTCTTCGACCCCGAAAAAATAGACATCGGCACGGATGTCAATCAGGAACGGGCTACGGTAGACATCACTTATACGGTAGAAGAAAGACCTTCCGACCAGTTGGAGCTTTCTGCCGGGTGGGGTGGTTATAGCGGGGTAATCGGAACCCTGGGCTTTCAGTTTAATAACTTTTCTTTGCGGAATGTTAAGAACCGGGCAGCCTGGCACCCTCTTCCTAAAGGGGACGGGCAAAAACTCAGTATCCGTGCCCAAACCAATAGTAAATTCTTTCAATCCTATAATTTTTCTTTTTCGGAACCCTGGTTAGGGGGGCGTAGACCCAACAACTTTACTTTAGGTGGATATTATACCTCTTTTGATCAGACCTTGTTCGACTTCGGCAAGCTTGGTATCGGCAGATTATTTGCCGGTCTGGGTTCCATCATGCGCTGGCCGGATGACAATTTTTTGTTCAACCTTACCCTCACCGGTGAAAATATTCGTCTGGAAGATTATTCTGCGCGCAGTGGTGGCGGATTCGTCTACGAAGGAGCAGCAGTATCCAATGGTTCGTTTAATAACATTAGTTTAAAAGCTACCATTTCACGGTCCACGGTGTATGAGCCCACGTATCCTAAGTCCGGAGCGAGAATCAGTTTGGCTGGTCAATTCACTCCACCGTATTCCTTATTCCGCCGAAATACGGATTATGGTGAGCTAAGTGTCCAGGAGCGTTTTAAATGGTTGGAATACCATAAGTGGCGCATTGATTTCGAATGGTACGCATCGTTAATCGAGAAACTGGTCTTCAAGGCTTCGGCCAAGATGGGATTTCTCGGCACGTACAATCGAGCGGTAGGTTTATCTCCGTTTGAGCGGTATGAATTAGGTGGAGACGGTTTGTCCAATCAGACTATTGGTATCACCGGGAGAGATATTATTGCCTTAAGAGGTTATGAAGTGGAAGATATCGGACCTAACAATGGATTAGGCGGTGGTAATATTTTTAACAAATTTTCGCTGGAACTGCGTTATCCGCTTTCTTTACAACAGAATTCGACCATCTTTTTGTTGACCTTTTTGGATGGAGGTAATTCCTGGATCGGAGGTAAAAACTACAATCCTTTCGATCTGCGCCGTTCTGCCGGAGGTGGCTTAAGGGTATTCCTACCCATGTTTGGTCTGCTGGGTTTTGACTACGGCTTTGGATTTGATAAGCCGGGCTTAATTCAAAATAAATCCAAGTGGACCGAATTCGG
>JAYRWN010000136.1:0-4868 GCA_041917975.1 Saprospiraceae bacterium | reverse complement strand
TGTTCACCGAGTTTACCGATGGATTTCATGTATTCACGAAAACTATGTAGAGGTAAGGATCGAATAACTAAAGGGCGCAATATTTTCCCGGTAATCAAATCGCGGTAATAAATATTTTGGGCCTGCATATGTTGATCCAGGTGGCGGGCAAATTCATCCAGGTCTGGTTTGAGATCACCAAATTCGATAAACCATTCGTGATAAGGCAATTCTCCTCCTCCGGGATTGACTTGCGGGGCGACAGAAAATTCAATAATGTCCGCCGGCATCATGGCCACGGTTTGTTTTAGCGCTTCTTCCACCTCTTTACCGATCACATGTTCGCCAAACGCGGAAATAAAATGTTTTACCCGTCCCGTTACTCTTAGATAATAGGGGTTCAGCTGGGTAAACTCCACCGTGTCCCCAATGTTATACCCCCACAATCCGGCGTTGGTGTTAAGGATAAGGGCGTATTGCACGCCGGTTTCCACTTGCGCTAAGGTGAGCCGGCGCGGTGCAGATTTATGGATTTCTTCGAGAGGGATAAATTCGTAAAAAATGCCAGAATTGGTATTTAATAATAACCCCTGATCACCTGGCCGGTCTTGAAAAGCAATGAATCCTTCTGATGCCGGATAAGTCTCTACAGTATGCAGGTCTTTGCCTACATATCTGCGCAATAAATCGCGGTAAGGCGCATAATTCACACCACCATAGACGAAGACACTGTAATGAGGAAATACCTCTTTTACGGTGTCCTTTCCGGTGCGGGCTAACAAACGTTCGTAAAACATCTGCACCCAGGGCGGAATTCCCCCGATCAAACGCAGGTCGGTGCTCAGAGCTTCTGTAACCATGGCTTCCACTTTAGTTTCCCAATCGCTGATGCAATTGACCTCCCAACTGGGCAGCTTATTGCCCTGAAGCCAGCGGGGAATCTGATGATTCACAATACCAGACAAGCGCCCTACAAAAATGCCGTGTTTGGTCTCCAGCTCCGGAGAACCGGAAAAAAACATCAATTTGCCATCCAGGTAATTAAAATGGTTGGCGTGGCTGGCGTAACAAAAGACGGCATTACGGGCAGTTTCAAAATGGTTGGGCAAACTTTCCTTAGTAATAGGGATGTATTTTACGCCGGAAGTGGTACCTGAAGTCTTGGCTAAATATACCGGCTTACCCGGCCACAGAACATCTGGTTGACCTTCTTTGACCTGATCAAAATAGGGCCGCAAACCTTCATAGTCCCGCACCGGAATGGCTTGGACGAAATCCTGATGCGTCTTGATTTTTAGGAAATTATGCTCTTGCCCAAAGGTAGTCTGATTAGCCCGTATGAGCAGCTTGTGCATCCAGTTTTGCTGGTCCGCCACCGCTTTCATACTATCGACGGAAGTTTGCCGGGCGATGTAGCGAGCAAATGGCTTGACCAAAGTAGATTTCCATCCCATAGCTGCAAAAGTAAACAGCCGTTAAACAAAACGGAAACTTTACGTGCAATAGTCAATAGATAGACTTACGCGCTAATCAAAAAGGAGCAATGAATCCGATGACTCATTGCTCCTTGATGAAAATTTTAATCACGTTGAGTATGAATGGTTTTTATTGTTGTACGTCTGGTTCTTTTTGTAACAGGTCTTCTTTGCCGGGTGGAGGACAATCCAGACAAATCAAGTGACCCTCGGCATCCATCTTCCACTGATTGGTTTGACCAAATTGCGGATGATCTTCATTCAATATGGGAGCATTAATTTTCCACTCGTAGGGAAAACTAATGGTTCCATTCACCGGGAGCCGGATTTCCAGAGTGATGTGTTGGTTGCGCCATTTACTCCCTTGAGGAATTTTAAAAGCATGGTCGTAATTAACCACGCCTTGCTCCAGAGTGACATGATGCACAATATCATTGGTGTATTTCAGAGCATCAGCGTTGCTTTCACCGCGAGCTGAGACAATCCGCACTATTTCCGCTTGCGGGCCATCGGTTTTAGTAATGCGCACATCAACTTCATTACTAATTAAAGCCTCCTTGGTCAACTGTAAATCGCCCAACTGCATTAAACTTTTTTCCTCCGGAAGGGAGCGGGAATTCAACTTAATCATGGCGGGTTCAAGTTGACCCAGAATTTCTACTTTTTCATGTTGCTGGTTAAAATGGCGGAAGATCCGCGAACCCAGAAAGGACAGAAAAATCATATTACCAATACCAAATAATACGATGCCGTTGCGGATATTGGGATGCAACCGTTGACGGTTTATGATACGCACAAAAGTCATGATCAGCAAACTGATCGGGATGGCAATCAGCAGATAAAAGCTAAGTGCGGCCAAAGAACTGATGAGGTTAGACCCCGGGATAAAATATTCGGCAAAAGGAAAGGTGTAGAAAAATGAGACAATAATCCCTATCCAAGATAAAGCCAGAAAGATGATAATAATGATGCTGAGTACAACGATGAGCGGGCGGAATACTTTTTTAATAAACCCGATCACTGAAAGGATCACATCCCCTAGTACATGAATCCCCTCCTTAAGGGCATTTCGATCTTCTCCTTCATTTTCTGAATTTTTTTTTTCCCGCTGATCTGGTTTCCCAAGTCAGCCAAAGTATCGGAGAGGCTATTGATTTCTTCTTCCACTTGTTTGGCAATGCTGGATACATTGATCGGTTCACCACGCATACTCAACCGGTCGGCGGCTGATTTAGCCGGGGGAACAATGGCGGCGAGGATAAGATAAGCCAGCACACCGAAACCGCCGGTGATGGTAGCCAGGACAAAAGCGATGCGCACCCACACCGGGTCTTCGATACCGAAGTAAGCGGCGATACCGGAGCAAACACCGGCAATAACTTTTTCATCTTTATTGCGGAATAGGCGTTTGCCAGTGCGGTATTGCGAGCCACCCTTGAACGTGGTTTTTGGCTCACTATCGAAGAAAGTGTCCTGAGTTAACGGCTCATCTTCCAAAATATCCCCTTGGAAATCTTCCGGACGCCCCATGATTTTAATGGTTTCCTGCACATCTGCGAGAGTCACGATTTTTCTCACGCCCAAACGCTCATTGAACAATTCGGCCATCCGGTTTTCGATGTCAGAGATGATCTCTTCACAGCCTTCCGAATGAGAAAAATGGCGGGTTAATGCTTTGAGGTAACGCTGAAGATGATCAAAAGCTTCCTCATCCACAACAAACGGAAATCCACCTAAATTAATGTTAATGATTTTGTTCATTTTGCGCTTGATTTTGTATCGAGTAATTTACAGCTTGCACCAGACTATTCCAACCCTCTATCAAACCTCCCAGAAAATTCTGGCCCTGGGTGGTGATTTGGAAGTATTTACGGGGAGGTCCACTGGACGATTCTTTCCACGTATAACTGACCAAACCAGCATTCTTGAGGCGGGTTAGTAAGGGGTAAAGGGTTCCTTCTACAATGATCAGATGAGATTCCTTCAGTTTACCAATGATATCCGAAGGGTAAGCTTCACCTTCTCCACGGATGATGGAGAGTATACACAGTTCCAGTACACCTTTACGCATTTGTGCTTGTGTATTTTCGAGTTTCATAGGCTCAAAGATAATGCACGGTCAAGTACTTTGCAATACATAGTACCTATTTTTTAAAGGTACTATATGAGTTGACGAAAAAATGGGTTAAAACAACCATTTTTATCGACGAACGGCAAAAAAAGTACAAAAAGCCCCCCGTAAAAATGCACCAGCCACCAAAAGATCTTTACCTGGAGGTTTTCAGCAGACTTTTTTAAAATATTTTATATTACATTATAATGATATGTGTATATTACTATATTTGCAGCCTAAACACTTATCATTTTTATTTAATATTAAGAAAATAGGCATGGCGAAAGTGGCTGAAACGAAGAAAAACGGGACCAAAAATGGCAAAAAAAGCTGGTGGTTGGATGAAAGGACCCGAAAAATAGCTGGAGTGTTGTTATTATTTGCCGGAGTCTACCTGACTTTAGCTTTTATTTCATACATCTTTCAATGGAAAGAAGACCAGGACCAGGTGTTTGGTTTTACCTGGTCTACCTTTTGGGACAATCAGATTATTCTGCAAAACTGGTGTGGCCGCCTGGGCGCCATTGCCGCCAGTTTTTTTATCTACTGGGGCTTTGGCATGGCCTCATTTCTGTTTTTACCCTTCGTGTTTAGACTTGGCTGGCGCTGGCTCTCGGGGATCAAAGGCCGCAGCCTGACCGCTCACTTTGCCTATGTTCTGGCCTTAATTATTTATTTGGCGGTATTTTTTGAAGCCTTTTTTATTCGTACCGCTTTTCCCTGGGGCGGAGCCATCGGTGAAGCCATTACTCATTATATCGGCAACTTCGTCGGAGAAGTTGGATTATACGCTCTGCTGCTCCTGGTCATCCTGGTGATCATGGTCTGGTCACTAAATCCAAATTTTGCCGGCATAGATTGGCACAAATATTGGCCGTTCCACCGGCCGGTGATGGCTATGGCCGGAGGTGGCGGAACCCCAGAGCCAAAAATGGAAAAACCCAGTTTTTACACCGCTCCTAAAACCGGAGAGATTCAGCCGGAAGTGGATACCGAATTGCCACATTATAATAAGTATGGTCAATTGGAATTTGTGATACCAACGGCGAATCAGCCCGGTAAAGGTGCATCCAAGAGTGACGTGGACCAACTCTTTGAAGTAACCAGTGCGGCGGTAAACCCGGCACAGGAAAAATCCGCTCAAAGACCCGACCTGGAACTGGAAGAATCCGATCTGCTGGCCGATTTAGACCACCTGGAGAATTTACAGGAAGTGACCAATGAAATGGAAGACCAGGCTGATAAACCTAAACATCTGGATTTATCCACACCGTATGACCCTACTCGCGATCTGCCGGATT
>JAYRWN010000135.1:0-22662 GCA_041917975.1 Saprospiraceae bacterium | reverse complement strand
GGATACCCAACCTTGCAGCACTGCCAGCTTGGCCAGGGCAATAATGGCGTGACCACACATGGTGCTGTACCCTTCATTATGCATAAAAATGACCCCGAAGTCCGCTCCAGAATCATTGGGAGGCGTAATCAGGCACCCGTACATGTCGGCATGGCCCCGAGGCTCCCACATCAACATTTTCCGGTAGTCATCAGCATGATTCATCACCCAGCGCCGCCTTTCCAAAACGTTGGAACCCTGCGGCCCAGGAAAACCAGAGGTGATAACCCGCACCGGTTCGCCTCCGGTATGCATATCCAACGTGCATATCACGGTTGGGTCCGTATGGCGTAGAGGTGAAAAGGTGATCATATTATATTCAATTTAGTCATTAACAGTTGCGCCGCGATGAGGTCTTCCGCAGCGTGTCCTACGGATTTGAATACGGTGATTTCTTTTTCATTTTGCCTGGCCCGGTGTTCTCCCCGGCAAAGTCCAAAGATGGTTCCTTTCAGGTCGGTGAGCTTAATGACTCCTGCCGCCAAAGGAAGAGCCAAATCACCGCTTTCCTGGCTGGCACCCTCTATTGTATCCACAAATACTGATGATTTTTGAATCAAATCGTCATCAGCTTCCCGCAAATGGGGTTTATAAGATCCTACGAGGTCTATATGGGTACCTGGCCTGACCCATTTCCCCTCAAGAATGGGTTGCTCGCTCATAGTAGCACAGGTGATGAGGTCTGCCTCCAGGGCGGCCTGTTTAATGTCTTGGACACCATGTACTGGAATAGCTATTTCTTTTGATAATTTATGTACTAAGGCGTCCTGATGTTCAGGGTTTCGCCCCCATACGAAGATGTCCCTGATGGGACGTATAGAGCAGTGGGCTTTGACCAATTCGGGCGCCAAAGTTCCCGTCCCCATCACCAATAGGGTCTGCGCATTCTCCCGGGCTAAAAAGCGGGCTGCGAGAGCTGAAGTAGCAGCGGTACGCAGGTTGGTTAACTTTTTGGCATCCATTTGAGCCAGGATGCGTCCGTCCTGAGCGTTAAAAACCGTATAAATACCTTGGATGGTAGGTAGCCCTTTCTGGTGATTATACGGAAATATGGTTACCATTTTTACTCCGCCAAGTGTCCCGTTAAACCAGGCTGGCATCAATAATAAGGTAGATGCATAACCCTTATGCAACTCATAGTGATGACGGGTGGGTACGGTGATCTCCTGATTAAAACCCTGAGCCAGGGCATGGATCAGCTCGGGGTAATTCAGGCTTGTCAACAGTTGATCATCTTGGATAAATATCGGCTCTTGAAACATGGCTAAAAGTATGGTAATCAAGTTGGTAAAATAAAAAAACCCGAACGGATGTCCAGGTTTTTTGTTGACCCATAAGGATTCGAACCTTAACAAGCAGAACCAAAATCTGATGTGCTACCGTTACACCATGGGTCAAAGAGAGTGCAAATGTAAAGCGATTATTAATTTTATTCAAGTAGGTAACCGCATTTTTTTATGATAAGGGGAGCTCTAGGAATTAGAATGCTGAACTAACAACGCATACAACGCCTCATGAAAAGAAGGATAATCCGGTAAATTGTTATGCCCACCTCCTTTGATCGTAATTAACTTAATATGATCGGGGCGTAAGGCGACCAGTTGTTTGCTCATGTTGTAGGGTATAAGCCGGTCTTTATCCCCATGTATCAAATATACCGGGCAAGATATCTGATGGATAAACTGATCAGTCCGCAGTCGATAACGCAACAAAAGTTTTACGGGTAATAAAAAACCATAATGTTGGATAAGATGTAAAAAACTGAAATAGGGGCTGTCCAGCAACACCAGTTTAGGGTTATTCCAACTCGCTATACGAGCAGCAATGCCGGTGCCATAGGAACGGCCAATAACCACGATTTTTTTCTCGGGATATTGGGATGCCAACCATTTATACATATGTTGAGCATCGCTGTAGAGAATATTTTCTGTCCGGCGGCCTCTGCTTTTGCCAAAACCGCGATAATCCATCATAAAAAAATCATAACCCAGACTAAGGTAATCTTTGGCAAATTTACCCCACCCCTTGATGCTCTTCGAATTCCCTTTTAGGTAATACACTACCCCCAAAGCGTTGGGGACTCGAAAATAAATACCGTTAATACTCCCGCCGTCTTCCATTTTGAAATGTATTTCTTCAAAGGGAAAGGGGTATTCATACTTAAAAGTCGAGGGAAGAATCTCAGGACGGAAAAAAAAATAATGTTGCAAAAAATAAAACAGCAAACACCCTAAAACATATATAACGATGATTACCAATGCTATCTTCAAGATCATGCCAGCTGGTATATATCGTTCAACTCACGGGCGCGCCCGTTTAAGTCCAAGCCATAACCTATCACGAACAAGTCTGGGATATAAAAACCTACCCAGTCTTCAGGTACAGCGTGCTTTAGACAATCTTTTTTTAATAAAAGGGTGGCTACTTTTATCGAAAGGCAATGAATAGAATTTAACTTAAGAATCAATTCATGCATCGTCAAGCCACTATCTATGATGTCTTCAATGACCAAGACATGTTTGCCGGCCAGGTCCAACTGTGCTGGTAACTGCCAGGATACCTCACCACTGCTATTCAGCCCGTCATAAGATTTGGCGCGGATAAATTCTATAAAAACCGGTCGCCGCAGTTTAGTTACCAGGTCTGCTGCAATCCGAAAAGATCCACTGAGCACGGCCAATAATACCAGCGGTTCGTCAGCAGCATAAGAGTGGTCTACCCAGTGTGCTAGGTCAGTTAGACGCTTTTGAATCCGGCGATGGGAGATATACCTTCTGAAATTTAATCCCTCTATGGTGATTCTATGATCATTTGTCGGCATGACCAACCCCATATTTGTCCAGCAAATAAACCAAGGCGGTCATGGCTGCTGCGCCCAGGTGCAATTCCCGTTTATTCACTTTATCAAATGTATCTTCAGCCGTATGATGAATGTCAAAATACCGTTGAGAGTCAGGAGTAAAACCAATTAGGAAACCTTTTTGGCTCTTGAGTGGGCCGATATCGGCACCGCCTCCACCTTTGGTTAAGGTCAGGCCATATGGTTCGAGCAGGTTGGACCAGTTCATGATTAGTTTAAGGCGTACTTCCTGATCGGCACTCTCTCCTCCAATGCCAAAACCCCGGGGAGTAAACCCTCCGGCATCGGACTCTATCGCTGCAAAGTGATATTCTTTATTTAGATTAGACTTTTGAGCATATTCGAGCCCTCCTTTAAGTCCGTTTTCTTCATTCATAAACAATACACAGCGAATGGTGCGTTGAGGAACATAACCTATTTTCCTGATTTGGCGGAGTACCTCCATAGATTGAACGCAACCGGTGCCGTCATCGTGGGCTCCTTGGCCAAGATCCCAGGAATCTAGATGACCGCCTACCAGGATAATTTCTTCCGGATATTTGTTGCCTTTGATTTCGCCGATAACGTTATAAGAGGGTTTAGGTTTTAACATGCGGGAGGTGGTGCGGATATACACTCTGGTCTTTTCCTGATCGAGCAGGCTGGATAATAAATTTGCCCCTTTAGTACTAATGGCTACCGCAGGAATCTGTGGTTGGTCAGGGCTATAGACTAAAGCCCCTGAATGTGGTATATCATCCAGTACACTGGACATGGAACGGACAATCACGGCTAGAGCCCCGTATTGAGCGGCTTTAGATGGCCCGGAGCCCCGCTGGTCTACTGCTCCTCCATAAGCATGTCCGGTGCTAATATGAGTCTGGTCAAAAGCCCGGTTGTAGAACACTATTTTTCCTTTTATCCCGGCAGTTCCAAGTTCCTCGACTTCCTTTAATCCATTAACCCGAACCACTTCGGCAGTGATCCCTTGCGGGCCGGTACCTACGCTATTACCAAGAGCAACGGCTTTCAGGATCTGTGTGCCGATGACGGAAGAGTTTACAATGCGCACCTGTTCCGGTTCTCCCCGATCCCAGTGCGGAACTTCAACAGGCTGTAACCACACTCTATCCAAGCCTAAAGTGTCTAACATTTGCCGGGTGTATTCAACGGCAGCAGCAGCCTGAGGAGTACCACTCAGCCGAGGTCCTATCCGGTGACACACATATTCCAGCCAGTCGTACGCCTGACCCTCGGTGAGGGTGGAATTATAAATTTTTTTGATATAAAAGGCTTCATCGTCCTGTCCTAACAGAGGTAACGTAGCCAGTAACGAAATAAAAATTAGTATTTTATACATAAAAAGATTAAAACATGTATCTTTTGGCGAAATCTGCCGTCTAAAATTCACGGTTGAAAATAGTCAAACTTTTAGTCCCTTGGCTAAAAATAGTGTAAATACACGCAGTGATGAAGAGGTTGTGAAACTTTATTTGGAAACCCAAAGGGATGACTATTTTGATATTCTGTACCATAAGTATTCACCCAAAGTATATGCTAAGTGCATTTCTTTGTTAAAAGATGAATATTTAGCTCAGGATGCGGTGCAAGAGATCTTTATGAAAGTGCTGACGACACTAAGTTCTTTTTCTCACCGGTCCAGTTTTTCAACCTGGATTTATACAGTAACTTATAACTTTTGTATAGATCAAATACGCAAAACCCAAAAAGTCGCCCTGGAAACTGAGGACAAAATCCCCCACCGTGCTGACCAAGCGGAAATAGCGGACAGCGTGTTGTTTGAACTCCAATACGACCGGTTTAAACACATCTTTAGTCTGCTTCCCGTCATGGAACAAACCATGTTGCTGATGAAATACCAGGATGACACCAGCATCAAAGAAATTGCTGAAATTCAAAATAAAACCGAAAGCGCGGTTAAAATGCAGTTGAAGCGGATTAAAGAAAAATTTATGAAACTATATCAGGAAATATATTCAGATTAAACTTGTAAATTGATAATCTTATGTCAGATCAAAATCCTTTTAAACAACTCGAACAAGAGGTTACCAATCAATACGGACCATTGCCACCACGCATTGGACAAAATCTACATCGTAATGTATCTTTATTCCGTTTTTGGGGTGATATTGTGGAAGTTTATTTTCCCAAAGTTTTGAAGTTGTTTATCACAGCTACCCGAGGCACGGACGCTGAGCATAAACAATCGCATCGCAATCCCCCAAATACCATTTAAAGCAATTAAACTATTATGGATTTCCCCATTGTGACCGAATTTTTAAATCAGTTTGCCCAGGTGTTGCCTAGGCTGGTGATGGCTATAGTGGTACTGATTTTTGGCATCCTTTTGGCAAAGCTTTTGGCCAAAATCCTGCGCAAATTTTTGGCTACCCTGCCCATTGATAAATACGGAGAGCGGCTGCAAAGTATTGACTTTATTCAAAAAGCCAATCTGGACATTAAGCCCTCTCGAATGATGGCCTCCATCGTGTATTATTTTCTGTTGGTTGTCGTATTTATGATTGCTACGGAGATACTCCAGGTAGCTGCCATCTCGGTGTTATTCGCCGACTTTTTGCGCTTTATTCCGAACTTAATAGTAGCTCTGATTATCCTTTTTGTGGGCATCTTGTTGGCGGACGCACTGCGCAAGTTTGTACTCACGTTTGCCCAATCGCTGAATTTGCCCAGCGCTAATATAATAGCTAATGGGGTTTTTTATTTTTTGTTGATTAATATATTTGTCACGGCATTGTCTCAAGCTGGCGTATCTACAACCTTTTTGCAGGGTAATATCATGATCCTGCTTGGCGGCGGAGCTTTAGCTTTTGCCATCGGTTATGGCCTGGCCTCGAAAGATTTGGTCGGGAACCTTTTATCAGCATTTTATACTAAGGATAAATTAGTGCCCGGAGATGTGGTGACGATAGATGGGATCACCGGGACTATCGTTGAAATTGAAAAATCTTCTCTGGTCCTTGATACGGTCGAGGGTCTGGTCTATATACCTATGAGTAAAATACTCAAAGAGAAACTGTTAGTTCACAAAAAAAATTTGAAAAAACTAAATTAATTTAACTAATCAACTATGAAAAATTTATTCGTACTCTTTGGATTATTCCTGTTAATTCTTCCACTCTCAGCACAGACGTTGGAAGAGCTTAATGCGATGAAAGCTGAAAAACAAGCTCAGGCCAACACGTTGGCTGGTGAGATAGCCACTATTCAAGGCAAAATCGATGCATTACCAGGCTGGAGAAAAGGTGCATTTGGTACGGTGGGCTGGAACCTGTCTTCATTTGACAACTGGGTCTCCAAAGCTAATCCCAACTCATTAGCGATCAACATTGGTGGCAGCTTCAATGTGTTTGCCAACCTTATCCAGGAAAAATATTTCTGGCGCAATGCCGGTAACATCGGTCTGGGCTGGCAAAAACTGGATGCTGAAGGCAATGGCAGTGGCGAATATGAGCAAGTGACGGACTTTGTTAACCTCTCCTCTTTGTTCGGAAGGAATATCACCAAGTCCCTGGCTGGATCCGTATTAGCGGAATACCGCTCAACGTTGTTGAATAATATTAACAATCCGGGTTTTTTAGACATCGGTACCGGATTTACATGGACGCCTATTTCACCTTTAGTAGTGGTCATCCATCCGCTTAACTATAACATCATCTTTGCTGAGGATGCTGATGATTATCAGTCTTCCTTAGGTGCTAAAGTGGTGGCTGATTTTAACAAAAAAATCATGAACAAGGTCAACTTCCGGTCTAACCTATCCGGCTTTTACAGTTACAAAGGCGTAGATTTATCCAATTATACCTGGGTAAACAGCGTGGCCTTTAATGCTTTCAAAGGAATCGGTGTTGGCATTGAATTTGGTCTTAGAAATAACAAACAAGAAACTACTGCGGCTAAAGCCAAGAAAGATTTGCAGAATTATTGGTTGGTGGGGTTGACCTACAACTTATGATAACTTAAAATAAAGAGCTATTTTTAAACAGAAACAAATAAAGATATTAATTCTAAAAAACCTAATTATGAAAGCTATAAACCGGATGACCTTTGTTTTAGTGCTGATCGTCAGCGCCTTAGCAGTCAATGCCCAAAATTATGTGAATTGGGAATGGACACAATACAAAATCGTATTCTCTCTGGCTGGCGATTTTAAACCCGTGGTGAATACCGCGGATGAATTCTCAGCAGAAGGGGATGGTATGGAAATTTCCATCTTCCCATTTAAAGATAAAAGCATTAGTCACGAAGACATTGCCGATTATACTTTAGCCATCGCAGAGTCCATCGAAGCGGAAGAATATGATGATGCGGATGTGGTCCAGCTTAATGGCTTACAGGGCGCATTTGTGGAAGCCTACAAAGATGGTGACCGGGTGGTCATCCTGGGATTCATCGACCCAGCCTCAGCTACTAATTTTTTTGCTGTGATCACCTTTGGTGATGATGATGCTGAAGCAGAAGACGAAGCAGTTCGCATCATCAAGAGTTTCCGAAAGAAAAGATAAACTAACTGATTCATAAGAGATAAGAGCTGCCTGATGCCAGGTGGCTCTTTTTTATTTAAGCGAAAAGGAAACCCACTGTAATACTCAACCAAATTCTATCTTACGGCAAACCCGCATAAGGTTTTTAGGGTATTATTATAAGTAAGCGATAAAATCCTTGGCAATTGGTACATTTAGTTCTATATTTACCGAACTAAACGAACTTAATGGCCTTGAACCGGGAGATTTTGGATTTTATCGAAGAGGTGGGTTTAATATACGAAAAAACCGGCCTTCCCCGCATGTGTGGCCGCATCATGGGATTGCTCATGACTTACCCTACTGCAGAGGTTTCGTTTAATACCTGTGTAGAAGAATTACATGCAAGTAAAAGCACGGTCAGCGCCAGCTTAAAAACCTTGGAGGCCATGCGGTTTATCCAGCCCTATACCGAGCCGGGTCAACGTAAGACCCTGTACAAATTAGTTGATGAATCTGTTTTCAACATTGTCGAACAAAAATTACAACTGTTAGATTATTTCCAAAAAATGGTTGCAAAAGGGGCTCAGCTTAACCCGCCAGGTGGCCGCCGGAATCAATTGGATGAAATGGCTGATTTCTATGCCTTTGTACTTCAGGAATTACCAACGATACGCATAAAATGGGAGTCTAAAAAAAAATTATGATGTGTCTAATTTAAAATTTAGAGTAAACTAAATTTATATAAATTTGTTGCAATAAAAACAATTGCGAGATGTTTAAAACCCTGTTCAGCCTGTTCATTTTCTTGCCTTTCGTGGCCTCAGCCCAAATGGATGCCAAAGACATCGTACGTAAAGCGGATGAAAAATTCCGGGGGAATACCAATACGGCAGAAATGAAAATGACCATTGTACGTCCCAAATGGACCCGTGAAATCAGCATAAAAAGTTGGGCCAAAGGTGAAGATTATGCGTTAATGTATATCACCGCTCCGGCCAGGGATAAAGGCGTGATATTTTTAAAAAGGCAAAAAGAAATCTGGAACTGGCAGCCATCCATTGACCGGATGATCAAATTACCTCCTTCGATGATGACCCAAAGCTGGATGGGTTCCGATTTTAAGAATGATGATTTGGTGCGTCAATCCTCTGTTATCGATGATTATGCCCATAATCTCAGTGGATCAGAAGTCATTGATGGTCGTGACTGTTATCGCATAGAAATGATCCCTTACGAAAGTGCTGCTGTGGTGTGGGGTAAAGTGATCAGTTGGATCGATAAGAAAGATTATTTGCAGCTCAAAACGGAATTTTATGATGAGGATAACATACTCATCAATACCATGTATGGTAAAAATGTCAAGATGTTGGGCAATAAACTATTACCGGCGGTCATGGAAGTTATTCCTGCTGATCAGCCAAAGCAAAAAACCGTTATCGAATATATTTCTCTGCAATTTGATGTGCCGTTAACAGAGCAATTTTTCTCCGTACAAAATGCGAAAAGTATCAAGCCATGACGGCATTGAAACTAGCTTGGCGAAATATTTGGCGTAACCGTCGGCGCACAGTAATCACGGTGGCCTCAGTCATGTTTGCTGTGTTTTTTTCATCTCTGATGACCGCTATCCAATCCGGAACCTGGGACCACATGGTGGACAACGTGGTTAAATATTATTTTGGTTATGTGCAGATTCATGCCAAAGATTATTGGGATGAAAGGTCCATTGATCTGGTGATGGAGGAAGGAGAACATTGGTCAAAGTACGCAGCACAATGGCAGCACCAAGAGGGATTAGCTCCTCGCTTGGAGTCATTCGCCCTGGCCTCCTTTGCCACCCACAGTCAAGGTGTAGTGGTGGTGGGATTTGACCCCGTTCTGGAACAGTCCATAACTAATCTTCAGCAACGCATGACTTCCGGTGAATATCCCTCTTCCCGGGAAGATGCAGGTATATGGATCGGTGAAGCTCTGGCGGAATTGTTTAAACTAAAACTGGGTGATACCATCACTCTTATCAGTCAAGGGTATCAAGGGGTCAATGCCGCCGGATTATTCACCGTACGTGGACTCATCCACTTCGCCTCACCCGAACTGAGCAAAACCATGGTTTTTCTTCCACTGACCACTGCGCAAACCTTCTTTGCCGCCGAAGGTCTTATTTCTACAGTAGTGGTCAATGTTCCGAATAAGGACATAGCACCCAAAGCCATTATGGAAATACGTCGCACGCTGGCAGCTGAAGACTATGAGGTGATGGATTGGCAAGGCATGATGCCTGACCTTTTGCAGGCCAAAGCTATTGATGAAGCTGGGGGGCGAATTATGTTGTATATCTTATACTTTATCGTTGCTTTTGGCATTTTTGGAACCATACTGATGATGACGCGTGACCGCCGTAGAGAGTTTGGTATATTAATATCCATTGGAATGAAACGGGCTACTTTGGCTTTGATGGTATGGCTGGAAAATTTGTTCATCGGATTGATGGGGGTACTGGTAGGATTTGCTTTAAGTGTGCCGATCATTTATTATCTCATGATAAATCCTATTCGCATGACCGGTGATTATGCCAAAGCGTATGAAAAATTTGGCGCCGAACCGGTGATACCCACCGCTTTGAGTTGGAGTTTACTCAGTCATGAAGCCCTAACTGTGATGATCCTAACCACCTTGTTAGCCTTATATCCGCTGATCTCCATTCTGACTTTAAAACCGGTGGCAGCGATGCGGAGTTAGAAAAATGAAAACATGATCTGGAAAATAGCTTGGAAAAATATTTGGCGTAACCGCACCCGTTCGTTGGTAGTAATCATGGCGGTTATGCTTGGGGTGTGGGCGATTCTTTTTCTAAATGGATTGACCGTAGGTATCGTACGAACCTTTGTGCAAGATGCGATCACTAAGGACCTTTCGCACATTCAGATTCATGTGCCACGATATCTGGACGAGCGGGATGTTCTCGACACTCTTCCCCAGCTAGGAGTAATTTTAGAGGAACTGAACCAAAACCCATTAATAAATAAGTTCAATGATCGGATCATTATTTCCGGTATGCTCACTACGCCAAAAGGGACACGAGGTGTGATGATAAAAGCTGTAGATGCAGCAGCTGAAAATGAGTTGACGGGAATAAGTTCAGACCTGATAGAAGGCAGGTATCTTAATGATGAAAACCGGTTGCCTATTTATATCGGAAATGATCTGGCTAAAAAGCTCAAATTAAAACTTAACCAAAAAGTCGTGCTCAGCTTTCAATGGACGGATGGGGAAATTAATTCACAGGCTTTTAGAATAACTGGTTTTTACCAGACCAGTAACCGGCGTTATGACGAACTTAATGTATTTGTACGCCGTCAGGATCTGGTTGGTGATAGCACTCGGTTTGCCCACGAAATCGCTTTATTGTGTCACGACGAGGACTCTATACCAACGGTATTGGCGACCGTAAAAAATAAATATTCACTACTTAGTGTACGTGATTACAAAGAAATTTCACCGGACGTAGAGCTGTATGAAACACAAATTGGTTTGTCTAATTTGATTGTTATGGTGATTGTATTACTGGCTCTGGTATTCGGCATCATTAATACTATGCTCATGGTGGTGTTAGAGCGTGTAAAAGAACTGGGGATGCTCATGGCTATTGGGATGAATAAAATCCGCATTTACCTGATGATTCTTTTAGAAACCATGTTACTCAGTTTACTTGGCGTGCCGATAGGGATGTTGCTCGGGCATTTTACCATCCAATATTTCGGGGGAAAGGGGATCAATCTTTCTGCTTATTCACAAGCCATGCGCGAATTCGGGATGTCGTCGGTGATGTATCCGCAATTAAGATGGCAGGATTATGTCACCCTGGCCTTTGGGGTATTAATAACGGCTATTGTTGGGGCTGTCTATCCAGCCTGGAAAGCCACGCGACTTAACCCCGTAGAAGCTATTCATACGATTTAATTCTTAAAACGTAAAGGACAAAAAATAAAAAAGCAGTTAATGGAAACCGTGATCGAAACTAAAGATCTGCATAAGACCTACAATGAAAAACAAATTCCGGTTTATGCTTTACAAGGCGTGGATCTGCGGATAAAAAAAGGTGAGTTTACGGCCATAGTTGGTCCTTCAGGGTCCGGAAAAACCACCTTGTTGAATATCATCGGGGGGCTGGATACACCCACCAATGGCTATGTGGAGGTAGGAGGGCACAACATCACCGAACTCCGGGATAATGAATTGATCAATTTTCGGCGTGATCATATTGGTTTTGTTTTCCAGGCGTATAACCTTATTCCGGTGCTGACCGCGCGAGAAAATGTGGAATTTGTGATGCTTTTGCAGGGACGACCGAAGGCTGAAAGAGTTCTACGTACTAACGAATTATTAATTTCAGTGGGCCTGGAAGATAAAATGGATAAACGCCCTGCTGAATTATCCGGTGGACAACAACAACGGGTGGCTGTAGCCCGTGCGTTAGCCCCCAAACCGGCGTTTATCCTGGCCGATGAGCCCACAGCAAACCTGGACTCCCACTCCGCCGCACAATTGCTGGATATTATGGCCAGGCTAAATGCTGAAGAACACATTACCTTTATTTTCTCCACCCATGACCAACGGGTAGTGGACCGCGCTAAACGAGTTATAACCCTGGAGGATGGCAAAATAGTACGTGATGAAAATCGCGCATAATCTAAGCCTGTTATTTTGGTTGAGTTGCTACGGCGCATTTGTTTTCGCTCAATCAGACTCCTTAAATTCTTCAGGGAAATGGTTCAGCAAAGGTTATGTAAAATTCTTGCATACGGCTTATTATTTAAAGCCGCTGGATCAAATCATTACTGATCAACTACTGCACCACCGTTGGAACATACGCTATTATCCCCATCGTCACTGGACCATCCGTGCAGAGTGGCGTAACCGTATCTTTTATGGTGAAGTTTTAAAACTGAATCCGGATTTTGCTAAACAGGTGGACAATGTTAACAACGATTATTTGGACCTATCCTGGGTGCCCGTTCATCATCGGCAGCTGGTGGTTCACACCATGTTAGACCGTTTGTCCTTAGAATATTTAAAAGGAAACTGGGAAATCAGACTAGGGCGCCAGCGGGTCAACTGGGGTATTCACACTTTTTGGAATGCCAACGATATTTTTAATACTTTTTCTTTTACGGACTTTGACTACGAAGAACGCCCAGGCAGCGATGCGTTTTCCATGCGTAAATATTTTTCTTCATCTGGTAGCCTGGAGTTGGCCATTCGTGCTGCTGATCGTTGGTCCCAGACGACTGCCGGAATGTTGTGGCGCTTTAATCGGTGGCGGTACGATTTTCAGGTTTTGGGCGGCTATACGGATCCTTATGCAGTGGGAGGAATAGGTTGGGCCGGACAAATTGGTTCCTTGGGCTGGAAAGGAGAATGGAGTTACTTTACTTTCGCCAGGGATGATCAAAAAGATATTTTAACGGGATCTACCGGTTTGGACTATGTGTTTTCATCCGGATTCTTTACGCAAGCCGGGCTATTTTATAATAGCGCGGGAAGTGTGAATACACCGGTAAGCCAGTTGTTTCAATTTAAAATTTCGCCCTGGTCTTTATACCCGTACCGCTGGGCTACATACGCATCGGCGGCATACCCGTTTTCTCCCGTCATCAACGCTTCATTATCCTTAGTGTACAGTCCGGTGAACAGCCATCCCTTATTTTTTAGTCCAGGTTTAACCATTTCTGCAGCCAGTGACTGGGATGTGGACCTCATTGGCCAAATTTTGTATAACCAGGAGCGAAAATTTATTTCCCCGATGCAGGCTTTTTTTCTCCGGGTTAAATACAGCTATTAGAACAATTGAACACCATCAGTTTCTCTCACATCTCCTGAGTAATTTTCTTGACAAATTTGGAGTCGCTGAAAAAGATACGGGCTACCACGCGCAAGACAGTATAAACCGGAATGGCCAACACCATACCGGCAATGCCTCCAAATTTTCCCCCGATGAGGATAACCATAAAAATTTCTAATGGGTGTGCTTTCACACTATTAGAAAAAATAAGTGGCTGCATAAGCAGGTTATCGATCCACTGCATGACCATAAAAGACCCAAACACTTTGATAATAATGATGGTTAAGTCCGGATAAAAAGGCAAAGTGACGTAACTGGAGACGGTGATGATCACGGCTAAAACACCCCCAATAAATGGCCCCAGATAGGGGATAATATTCGTAAGTCCGGCTAAAAATCCGATGAGTAAGGCGTTTTGGATACCCAGAATGGTCAAAAATAGCCACACAATGAAAGTAACCCCCAACATCTCTAACACGATGCCGATAAAATATCGGCGTAACATCATGGTCGTGTCATCCAAGAGTCGTTTTATACTACCAGTATACTGATCCGGTGTCAAGGAAAGGATATAATCATTAAACAAGCTCTGCTCTTTAAGAAAAAAGAAAAGAATAAAGAGCGTAGAAAATACAGCGAATAAAAAATTGCCAGCGGTGCTAACGAATGAGGTGAACGTATTACTGATTTTTTGCAAGGAAAAATATTTTTGCAAAGCAGAGGTAATATTTGTTTTTCCCGTACCCTCCACATCCAGGATACCCCAGGTACGTAACTGAGCTAAACCATTTTCAAATGGTTCTTCCAGTTTGTCCAGGACACGGTAGTAATCAATTTTTGATAAATTGCTGGTTTGTTGGACCACCGGAGGAATAATCAGGACAAAAATGGAGATAAACAATCCCAACATGATGAGAATCGTCCCAATGGCGGCGACGGATTGTCCCCACGTTTTCTTTTTCAAACCAATTTTCTCTAGAAAAAAAGTCATTACCGGCTTACCCATCATAGCCAGGACCCAGGCGGCGAGAATAAACGCAACCAAATCGGTGAGAAAATAGGTTACCAAGCCTAAAAACAAAACAGCACCGAATACAAACCAATATTGGCTTTTCCACTTATATACCATAAAAGCAAAACTAAAAAAAAGTGTCTATGAAATTGACCGAAATCTAAGGTAATAAGGCGATGTGAAAGCCTTTAGGGCCTTGAGCGCCGACCACCAGAGCTTGTTCTATATCGGCCGTTTTTGAAGGTCCTGAAACCCAGATGCCGAAACCGGAGGCATCGATTTTCACGATTTTATAAGCGGCATTCATGTCAGTTATGAGATTTTGAATTGACAATGCGACTATCAGATGTTCGGTATAAAAAGGTAAAACGCGGTGAGGCAAAACGGTGTCGTCTAACCATACAGCACCATTTTCGGCTACACCCCATTTCGCTTCTAAGATGACTAATTCAGCTTGGCCGCCGGTTACCTCTTCCAGGGTCAGATGACCCGTTATTCCGTTCAGAGCACTAAAGCGAGTCAATCCTGGATAGGTTGTATTTATGTAAGAGCCCAGTTCGTTTACATCCCTATATTTTTCGCATTGACTACCTACTTTGCGAGCCATGTGCTGAAAATGGTCGGCCAGCTCTCCGGATTTCAAGGACGTGTGAGGCCATCGTGGAACATGTAGTGGCGTTGTTCCTGGCAGATCTTTTAAGATTTGGTCACGACGCGTATTCATGAAGGACGATTTTTAAGAAACCAGGAACGAAAGGATTGGGGCGCTGGATGAGGCATTTCACGCTGCTGACCCCAAGCATTTAGTTTATTATAAAGGATAAGTCTGGGCATCAAAGGCCAGATGGTGCGTAATAATTTAAAAGACCAACGGTATGTTCGTGGGTGGGTAAAAACAAAGGCCATTATGTTCATCACGGTTTTCTTCAGTCCCATGTTTTGGGCAGGCGTGATGTCTTGTCGCCAGCGGTACAGCAGACCGTGCAAATCTATTTTTACCGGACAAACCGCGGAACATGATCCGCATAAGGATGAGGCGAAGGGCAGATCAGTATAAGCTGTAGCATCCCGATGAGGATTAAGCACGGAACCAATAGGACCAGGTATAGTAGCATGATAACTATAGCCTCCACTGCGCCGATAAACGGGGCAAGTATTCATACAGGCCCCACAGCGGATGCATTTAAGCGTTTGACGATATTGCTTTTTTTGGACCAGAGAAGACCGTAGGTTATCCACGATGACGATATGCATGGATTTACCAGGTAAAGGTCGGTGGTAATGTGATGTGTAAATGGTGATAGGTTGCCCGGTTCCACTCCGCGCTAACAAGCGTGTGAATACCCCTAAATGCTCTGTCAATGGGATTATTTTTTCGATACCCATAGAGTGAATTTGGATATCTGCCAGGTGTGTACCCATATCTGAATTTCCCTCATTGGTACAAACGACCACACCGCCTGTCTCCGCAACAGCAAAGTTTACCCCGGTCAAAGCGGCATGCGGCTGAGCAAAAAAGTAGCGCAGATGTTTTCGCGCGACCTGTACCAGGTAATCCGGTTCAGCATTGCCTGGTTCTGATCCCATGGTTTTGACGAAAAGCTCCCCGATTTCTTCCTTTTTTTTATGGATAGCGGGAGCAACAATATGGCTGGGTGGTTCATCAGCCAATTGGACGATGCGCTCCCCTAAGTCCGTGTCGATCACGTTAAATCCCTTGCCGATCAGATAATCGTTCAGCCCACATTCTTCGGTGAGCATGGATTTGCTTTTAACCATTAAAGTGGTTCCGGCATCAGCGAGAATACCGTGGATAATTTTATTATGATCGGCGGCATCCCTGGCCCAATGCACAATTACCCCATTGGCCTCCGCCCGTTCGGCAAACTGCCGCAGGTAATAACCCAAATGTTCCAGGGTATGATCCTTGATTTGAGACGCAGTTTCACGCAATAGTTCCCATTCGGGCACTCTATGGACACCGGTATCACGTCTTTCTCTCAAATGCCATAAGGCTTCATCGTGCCAATGAGTTCTGGCTTCATTGCGTACAAAATCCCGGGCTTCCAGGGCATGTTGGCTCATTCAATGACCATTTAACAGATTAGCAATATGCATAACACGCAAAGGTAACCTCTGCCGTTTAATTAATCCCTCCAAATGCATCAGGCAAGACATATCCGCCGAGACGATAGTATTAGCACCGGCTTTTACGAAATCAGCTAATTTGTCCTTACCCATTTGCACCGATACGGATTCCTCGAACACCGCAAAAGTACCCCCAAATCCACAACACTCATCGGGGCGACTCAGCTCTACCAGGTCAATCCCGGGCAATAATTGCAAGAGAAACCGAATTTTGGAAAATGAAGGTACATTCATTTCGCTTGGCGATCCCAAACCAAGACCTCTCAAGCCATGACAACCATGATGGATGCCAATTTTGCCTGTTACCTGATGTTGGGTCATGGGTAGGTCATCGATCTGCAACACGTCAGTTAAAAACTCGGTGAGTTCATAAACCCTGCGCCCCTGAAGGACATGTTCTTTCAAATGCAAAACACAACTGGCAGAGGGGCCTACTACGATCTCCGCTTTGCCGAAAATATTCATATTCTGTCCATCAAGTTTATGATTCAGGGCGGCATAACCGGCGTTGGCCATCGGTTGTCCACAACAGGTCTGTTCGGCGGCGTAATCTACCTGGCAACCAAATTTTTCCAACAACTCTACCGTGGCCACGCCTACTTGAGGATAAAATTGGTCCACATAACAAGGAATAAACAAGGAGACACGCATGTTAAAATCGCTTCTGCGAAAGTTACGAAATATCCAGCTTCTGTCGTAAAAGGCTTATTGAATTTGCAGGGCTGGATTGAGCTGTTTTGCTCGTTCCAGATAAGGTCTTCCCAATTCAGCTTGACCATTGTCGCGGTAAGCTAAACCCAGGAAATAGTTGAGCATGATATGATTAGGATCGTATTTCAGACCCTCCAGATATTGTTCTATGGCCTTAGGAAACTGCTGTTGCCGGGCAAAGATAGAACCAAGATTTTGGCGGGCATCGGAAAACCGGGGGTCCATTTGTACAGCCTTTTCATACAAACTTTGTGCGGTGGTTAAATCGCCGCGTTCAAAATAAATAGCGCCCATATTGCTGTAATTTCGGGATGTCGCTCCGCTCTTATTTGCCCTTTCGTAAAAAGCTAAAGACTGATCATATTGTTTATTGCGATAATAGATCAAGGCTAAAGTGCCTAAGGCATCAGGATAATCCGGATATATTTCCAATGACTTATTAATATAATTGACCGCTTCACTGAACAGCCGTTGCTTAACCTCAGCTATGGGTGTGTCTACAGCCAGACGATTATACTCTAAACCCAGGTGGTAATTGGTTTTTGCGGAGTTCGGGGCATTTTTAATATCCGTGGAGTGTAGGGTCAGGTCATTTTTCCAGGCTGGATTCCGGGATAAAGTCATACCTGAAAACACCAGGACCAACAAACTCAAAACAGCCACTCCGCCCATTTGACGGGAGGTGAGTCCTTTTAAAGCCAGAACGTTACGTTGATCCAGGGTGGAAACTTTATTTATCAGCCACATCATGCCTAAAGTAAACCCCAATAAGGCGGTATACAAAAAGCGCTCTCCATAATTAGACCCAATACTGACTATCAGGTTACTGTAAATAGAAAAGACGATGATAAAGAACCAGATGCAAAATGCAAGAAAATCTTTTTTCCTGGTTTTTAACATCAAATGGCCGACAACCGCCAGGATAAGGACAATCGTTAACATGACCAGTGGGTGTCCAATACTTTTCGGGGTAACTTGATTAAAGCCCAGGTCAGAAACCAATGGATGAGGCCAAACTATTTTTTGTAGATATAACCCAATGAAATAAAGCGCGGTGGTCAATTTTAAACCGCTATTGTTGATTCCTTCCAGTAAATTATCCAGCTTGGAGGTGTCTTGAACTCCGGTAACATTTCCTAATATGGCAGCCCGGATAATAATAAATAGAACGGCCAAGACGGCATAAGGAATAGTTTTTTTAACTATACTGCCGGTCGAAGCTTTGCTAAAGAAATATAAAAACAAGGGAAAAGCGGCAACAAGAGTAATGGCACTCTCACGCGAAAAAAGAGCGGCGAAATAGCTGGCATACGTTATTATCTTCCAGGTCCAACCTGTTTCGCGCATACTGCGGTGCAGGCCATATAAACTAATCAGAAAAAACAATAAAACCAATATTTCATCCCGGCTTTTGATGTTAGCTACGACTTCCGTATGCAGAGGGTGTGCAATAAACAGGGCTATTCCACCATAGATCAACCAGGGTGACACAAAAGGCATCCATCCCAGCAGCACTACCCATAATAACCAGGCCGTCAGGCCATAAAGCAAAACATTGATTAGGTGACCGGGGAAAGGACTTTCCGGTGCCAGCTCCCATTCAATGGCAAACATGACCTGACTTAAAGGCCGGTACAATGTACCTGGATCACTGGAACTACCATGACGGTAAGATGTGGAGAATATTTCGGGAATGCCGGCTAAGCCTTTGTTGATAATGTAATTATCCCGGATGACTCCCGAGTCATCATAAGCAAAATCGTGATTTAGAGTGTTTACATATAACAAAAGTGCCAGAGCAACCAGGCTAAGTCCGGCCCACAAAAATTGAGTGCTGATCACAGATTTAGGGGCACGGGCAGGAGCTTTTTTTTTGGCCTTTTTTGTCATTAGATGGCTTTATGCGCAATCAATCCACCAATAATTGTTCCACTTATATTAAAAATCACTCATAAATGCACGTACAGGGAAAGTGCCCATCCCCTTTATTTTAGGAGGAACAGCATGAAAATACCAATTTCCACCATCAGGTACCTGATCCAGGTTTGTTAAATGTTCGACGATTAATATTTCCTGACGCAGCAGGATAGTATGTACCGGGCGGGTGTTAGAGCGCGTGTCATCGATGTTGTGACTATCTATACCTACCAGGGTTACCCCTTGAATAACCAAATAACGCGCAGCTTCTTCAGTAAGAAAAGGATGCAGGGTATAATAAGCGTCCACACCCCAGTGCCTCGACCAGCCTGTACACAATAGTACAGCTCTTCCTTTTAAACGTTGACCCAAAAACATGTCCGGGCCAATGGCTAGACCTTTTTTTTGATAGTCATGTCTAAAAACCAGGGCGGGTAAGTGGGTAAACCGTTCCAGCTTCATTTCCGTGAAGTCCTGACCATCCTCATAACGATGAAAAGGGCAATCAATATAAGTACCGGTATTACCGACCATGTTAACCTGGCCGATATGAAATTCTGTGCCAGGAGCGTAATGTTGACGGGAGGCATCACGGCTGAGAAAATCACAAATGTGTGGTGCCGGCAATCCCTTATAGGTGACCATGCCGGAGGTAATAACGTGACTTAAATCGATAACCATAATACCACTGTTATATAATCAATCAATGATAATTTCATCCACCATCAACCAGGCTTTTTGGCCTGCACCGGGATGCCCGGGGGGACAGGTTCCAATATTTTTGGCTTTGATTTGCACATAACGGGCTTCGTTTTTACCCAACAAGATTTTTTTCACGGTTTGAATCTGCACATTAGGATCAGAAGTATTATTATACTCCGACTGGTGCACGCTTTTATATTTTTTACCATTATCGGATATTAAAAATTCGATATCCACCGGGCCGAAGACCCAAGCCCGTTGATCTATTAAAAACTGTATTTGAATTTTTCCAATGGGTTGTTCCTCCCCTAAATCCAGCACCACATCCAGGTTTTCCCCTTCATAACCTTGCCAATGTCCATCGTTTAGGTTTGAACTTCCCAAGCGGGTGTCGGTCAAGGCTGAGGTCCCTCCTGCTGCATAACGCTCACTGTATTTAGTAAATAAAGCCGGTGTACGGAAACTGGCTTTATTGATGGTCACTTCTTCACTTTTCCACACTTCCGAGAGTTTACCATCCACCACCGCTCGGCTTATAATCATTCTGGTCCCATCGACCATAAAAGGCCCTTGATAGGTAGCAGAACTTAAACCAGGAATACTTCCATCCGTAGTGTATACGATTCTTTCCGTAGAAGGTGTCCCGTTCAGTGAAATCTGATAACTGGTCCGGTCAGCGGACAGAAGCGTGTTGATGGATACTTGATCCAGAATGATCTTCCAGTCGTCTGTACGAAATGAGGAGGCCGGCAGGTTATGACGGTTAAACAGAGCTCCGGAGCCGGTATTGCTAAAAGCGAAACGAACAGCATGAGGGTTAGCAATATCTGGATGATAAACGACCAACACATCGTTTTCTATTCTGTAGCGTGCCTCTCTGAAATCACCTTGCGGGCCACTGATTAATAAATCCCGCCCCGGATTTTCCCGCATGGTTAGCCCTTCTCCATGGTCAAAGTATATCTTGATTTGGCCCCCCGACACCTCCATCTTTTTATATAATGGACCGGAAAAAGGAATTTGTTTCTTGTTATAGGTTTGGTTAAGTGCCCATCCGGCCAGGCGTTTGCCTACATCTATTTTATTACGCGGATGGATGTCATAGATGTTGCCAATGTCACTGACTACCACCATCCCGGTTTTTGG
Source organism: Saprospiraceae bacterium (assembly GCA_041917975.1). Taxonomy (GTDB): domain Bacteria; phylum Bacteroidota; class Bacteroidia; order Chitinophagales; family Saprospiraceae; genus JAYRWN01. The sequence continues at coordinate 1,801 of JAYRWN010000135.1, read as the reverse complement.
CGTGGAGAGACTTTTAAGCTGGGATTCTCTAACCAGGGCGCCGACCATTGGCGTACCATATTGAAACGGAGCTATCTGCACATAATAAAAGGGAAATTCATATCCCCAAGCCTGGCGCCAATCCTTTATCATAGCCGGAAACATCCGACTATAGGTCAACGCGTTGGGTGTGTTGCTTTCCCCCTGGTACCATAGTGCGCCTGCAATGCTAAACTTTGTAATAGGATGGATCATAGCATGGAAGGTCTCTGCCGGCCGGTGTGGCCACCAATTGCTAGGTGGTATGAGGTCTTTGGCCTGATTAAATTCCGCGTCATTCGTTATGGTGGATTGCGTGGTCCAAACTTCTACGGGCGTCCCACCCCAACTGGCGTTGATCAGACCCACCGGTTGTTTGAGACTTTCGTGGATTGTATGACCAAAAAAATAGCCGACAGCACTAAACGAGCGCATGGTTTCGGGAGTACACACTATCCACTGTGCTCCGCGGATATCTTCCTGAGGGTATTCAGCTGTGGCACGGGGGACATGAAAAAAACGGATTTGCTGGAAATTAGACTTGGCGACCTCTTCAACCTGATTATCTATACCGCTGTTGGCACTCCATTCCATGTTGGATTGCCCGGAACAGATCCAAATCTCCCCGATGAGTACATCCTCCAGGTTTATTTCATTATGGCCCTTGATGTTTATAGAATAAGGACCACCGGCTTTTGGGGTAGGAATAGAAATTTCCCATTTAGCTGAGCCTGTTCCTGTTGTTTCATAAGTTTGTCCACTCCAGGACGGTTTAATCAGGATTTTTTCTGCCGCATCGCACCATCCCCATAGTTTGACCTGTGTTTGTTGTTGGAGAACCATATGATCTCCCAGAATCGCCGGTAAAACAACCTTTGCTTCGAAACGGAAACTTCCGAGTAATAAAATGCTGAATAATATAATGCGCATAGATAGACTTTATTAGTTGGATGGAATAAAATTAAACTTGGAAATGACTGAGGGTGTGCGTGCCTTTTTCATGATCTCCAGCATGTCCTGTACCAATTCTGAATGTTTGTCGGCAACATTTATTTTTTCCCCGGGATCTGTATCAAGATTATATAACTCCAATGGAGCATATGGATTTTTTATCAAATTTTGGCGAATAGCTTTCCATGGTCCTTTTCTTACCGCTTGGGAACTGTTAGCGGCAAACTCCCAATAGAGGTAATCATGTAGACCTGGTTTCTTTTTTCCCGTTAATAATGGCCAGAGGGAAAGTCCATCCACCGGTCCGTTATATTTTATTTGGGTTATTTCTGTAAACGTTGGGAAAAAATCCCATAAAGCGGCAACGTGATCAGACACTTGATTGGCAGGAATTTGACCCGGCCATTTAACCAAACAAGGGACTCGTATGCCTCCTTCATAAAGATTCGTCTTCCAGCCTCTCAATTGGCCAAGACTGTGGAAAAATTCAATGTCTACTCCCCCTAAACCTGGGATGGTTGCACCATTATCGCTCGTAAAAACCACCAGGGTATTCTGCTCTAATCCCCAAGTCTGGACAGAATCCAAAAGATTTCCGACTACACTATCCATATAAGTGATCATGGCAGCATAGGCAGCTTTTGGGCGCTGGTGTGGTGTATAACCACGTTGACCCGTATAAGGCGTATCTGGCAAGTGAGCATATTTATCCAGATATTGATCAGGGATCTGCAAGCTGAGATGGGGGATTGGGATGGCGTAATAAAGAAAAAAAGGTTTTTCCCGATGTTCTTTCACAAAACGTATTGCTTCCCGGTGCATAAAATCAGGG
>JAYRWN010000134.1:0-59496 GCA_041917975.1 Saprospiraceae bacterium | reverse complement strand
CCGCCAGGCGGGATCTCCGCTGCGCTACGACTTGCACAAAAGGACCAACCTGCCTGCGCCGATCCGTACTCGGCAGCAGGCCTGCCTGCGCCGAAACTTGCTCGGCAGGCAGGAAAGTCAAGACTTTATCCATTTCTTCACGCTAAAAAGCATCCAAAAATCCTAAACAAAATAAACTCGCCAAAGCTATATCATTGATTAAGAACATTTTAATACAAAATATAGATTTCCTTTTAAACTACATTAAGGCTCAAACAGTATTTTGTTTTTCACGGATTTTTGAACGCTTTTTAGCTAAAATGGATAAGGTCATCATTACTTCAAAAAAATTACTTTAGTATTAACTACTTGATGGTAAAAATTGGTGTTATCCAATCACTCAAAAAATTAGGTATGTTCATAGGTAATCATATAGAATTATATTATATGTATATTTATTTAATATTGTGACAATTATTTCATATATTGGGCCAATTCTACCGGTTTTCCACCCAGGCGAGAGCTTTCGGCGGCGGCAGTCATGAAGGCGTAAATTTCCAAGGTTTGAGCAGGAGTGACCGGAGGAATCCGGGATTCAAAAAATCGTAATATTTCCTGCACTAAAGGTTCATACCCTTCATATTTCCCGACCGTAGCGATGCCATCCGTACCATAGGCGTAACCGCCATAATCGTGTTTTGAAGCACGCAGGCCCCGGAAAGTGCCTAATCGTCCATCCGCCCATTCGCCGACATTCACTTCCATATCCTCGCGGTAAAAGCGCTGCACTTGTTTACATCCACTGCCCATCACGGTCAACAAAGACTCCACGCCATGGATACCATACCAGTACAAGTCCGAATGACTGGGTTCTTTCAGCGCGGGTGTAAAGGTGTCTGCGCCCAGGACCCGGCCTATCTTGCCTTTGGCTACGTCCTGGGTGGACGGGGCAAAACGCAACGCACTGGCCGAAAACAGCGGAACGTTATGTTTGGCAGCGGCCTGGTAGATCTTCATAACATCCTGCATGTTTGCAGCGACCGGTTTATCCAGAAAAAAGGGTTTTTTCGCCTCTATCACTTGAATGGCTTGCTCCAGATGGGCTGAGCCATCGTTCGTCTCCAATAACACATAGTCTACCTCCTGAAGTAAGGTGGACATACTTTCAGTGACTTTGACCTGATATTTTTTGATCTCCTCCGTATATCCGGGAATCCGCTCCATACTGGATTTAATGTTTTTGCTGCCCCAGGGATAAGCCATCGTCACCCGAAACGGCGTTTTACCCTGGTCCGCCATCTGGTTGATGATTTTACTGAAGGCTGTGGCGTGGGAAGTGTCCAGGCCAATGATGCCTATTTTTGATTCCATATAATTTTTTTTGGCTAAAGGTGATAACACAACCGCCGGCCATGCTGCACCGACCAACTGATTAAACGCGCGTCTGTCCATAACTGATGAAAAGTTTTATGGCTCAATTTAAAGTAAAATGACCATTTTTTTAGTTCATATGTTGAGGTCGGCACGAATATCAGGTCATATTTTTCTACATTTCTCACATGAATTTTTCACCGGCCAACCGTCTGCGTCTTTTGTACTTCCTGGTGTTTTGCTGTACGGCAGCGTGGTTACCTATTTTTGCAGATTTCCTTAAAGACCGCGGGCTCTCGGGTCTGCTCAGTAGCGTCATCCTGAGTATTACCCCTTTTTTGATGTTTCTGGTACAGCCCTATGTAGGCCTATTAGCGGACCGGTACGGGTATCGGCGGGTCCTGCAATGGTCTTCTGCCCTGGCCGCATTGAGTTATCTGGGATACCTGGGCCCGGGAGGTTTCGTATACCTTGCCACCATCACCGTGCTCATGGCTATTTTTTATAACACCTTACAACCTGTGTTGGATGGCCTGGCTCTGCAACTCAGCCAGGCGGATGAGCGGTTTTCTTATGGCACGCTGCGCATCGCGGGGGCAGCCGGCTGGGCGTTTATGGGCATTGTGGTTGGGCACTCCATTTACGAAGTGAACACCTCGGTCATCTTTATTTTCTCAGCATTAAGCATGCTGCTGACCTTTATTATCGCCTGGTCGCTCCCGCACGAATCGGGAACAACCCACGAAAAGCAGATTTCTTTTAAAGGATTTACCCATCTTTTAGGCAACCGGACTATTTTATTCATTCTGGCTTTTGCTTTTTTAGTTTCTGCCGGAGCCACCACCATCTGGAATTTTTATTCCATTTATCTGCACGAATTGAAAGCTAGTTCCAAACTGGTCGGCCTGGGCTTATCCATTCAAGGTTTGGCCGAGCTTCCCTTATTTTATTTTTCCGCGCGCATCATTGCCCGCCTGGGTTTAAAGACCACCTTAGCCATTACGGTTTTGGTTACCGCCCTGCGGATGGCTTTATATGCCTGGATAAAAACTCCGGAATGGGTCATTTTAGTCGAGTTAACCCATGGTATATCCTGGTCATTGTTTTGGGTAGTTTGTGTAGAATACCTCAATCGCCTGGTGCAGGTGGAGTGGCGGGTTACCGGACAGTCCCTGTTGTATGCTGCTTTTTTAGGCGCCGGCGCCATCGTGGGCAACGTATGGACCGGCTGGTTATACGATCTAAAATTTACTTTAGCTCACATATTTTTACTCAATGCCGGTTTTATTTTTCTGGTCTTCATCTTCGTAGTGATTTTTACGCCCGGAGACTTAAAAATTGGTTCATAAAAGAAATAGGTACTTGACATGATTGGGGTAAGCTTTGGAAGGATTTTAAATGTATTCCGAGGGAAGGCTTGCAGGTGTATCCTTATTTCTTGATCCATCGCTTCGAAACATCTTTCGTCCTTTTGTCCCCGCAGTGCGGGATCTCCGCTGCGCTACGACTTGCACAAAAGGACCAAAAAGTCAAGACTTTATCCATTTCTTAACGCTAAAAACTATCCAAAAATCCTAAACAAAATAAACTCGCCAAAGTATATCTCCTTGATTAATAATATCTTAAGACAAAATTAATTACTCTTATTTCGTTTAGAAACAAGGCTCAAACAGTATTTTGTTTTTAACGGATTTTTGAACAGTTTTTAACTAAAATGGATAAGGTCGATTTAATTTCAATTAAACATTAAAGCTGAAAAAATTGATTAGTAATTACAGATTTGCTTTTTTAACTCAAGCTTATCAAGTGATTATACTGATTTTAATATCTACATCCACATTCTTATGATGAAGCAAAAAAGTCCTTTAAAATAATCGCCCTAATTTTCCAGGTGATAATCCTTCCCGTTCGGAGTAGATTTATCCCGGTTTGGGAGACTTTAGTTGATTTAAAGATTTAATACATCGTCCTTTGTATTGACTTTAATAAAATATGCCGTCAGGTAAGTATCAATCCGATTCCATGCGTTGGTTAATCTATAGTATCAGTGGTTTCATCTTGTGCACCTTCATGCTCAATATGATGTCCTGTCAGCACGATCCCGTCATTGGTCCGGACAGCGGCCAACCGCAAGACACCACAAAAATCGACGATACGACCACCGTGGTGCCACCGGGTGATACTTCCGTAACCAACACCGTGACCTGCGATACGAATAAGGTCTATTTTGCCACCCAAATCTTACCGATTTTGGTATCCAATTGTGCCATCCCCACCTGTCATGACCGCATTACTAAAGAAGATGGCGTAATCATGGATTCTTATCAAAACATCATTAGCACAGGGGAAATAAAGCCTAATCGCTGGACGGATAGTGAACTTTACGAAGTGCTTACGGTTACATCCGGCAAAAAAGCGATGCCCCCCGCCCCGCGTGACCGACTTACCCCTCAACAAATTGCCTTGATTAAAAAATGGGTGGACCAGGGTGCTACCAATGATTCCTGCACGACGGTCAATACCACCGGATGTAACACAAAAAACATTATGTATCAAGCGCATGTGAATCCCATCCTGAAGACGTATTGTACGGGCTGCCATAGCGGAAATGGCGCTTCCGGCGGTATTAACCTGGCCAGCCACGCCGGAGTTAAAGCCGCAGCAGAAAGTGGTAAGTTATACAGTTCTATAGCCTGGAGCAGTGGAGCCGCCAAAATGCCGCAAAATCAGGCCCAGCTTCCAGCCTGTTATATTAACCAAATCAAAGCCTGGATAGATGGAGGCAGGTTAAATAATTAAGATCATGGAGAAACGAGTACTAAAAGGAATAATGATCTGGAGTGTGTGTTGCCTGATGACCGCCTGTTTTTATGATAATGAAGAAGAATTGTACCCCGACAATACTTGCGCCACCACTAACGTCACGTATACTTCTACCATATTGCCGATCATCCGGAGCAATTGTTATGCATGCCATAGCTCAGCAGCCCGGCAGGGTGATGTAATTCTGGAAGGGTATACTGCACTTAAGGGTATGGTGGACAATGACCGGCTGGATGGAGCCATCAACCACCGCACAGGTTATTCTCCCATGCCTAAAGACGCGCCAAAACTAAGCGATTGTCAGTTAAGTCAGGTGGCCGCCTGGATCAATGCCGGAGCTCCCAATAATTAAACAATCAGACCGAGATGAAAAAAATATTTGCACTTGTTTTATTCTTAGGTTTAATCGGAGGTTACCTCGGTTATAAAATGTATAATAAACCTTTTGCTGACCTGCAAAAAAAACCGGCAGATTTTGTTTTAGCCCCTGCGGCATTATTATCTGCATTTACTACTGATGAAACTCAGGCTAATCAAACCTATTTAGATAAAACCATAGAATTACGTGGGGTGATAAAATCGATCTCGCTGGAAGACGGCACTACACGTATTACTCTGGATGCACAGGATGCCATGGGTGCAATCATCTGTGACATGGACCAAAATCAAAAACCATCATCTTCTGCATTACAGCAGGGACAAGAAATAACGCTGAGAGGCGTATGTTCAGGTTATCTGATGGATGTGGTGCTAATAAGATGTATTATCATTTAAAATTTATAAATAAATAAATTCTTACTATGAATAAAACCTATTTTGTTGCCCTGACTTTGTTTATTTTGGCACTGCAGTTAAATGCTCAAAAAGTATTTACCAAAGAAGCTAAAGTTTCTTTTTTTTCCAAAGCTCCCTTAGAAACCATCGAAGCTCAAAATAATTCCGGAGTAAGTGTAATAAATTTGGCGGATGGTCAGATTGAATTCTCAGTACTTATAAAAGCATTTCAATTTGAAAAAGCGCTGATGCAAGAACATTTTAATGAGAATTATCTGGAGAGTGGAAAATTTCCTAAAGCTGTATTTAAAGGGCAATTAAGCGGAGCTCCAATTAACAGTACTAAAGATGGCGCAACAACGGCAAAAGCCAAAGGTCAACTCACCATTCACGGGGTTACTAAAGATATTATTGCGGATGTAACCTTAAATGTTAAGGGAGGTGCTTTGAGCGGAACAACTACTTTTACCATTGCAGTCGCTGATTATAATATCGCCATACCCGGATTGGTGAAAGATAAAATTGCTAAAAATGTGGATGTAACTGTAAAAGCAAATTATCAGCCACTCCCAAATAATTAAATCTATTTTAAGCCTCAAAGAATAAAGATGTTGCGGATTCTATCTATTTTCCTACTCTCACTACCCACTTTACTTTTTAGTCAGGAAGATTTATTAGCCTTATTAGGTGCAGAAGAGGAAACGAATTATATTTCGGCCAGTTTTAAAACCAACCGGGTTATCAATTTACACTCTTTGGAAAGCACAGCCGGTGGTGTTCTGGATTTCAAGATCAGTCACCGTTTTGGTTTTCTCAGCGGGGGTTTTTATGAATTATTCGGTTTGGATAATGCCAGCATTCGACTGGGATTTGATTATGGCCTGACCGACCGGTTGACTATTGGCGTGGGGCGAAGCAGCTTTGAAAAAACATTTGACGGTTGGGCGAAATATAAAATTCTACGCCAGAGCAGCGGAGCTAAAAACATGCCCATCACCTTGGCCATCTTGGGCACCTCCGCTCTTAAATCGGTAAAATTTGCGGACCCTGACCGCGAAAATTATTTTAGTTCCAGGTTATATTATACCGGACAACTAATTATCGGCCGCAAATTCAGCGAAAAATTTTCCATGCAAATTTCTCCTACTTTCGTACATCGCAATTTAGTAGCCACCAAGGTAGAAAAAAATGATGTCCTTGCTGTGGCCGGAGCACTCCGTCAGAAATTATCCAAACGCATGGCCTTAAATGCCGAATATATATATGTATTGCCCGATCAGTTAGCTTCCGAATATAAAAATTCTTTATCCATAGGTTTTGATATAGAAACGGGTGGTCACGTTTTTCAATTACATTTTACCAATTCCACCTCCATGATCGAAAAAGGATTCGTAGCCGAAAATATTGGAAGTTGGACAAATGGAGACATCCATTTCGGTTTCAATGTTTCACGCGTCTTTACGATCACCAAACCAAAACATAAAAATTAATTTCAGGTAAAATTTAATGTTGCTCATTTAGTTGTTGCATTTATAAAATTTCTTTCCTAAGGAGGTCATTTTGACCTCCTTTTCTTTCGGCCTTATTGAGGTAATATTTCCTTTCTCCTTTATATAATCATCAGCGTTTTACAAGAACCTGAATTTAAATTTAAACGATTTGTCTTTCCTTGAATTTATTAATTAATAATACTTATAAATCTATTTTCAATCCATAAATAGTTTTGATACGGCATAGGTGGTTTTATTCTTAATGAAGTCTTAATATTTACTGGTTCAGAAGGAGATTTTTCCCGTTCGAGCAATCTAAATTGTCCCAGGCCGGTCTTACATCTACCTTTATATTATTAAATAAAAAATTAGTCTAACCAGATAAATTATTAATAAAATGAAAAAATTAACTCTATCCCTCCTGCCCTGGTTCTTCTTAAGTTTTATCTTCATAAATAACGCCTGGGCTCAATGCTCACCTCCTTCCGGATTGAGCGCCACACCAGCTCAAAATTCCGCGTCACTGAGTTGGAATGTTGTTTCTGGTGTAATTGGATACACCGTAGAAGTAGAAAATACCGGTTCGAACACGGTGGCCTTTAATACAGAATTTAATGTCAATGGTACCAACACTTCCGTAAGTGGTTTGGTAGCTAATGCCGCTTATAAATTCAAAGTACGCGGCAGATGCAACGGCGATGACCACTCGGATTGGTCGGGTTGGTCTGATTTCACCACCACCGGTTCAGGAACCGGCACCGGGACTGGTACAGGCACGGGCAGCAGTTGTTCCGTCCCAACCGGATTAAGCGCGTCATCCGCCAATGGTACCTCAGCAGTGCTAACCTGGACCGCGGTGAGTGGCATTTCTTCCTACACCATAGAGGTAGAAGATGCTTCGGGCAACCCAACCGTGTTCAATATTGAAACCTTGGTGTCAACAAATTCTTACACAGTCACTGGCTTAGTCGCCAACCAACCTTACAAATTTAAAGTGCGCAGCCAATGTGGCAGTTCTCAATCCGATTGGTCTGCTTTTGTTACCTTCAATTCCGCTTCCGGAACAGGAACTGGCACCGGTGGTAGTTGTGCTGTACCGAGCGGCTTAACTGTTTCCTCCGCCAATGGAACCTCAGCAGTGCTGACCTGGACCGTGGTGAGCGGGGTTTCTTCCTACACCATAGAGGTAGAAGATGCTTCGGGCAACCCAACCGTGTTCAATATTGAAACCCTGGTGTCAACAAATTCTTACACCGTCACTGGCTTAGTCGCCAACCAACCTTACAAATTTAAAGTGCGCAGCCAATGTGGCAGTTCTCAATCCGATTGGTCTGCTTTTGTTACCTTCAATTCGGCATCTGGCACAGGTATAGGTACAGATCCTAATTGTCTGGTGCCAGCCGGGTTACACGTCATTCAGGCCGGTGACTCCATGGTTACCTTGCATTGGAATCGCACCGGATCATCCTATCGCGTAGAAATAGAAAATGCTTCTGGAAACCCTACTGCATATAAACGGGAACTCACCGTACAAGATACTATGGTCAAAGTAAGTGGCCTGTTAACTGGAAGAGCCTATAAATTTAAAGTCCGTCAATTATGCAGTTCTACCTCTCAATCAGACTGGTCAAGCTGGTTTGTTTTTAATACAGCTTCAGCTGGTACGAATTCAAACGGCACGGTGGTAAACTGTGGCATACCTGATGGACTTAAAGCTGTAAAAAGTCTGTCCAGTTACACCCTTAGTTGGACCGGTTTTAGCGGAGCCGTTGGTTATATTCTGGAAATAGAAAATGCTTCCGGAAACCCCAAAATCTTTAATATCAGGGATACAGTTACCGCTACTACACACACCTTGAATTTAACCGGTAACGGCCCATTTAAATATAAAGTAAAGAGCAGATGCACAACAACTGAAAATTCCGACTGGTCTGCCTGGTTTTTCTTTGGCAACAGTGTATCGGTCTCCAGTTGCGCTATTCCGGATGGTCTTGCGACTCAAACCTTGCGCCGGACCAGCACCTATTTGACCTGGAATGATGTGGCTGCCAATCATCGTTATGAAGTGGAAGTCGAAAACAGCGGTGCCAATACGAATAAATACAAGTTTAAAACCAAGCTGAGCACCAACCGGGTATGGGTGATTGGATTAAGAGCAAATTCAGAGTACAAATTCAAAGTCCGCAGCCTGTGCAGCACTACCGTTAAGAGCGATTATTCCGGCTGGTTTACCTTCACTACCCCAGCCTCCCTTACGGATGAAGAAATCCTTTTTACTCCTGCGCCGGTAGACAATTCCGCCCTCACCGTATTTCCCAATCCGGCATCCGGAATAGTTAACGTGCGCATCAATGATTATTCTGTGCAAAATAATTGGGAAAAAGTAGAAATATTCGATCTATACGGGCGCTTGGTGTTACGTGAAAATATTAAAGATTATACCCAAAATTTACAACTTAATATTCATGCTTTGCCAACTGGTTTATATCAGGTTGTCCTGCGCAGCCAGGATGCTTTTAGTACCCAAAAACTACAAGTAACCAAATAGCAATAAGATTTTTTTCAACGGGTTGGTTTAATTTTTTAAAGTTAAGGCTGTCTGTTCGGGCAGCCTTTTTGTTTTTTCTAATCGGAATCAGAAATTACTGGTGAGTGTAGAGGCTAGGACTTAACCGTATACTTGTATATCGTATATCTGTGTATTTGTGTATTTGGCTATGGGACTAGTTATTGGGTGCTAGCTATTGGCACTTGGCTCTTTAGAAATTTTCTGTGCTCACGGTTTATTTTTGTATTTGTATATATCTGTATATGGGAAACGATTTATTGGGTCTTACCATTGGCTAATTGAAAATAATTTTTTTCTGCGTTGGTATAAATGGAAATAAAAAACGTTTGCCGGAGGAGCGAATTTATTGTATATCTGTTTATTTGTATATTTGTTTATGAGGAATTGGAATTGGGTGTTGTCCATTAGCTATTGGGTTTTGGCCATTGCTTTTTTGAAAATTCCTGCGTTAATTTCTTCATCCAAAAAACTTATACTATTAGGGTAAATTATTTTGGTCGGGTAATTTTCATTGGCCGAGATGGGAAAATTTTTTGTCCAGCCAAACAAGTCGAGCCGTTTGGTATCCCTTCTCTGTTTATTTCGTTTCTATTTGAATCACGCCATTACTGCCCCGGATGCCGTAAAGTGCGGACTGGGCATTCGGTACTTTATAGATACGTTTTATTTCTACCGGATTTACAAAAGAAATATCATCCACGACGACCCCATTCACCACCATTAAGGCTAAATTAGGACCGGAGATGGATTTAGCCCCTCGCAATAAAAATCCTTTATTACCTCCCTCGGTTACCAGTTGGGCTTCGGGGAGGGCATATTTTACAGCGTCATAAGCGCTGGTAAAATGGCCGTATTCATTGTTGCGTTCCCACAAATTACGTTGCCCGTACTCCAGGTCTTCTTTGGAAATGTACCCGTTGTGAACTACACGGTCCATATCCTGAGGATTATTGCGGATGATTAAATTGATTTTTAAAGGTTCTGTCACATTGGAAATCTTCTTAGAATAAGGGGCAAACTCGGATTGATCAATGACCAGGACATCCTCTTTGCGCACCTCTAATTCAAAGTAACCCTGACTGTCGGTCACTGCGGCAGTCTTAGCCTTTTTAGCTTTCACTACTATTTTCTTTAGGGGGAATTCCAGGAAGGCCGTGACCTTTCCAGTTACTTTTACTAACTGAGCCCAGCCCGGTTGAGGCAAGGTCATTCCTCCACAGAATATCAAGAGGTAAATTAGTCTTTGCATAATCCGAAATTAATGCTTAAGGTAAATACAAAAGTTTCATAACCAAAAAAGAATATGGCTATGATCCATTTATGTAATCCAAATTTTAAAATATTGGTTCCGTCACAGGAGGAATATGGAGATCTAATTTACTTTGGTCACCCATTTGCCTTGCTGTACCCACTGGCTTTGATAACGCACAAAATAATTCCCGGCCGGTAACCCTTGGGCATCCCAGGTAACTTCATGCCGCCCTTGAGCAAAACGTCCTTTGGCTATTTGGGCCATAAGCTGGCCGGAAGGATTGAATAATTGAACCGTGAGCGGTGCATCATTGGCTTCAAAGGATATCCGGGTGGAGTTGGTAAATGGATTAGGATAAGCCTCTATCCAACTTTTTCCGGCCTGGCGGTATTCTTCCTGGGCTGCAGTCGTGATGCAGGGCGAAGAAGCTAACAATGGCAACGATGGAAATACATCAGAAAACAAGGCCTGTACGTCGTTTTCCCCCAGACAAAACCAATCTTTCAGCACAGTGGAATAAATGGATCTGAAATCGTATTGCATGGGCAAATTATCTTCCACCCCTATTTCTATCGGGAGGGCAGGATTCTTCCCAATGATCCCCGGTTTAATGTTTTTACCAAATAACATCACCGGTGCCGCGGCCCCGTGATCCGTACCTTTGCTGGCATTGGAGATTATCCGCCGGCCAAATTCTGAGACAGTCATGGTGAGTACTCGGTCAGCTTTATTCTGATACTCCAGATCTTTTTGAAAAGCACTGATGGCCTCACCTAATTTTTTAAGTAAGGTGGCATGCATACCTTTGGTGTGATCACTGCCGTCTACTTGATTTGAATGGGTATCAAATCCATCATGAGTCACCATATACACCCGCGTCTTTAATCCGCCGGCTATTAACCGCGCCACGACTTTTAGCTGATCCGCCAAATAATTATCATTAGGATAAGCGCTTTGTTTATTGACTCTCTCGGCTGCTGATTTCACCACCTGGCCATAAATTTGGGACTGTTTGGTGACCAGACGCACATAACCAAGTTTGGAGCCGTACGCCGAGTTTTCTACCGGTTCTTCAATGTCATTGACTAAATTATAAAACGAAGTCGGATCGCCGACTACCATGCCCATGGCGCTGACCGGCCCTTGGAAAGCCACCGACAAATTATAACCGATTTGAATGGCCAAAGGGTCCGGCATCACTGCATTCGGATAGTCAAACGGATAATTGGGGAATTCGTGATTCAGGTAGCGGCCTAACCAACCACTGGTGAGGACCTCATCTGCACTTGATCCGGTCATCCAGATATCCGTTGAACGAAAATGACTATAATTTTGCTCAGGATAACCTACATTCTGGACGACAGCCATCTGCCCTTCATTGTACATAGCCTGTAAGGCAGACATACTCGGGTGGAGGCCCAGGTTCTGAACCCCTTGAAGCTTTAATAACGATTTTTCAGGCAGGATGACATCGGGTCTGGCTTTGGTAAGCTGACTATAACTGTCCGTAGGGACCAGCATATTCAGTCCATCAGCACCACCACCTAGATAAACGATAACCAGCACTTTATCCGTTTCAACAAAATTATTGTAAAAAGCCTGCAAAAAGGGAGAATGGGCAAAAGCTCTGACACCCACTCCACCGAACAGACCCGGCATAACTACGGAATTATATTTTAAAAAGTTGCGTCTTTTCATGTTTAGCTAACTAAAGGATGATTAATACAATTGATATTCGGAAAGCTGCATTAAATATTGGAAAAATGGTTTTAATCTGCTTTCCACGGTAGTGCGTGCCATACGATCATTCGGAGCCTCGACAAAACTATTCCAGGCATGCGTCCAATAAAATTCATTGCTTTGACCGGTGAGTAAAATAGATTTTAGGGTGTCGCGAACCGCGGCGGATAATTCTCCACCCAAATGCAGGTCCGATAATTCATCGATCAGTGGATCCAGAAAAGCGGGCTCTCGAAGAGTTTTAACATAAGCCGGCAAATCCACATTAGTCAATAAATCTTCCGACCAAAAGCCCCAATAAATAAAAGAGTCGGTCATGATAGCCCGGCGGGGAATGGAATCAGTGCTGACCCAACTGCGGTCAAAATTAGGTATTTGATAATAAGCGGGCCATCCGGCTACGTTTGGAGGATCTAATAATTGCTGGCCAATGCCGTCCATATGCCAGATTAAGGAGGCCTTGATTTGTAATTGCTGACGGGCACTGGCCTGGTTAGGCATGGAGACTTTGGTAGCTCGCCAGAATCCTAAGAGAAAATCAGTTGGACTTTTTATTTGAGCCCCCCGGATGTCCGTACTGTAAAAATGCGCACTGCTGAAAAGCGCTTGTAGTACAGGTTTTATCTCGTAATTATTTTCACGAAGGAGTCTTGCCATCGGTTCGATGACCAGCGTTTCGGTTTCGGAAGTTATTTCTGAATAAACAAAAAAACGATACAATTTGCGGCAGATAAATAAGGCTGTTTCCGCTTGGTTGAAAATCATATTCAATAGTTCGTCCACCTCTTGGGCGCCTTCTACCCCGGCTTTCCCGTTTATAATTTTATTATTATAAAAAGATGAAAAATTTTTGGTGCCTCTGTCATGCAGCCAGGGGTTAAAATAACTTATTCCTTTATTGTTCCAGTCTATTGTCCATCCGGTGAGCACTCGCGCAGCTTGTTGTACATCGGATTCTGTAAAACGAGCATTGGGGCCTTTACCAATACAAAATAATTCCTGCAGTTCACGGGCGTAATTTTCATCAGGTGCATCCTTATTGTTAAAAGCGCCATTGAGGTATAATAACATTTGCGGATCAAGGGTAATTAATTTTGTGAGGGTCTTAAAATTACCAAAGGTGTTTTGGTGCAATAACATAAAATGCTGATAACTCAAGGTAGGCCAAAATACGCCCCAACTTTGGGTGGCAAAATGATTATGCCAGAACAAAATCATTTTCTGGTGCAATGACAGTTTTTGACCAAGAATTTGATTGACCCACCAACTTTTTAAGGAAACAATGCGCGCACTGGTGACATCTCCATCTTCCGACCGGGCGGCTTCCACCCAGGGTTTACCAAAAGGCACATCCGGATCAACCAAATCATCCCGATTATAGTCATTTACGGGAAGAGGCGGCACAGGCTCTGGCTTCAATAGTTCGGTTACCGCTTTCTCCGCGTTCAGAGCCGTTAGTTTAGCCAGATCCTCTTTTCTGACTCCGAAGAGTGTACGCCGCAATAAATGTATCGCTTCTTTTTCACTCCAATTCCCTTGATAAGGATCGAGACCGGAACCAAATTCAGACCAAGACGGTGTTGTTAATTGACCCATGTTTTTTTCGTTGAC
Source organism: Saprospiraceae bacterium (assembly GCA_041917975.1). GTDB lineage: Bacteria > Bacteroidota > Bacteroidia > Chitinophagales > Saprospiraceae > JAYRWN01. The sequence continues at coordinate 45,887 of JAYRWN010000134.1, read as the reverse complement.
TATTGATTAGAAACGTCAGAAATAATAATTTTAGCCTGTATGTCACAAAATATTACTCCTCTGACAAATTCAATACCATCTTTTACCCTTGCGGGATAAATCTTTAATTGATTTATATGGTGGGGCAAACTAATTTCTTAGGGCAATTAAATTTCGATAATCACTATCGCAAAATGTAAAATATTCGATGAAACTAAGTTCGTCCCGGACTAAACAAGGCTGGAGAAACATTCATCGCGTATTTTTTTGTCGAACCCACTCATAAATCAACATGGCTGCTGTATTTGCAACATTTAGTGAGTCAATGGATGTAGCCATCGGTATTTTAATACGTTGCAGAGGCGCCTGCGCCCAGGCCTCACCCACACCGTAAGCTTCCGATCCCAGGACCAGGATACTTTTGGCAGGATAGACTATTTCCCAGGGCGGTAAAGCACCCTGCAAATGTGTAAGGAATATGTCGTAATTATTTTGTTTAGCCAAAGCTAAAATTTCTTGCACACTAAAAATTCCGGATTTAAGGGCAAATAATGCCCCGACGCTGGATCGTATGGCGTGGGGATTAAATAGATCCGCCACCGGATTCGTGACCATCAGGGCTTTTTGCCCTAATGCCGCAACGGTTCTGGCGATAGCACCAATATTTCCCGGCTTTTCTAAACCATCCACCACCACGATAAAAGATTCAGCAGTGAACTCATCCAGGGACCATGTGCGCGTCTTAAAAACACCTAACAGGGCTGAAGTGCCTTCCCGCAAAACCAGTTTATCCATTAATGATGGATGTACCCAAGATATTAGTTGCTGGGAAACCGGCCAGGAATTCATCCCGGTCTGATGTTTCAGGTCGCTAAAGAGATGTACTAATTCAAAGCCATGATCAAGGGCTAATTTTATTTCTTTACTGCCCTCCACCACACACAGACCGGAAGATTTTCGTTCTCCTGATTTTTCCAGTAAAGATTTTACCCATTTCAAACGGGGGTTTGACGACGAGGTGATCATGTCCATAGCTGCAAATTAAATGCATTCATGTACGCTTACGGAATATTTTTTTATTTAATATTTGTATATACGATTAATTTATTGCAGATTTATACATTAAACCTATTTTCCTATGTCTAATACTCGTACATGGACAGGGGTAGTCCTGTTATTGTCTTTTTTTTCCCTTTTAGCTCAAGATACTACCTATTTTGAAGCCCATTTGACGGGTTATCAAAGCCGTCTTCCCGTCTTAACTATCGCGCATGGAAATTTCCAGGCTACGTTGATTGGAGATACTTTTACCTTACAAGGTCAGTTTAGTGAATTGACCAGTGATTTTAATGCCAATGCCTCCGGCGGTGCCCACATTCATGTGGGTAAAGCGGGTCAAAATGGTGGCATAGCGTTTAACTTAAATGTGGACTTGGACTCCACCTTACGGCGTGGAACGTTTAGTCCGGACTCCAACCGAATTGTATTGACCGCGGACGAAAAAAATATCCTGAATAGCCGCGGTTATTACATAAACATTCACACCGCCGCCTACCCGGGTGGAGAAATTCGCGGACAAATTGTACCGGTTGCCGATGCCCATTTTCAGGCCAGCCTGACCGGGTCCCAACAATCCGTACCGGTCATGTCGGATGGTGCTGGATTACTCTATGCCGAATTGCACGATAAGCAACTAATATTAAGCGGAACTGTCTTTGGCCTTTCTTCGCCTATCGCCGTTAATGTAGCCGGCGGTTTTCATATTCATAGTGGAATACCGGGGCAAAATGGCGGGATAGTATTTAATCTGACTGGCGTTTTAAATGCCGATAGTTTGGGTGCAACCTTTGAAGCGGCGAATAATACTTTTGTGCTCACGGATGAGCAAATTTCACAGCTGTCGAATGCCGGTTTGTATGTCAACGTACACACTTTAAATTTTACCGGAGGTGAAATACGCGGCCAAATATTACCTGTGGCGCGAGCGTATTTTAGGTCTTTTCTCACTGGCACCCAGCAGTCGAATCCCGTATTAACCTTGGCACGGGGTCAAATCCTGGGTGTCCTGGGTGATTCCACCTTACAATTAACCGGCCTGGCAAGCGGCTTCGGCACACCAATCCGGATAGACATCAATGGCGGGGGCCACGTTCATCAAGGGATGGCCGGCTCAAATGGATCGATTATCTTCCCATTAACGCTTACACTGAATGCGGATTCCTTAGGTGGCTCTATTTCACCGGCCAATAACACTTTTTCTGTGGATAGTGCCCAGATCGCCCATTTATTAAATCGGAATTATTATCTGCAAGTACATACCGCCAGCTTTCCTGGGGGTGAAGCACGTGGACAATTGTTACCCTTAAGTCAGTATTATTTCCATGCCTATCTCACCGGCAGCCAGGAAGTTTCTCCCCGCCAATCGGAAGCATTCGGGCATCTGGTGGCCGAAAAATCAGGAACAAATGTGACTGTCAGTGGGTCATTTACGGGACTAAAAGGTAAAGTACGTACCGACATCAGTGGTGGAGCACATTTACATTTGGCTCCTGCGGGCAGTAACGGTCCGATTGCTTTTCCCTTAACACTGAGTCTAAATGCAGACTCTACCGGTGGTCAAGTACAGGCCTCTCAGAACCGATTTACCTTATCCGGCACGCAGGTGGATACATTGCAGCGCAGATTGATGTATGCCAACATACATACCGCCGTTTTTGCCCCAGGTGAAATCAGAGGTCAATTATTACCCGGTGCGGTAGCTGTGTTTATCTCCCATTTAGGTGGAGAAAGTATGAATAATGTTAACACGAAAGGCGAAGGAATCGCGATCACTGAATACACCGGCGCAAGATTGATTACCCACGGATCGTTCAATAACCTCAGCTCCAAAGTCAGTGTAAGCACCACCGGGGGTGCCCACATTCATTATGGCATTGCCGGCAGAAACGGAGCTATCTTGTTTAATTTAAATTCCGCGCTTAATCAGGATTCTACCGGAGGTGTTTTTGCGGTGCGTTCCAACGTCAATAACCCCTCTCAAACCATGATCAGAGACACCATCTTCAAAAGGTTAACATACGTAAACATTCATACTCTGAATTTTGGAGGCGGTGAGTTGCGTGGACAATTATTGCCTTATGCCAGGAATTATTACACTGCTACCCTGACAGGTCTCCATGAAACCACACCAGTCATTTCTACCGGTCGTGGTAAAATAAATGTGGAGTCAACTGGCAATCGTATCATTGTGACCGGGTCGGTGAATAATTTATTAGATTCTGTAGCGTTATCCGTGGCCGGAGGATCACATCTTCACGGGGCAAAGACAGGACTAAACGGCGGCATTGCCAATAACCTGAACATCACCCTGGACACGACTTATCTGAGTGGTGTATATCTTGCCGAAAATAATAACATTACCCTGGATGCCACGAATCATACGGCCCTGCAAGAAGGAGGGCTCTACGTCAACGTCCACACCAATCGTGTGCGAAGTGGTGAAGTCCGGGGCCAACTTTTACCGTCCATCAACCTATATCCCGACCGGATCAGTGCATTTATCACTCCGGCAAGTACAGACACCGTAACGGTGAGCAAAGATTCCGATTCGCTATTAATAGTTAGTTGGGCTCCGGTAAGTGATGCTGACGGGCAAGCTGTGGTATATCTATGGCAGCTGAGTCTTGAACCTTTGTTTGCCTTCCCCTTAAGCACCTTACCTTTGGGAACCAACAACTTGTTTGCCCTGCCATTCGGACAGATAGACTCCGTATTAAATCTTTTGGGTATCCAAAATGGTCAAAGCATAAAAATTTATCACCGGGTATTCTCCAGCGATGGTAGTTTAATTACCAGCGGTGCCTTGGATTCACTGGTATTAGAGCGTGGCGAAATTACTTCCGTAATTGAATTTTTGCCTAACGAATTTACTGCTAACCTGTACCCCAACCCGGTGCAGGAGGTGATAAATTTGGCATTATGGTCTAAGGAATCGGTTAAGACTGATTTAAGTATCATCAGTTACGATGGTCGAAAAATTTTCTATTCTTCATCCTATAATTTTTCCGCTGGCCAAAACCAGCATCAAATACCTGTTCAACAACTGCCACCCGGTTTTTACCAGTTATTCATCAGCAAACAAGGACGTCCTTTGACTAGTGTAAAATTTTTGAAATTGTAAATCTTCAACCATATCATGATGGGGTAGTCGTCACCGCGGCTACCCTTTTTATTTTACCTGAACACCTTAATTTGGGTTATTCTTTTTATCTATCCAGAATAAGGTTATCTAATTCATCTAATTTCAAAAATTTGTTTTTCTTTATTGCCTGACTCAAGATTACGCTAACCTGCATGACGGCCGCAACCTATTATCGACAGCTAAAAACTGCCTTAGCCCGTGAAGCTAATGAGGACATCGCTCATCAGCAACGCCAGTACATGCGTAACCAATTTGATTATTACGGATTGCATGCTCCACGATGGTTAAGTGTAATAAAAGCGCATATTCACGAACATGATCTGATTCCACCCCAGCTGCTGCCCGGTTTTATAGAATTATGTTTTGATGACCCCTTCCGGGAATTGCAATATGCAGCCATAGAAATTACCCAGCGCTTGCAAAAAAAACTGGGCCCGCACGCGATAGAATTAATTGAAACTATGATCCTTGAAAAATCCTGGTGGGATACCGTGGATTGGTTAGCCAAACTGGCAGGAATACATTTTAAAATTTACCCCCAGGATAAAGCACCCATTACCCGCCGTTGGATGGATAGTCAGAACATGTGGTTACAACGCAGTGCCGTTATTTTTCAATTATTATACCGCTACGACACAGATTTTAAATTAATGACCCGGTATATTTTGGAACTTAATTCTTCCCCGGAGTTTTTTATCCAGAAGGCTTGCGGTTGGGCCTTGCGACAATACTCTAAATATGAGGCCCAAGCGGTTATAGATTTTGTGGAAAACCACCGGTTACCACCATTAACCTATCGTGAAGCCTTCAAATGGGTCAATAAAAATCTCAAATAGACTTAGAGCACCAATTTTTTGATTCCTTATGTTTTGTAAAACATACAAATAATAAATTAAATGTTTAATTTTCAATAATATTAGCATAACATCATGCACAAACAGTTATGGCTTAGCGGCCTTTGTTTAGTTTTGGGAATAGCGATGGTCACTCCTGATGAACATCTGCAAAAATTACAACGCTACCTGGAAAAACGCGTCCAGGAGAAATTATATGTCCAGACGGATAAACCATTTTATTCTCCAGGAGAAATCATATGGTATAAATTGTATGCTCTAGATGCGACCAGCCATATACCCGCCACCCTTAGCCAGCTTGTCTACATTGAACTTTATGATAGCCTGGAGAATATCCTCGGTCAACATACCCTCAAAATAGTGGACGGCGGCGCGGCCGGTGAATTTAAACTACCTGAAGATATTTCCCCAGGCACTTTACAGCTCAGGGCCTACAGCAATTATCAGCGCAATTTTAATGCTGACTTTATGTTTACCACTCCGATTAATATTTTAGATAATAGTGGCAGTTTTAGTACGGATATTGCCGAGGGTAAAACTACGCTTCCTACATCCGCTCATGCCGACCAAACCCAGCCATTGACCGGATTAAATTTAGAGTTTTTCCCGGAAGGAGGGCAACTCATCCAGGATTTATCCTCCGTGGTGGCTATTCGCAGCCAAACGAATGACGGCTTTCGTTTGTCACTCGAAGGAAAAATTTATGACCACCAAAACAATTTTGTAGCTGTATTTAAAACGAATCAACAAGGCTTAGGTTTAACGCATTTCAAACCTCTGGCCGGTAAAAAATATCAGGCTAAAGTAACCGCTGGAAATACAAATTATCAGTTCGACCTGCCGGACACGAAACCCAAAGGATTTACCCTAAGGGCAAATTATCGTCAGCAAAACATTGAAATCAAGGTTGAATCAACTATGCCGAATGGAGCGAAAGACGCATTTATCATCGGCCATATCCGCGGTCTGCCGGTGGTAAAAATTGATGTACCTGCTCAAGGTGGTAAAGGATTTAAAGCCAATATAAACACGCTCGGATTTCCTGCCGGTATTTTACAATTGACCCTCTTTAATGGTGCAGGTCAACCGGAATGTGAGCGCCTTTGTTTTATACCTCAGTCCACCCTCGAGGTTAATGTCCAACTTCAAAATGATCAAGTAGGTTTACGACAAAAAGTAAGTGGCTCCTTTGCACTTTCTGACACATCCGGAGCACCTATTTATGCTAATCTTAACCTCCGCGTAATTGATGGTAACATCTTCGATATGGTGCCAGTAAAAAGCCTGATGTCCTACATGCTGGTCGAGTCTGATTTACCTACCTTAACGGAAAAAGTAAATCAATTGATCATTTCAGGGAAATCCTTGGATCAGGCTCATATGGATATGATCATGCTTACCTACGGATGGCGCAGGTTTACCTGGAAAGATGTGTTAGGTAATGTTTCATCACGGATGAATTATTATCCTGAATCCGGTTTTACCGTATCAGGTCAGATCACCAAATTTTGGGATAATCAAAAACCTCAGCCGGCTAAAGTTATGCTCAGCAGCATCAACGCCGGTTATGCTTTTTACAGCCAGGTCACTAATGAAGACGGCAAGTTTATTTTTACCGGCATTGATATACCTGATTCTACCGCCATGTTTGTACAAGCAGGAAAGGTAAAATTAGTCGAAAAAGAGAAGGGCTCGCGTAAAAAAAATGGAGAAGAAAACCCTTTCGAAATTACTACGAACCGCAGTGTAAACATTATCCTGGATCAGCCGACTCGACCTGAATTAATTTTTCAACGACCATCACCGGATCTGTTTTCTAATCCCGATTTGCTTAATAAATACCGCAATGAAAGTATCCGGATGCGTATCGTCCGTCAATCCTACGATACCATGTTTATTGAAGCGGATGAAATCGTTATCTCGGCCCGGCGTCGCTATCGGGATATCCTCAAGGAATCCGGATTAGTCAATTACTCCCAACCTTCCCAACGTCTTATTCTGGACTCAATTCCAGGGGCAACTTTTGCCTCCACAATCTTCGATATTTTACAGAGCAGGGTACCGGGTTTGCGGGTCATCCGGACCAGCTATGGTGCGGCACCCCAAGTGTTCTTTGGCTCATCGACCTCCCTGGCCGGCACAGGCCGAGAACCTGTATTTATGTTGGACGGCGCCTATGTAGACAAAGAAATAATCAATACGGTACCCACCAGTAACGTTTACGCCATTGATATTCTCACTCATTCGTCAGCGGGATTTTTGGGGATGCAAGGTTCCAACGGAGCCATCGCTATCTATACCCGTTCTGCTACGGGTATGTACAGTGAAAACGGAGAAGAATCAACGGGCATTATCAATTTTAACCATCCCGGGTATCATCAAGCCAGAGAATTTGCTGCTCCGGTGTATGACAAACCTAAACCAGAAGATTATGTACCTGATTTTCGCACCACGCTATACTGGAATCCAGTGATCATCACCGATCAAAACCCCAGTGAATTTTCATTTTATACTTGTGATAAAAGTGGGACCTACTTAATCTTTATTGAAGGCGTAACAGCCGATGGTCGTTTCGTGCAAGCGGTGAAATTATTTAAGGTCAATGCCAGGTAATGGAACTGATCAAACTCCACGATGCCGCTCCGCTATTGCAGGTGTACGATATGCCGCGTTCGTTGAAGTTTTACCGGGACATTTTAAATTTTCGGGTGCTTCAATCTGCACCTCCTGGCGATGAGGATCATGCGGATTGGGTTCTATTAGAAAATCAAAGCATCCAAGTCATGCTTAACACAGCTTATGAAGCGCATCAGCGACCGGACATGGAAGACGTAATCAGAAAAAATCATCACCAGGACTTTTGTTTGTATTTTGGCTGCCCGGACATTGATAAACTTTACGCGCACCTTCATTCTGTCGGGTATGCGGTGGACTCACCCGGTATAACCGGATATGGCTGGAAAGCCCTGCATCTGGTAGATCCGGATGGTTACGGTTTATGTTTTCATTGGCCTATACCCCCGCTTACAACTGATTAAAGCTGCTGAATTAACCTCTTCCAAAAAAACTATTTTTAAGTTCTATAAGGGCGGCATATTTTCGCTCTGGTTTTTTCAATACACCTTTCAATTTAGTTATTGAAAGGTCCGGCCTATTCGTTAAAATTCAATTATAAAAATTATTTTCCAGAGGATCTTGCCAAATTGGCTAATGCCATAGGTCTAGCGTTGAAGTATTACCGGCCTCAGATTTTAGAAACATATTAAAACTTTTAGCAAAGTTTACAATTGGCATTATATTAGAGCTGTTTATCAACAAAACCTCAAATAACCACGATGCCCAAGAGATTCATTGTCTTTTGTTTTTTAGTATTGCCATTAGGTCTTTTGTCCCAAAAATCATCTCCCTATGGTTTACCTGAAATCACGAACTATAGTCCTCAGGATTATGGTGCTGACGGCGTTAATTGGTGGATCGTAGAAGATGACCGAGGGTTCCTTTATTTTGCCAATAATAACGGAATCCTCGAATTTGACGGAGCCAACTGGAGGTTAATCACCCCTGTGGAAAGACCGGAAACGCGATCACTGGTAAAAGGTGCGGACGGAAAAATTTATGTAGGCACCAATGGCGATATCGGTTATTTAAAGCCCGATAGCCAGGGAAAACTGGAATTTTTTTCCATCCGCAATAAGCTGCCCGAGAAGAATCAAATTTTTAATGAAGTCTGGGAAAGTTTTATTTACCGGGATAAAGTAGCTTTCCGGACTAACAATGACATGTTTCTGTGGGATGGCCAATCCTTCGAAGTCATCCATCAGGATGGCCTGCATGTGGGAAAGGTCATTAGGGATACCCTCTTCCAAAGAATCTGGAATATTGGTTTAACTTATTTTGACCAAGACACCTTTAAATTGTTGCCAGGCGGGGAACAATTTGCCAGTGAAAGAATTTACACTATCCTCCCCTATGAAGGCCATAAACTACTCATAGGTGTGCGCAACAAAGGGTTTTACGTATTTGATGGTCAAAAATATACGCCCTGGCACACGGATGCCCATAATATTGTCATTGATAACCTATATCTGCCTGGATGCAAAATAAACGACAACTTATTTGTATTCAATACTTTTTCAAACGGATTAGCGCTTACGGATAACCGTGGCAAAATGATTTATCATCTCGATAAAACCAATGGCCTGCGCGATAATGCGGTTGACTACACCTATGTGGATAAACAAGGTAACCTCTGGGCGGCCCTATTTAATGGGATCAGCAAAATCAGTATTTCGGATCCTTTTAATTATTTTACCTCCAGGGAAGGTTTACCTTCTTCTACCGTATTCAATACCGTACGGCACGAAGGTATTTTATATTGCGGAACACAAGATGGCGTCTATTACCTGGATAAAACAAATAATCAGTTTAAATATCTGCCTCAAACCTCCGGTCAATCCTATTTATTTAAAATCGGAACACGATTGCTCATCGCCTCAGGGGATAATGGTTTGCAGGAAGTAAAAAACGGGCTGCTCGTTATCCTCAGACCTGATCGAAATTATGACTTCAGATTAAGCTGGATATATCGTTCCAACCGAGACACTAGTCGCTACTTCCTGATACTTCAAGAAGGAATTGTCGCTTCGGTGATCCTCGGTCCAAATAATTATTTCAGAGAAGAATCAAGAACTAAAAAATTTTTAGGAAGCGCGGGTAATTTTATTGAAAGGCAGGATGGCAAAATATGGGGTTTCTCCGGCAAAAAAGGAGAAGTTCTGCTAGTGGATCCATCCCTTGAAAACGGCACCATGCAGTTGGACGACAGCCAAATTACGACGTATACGACCAAAGATGGTTTGCCGGATAAAAATATCAGTTTTCTCAAATACGACGATTCCGTGTTTTTTAACACGTTTAACCCCATAGAGTGGTTTATTTTTGATGAACAGGAGCAAAAGTTCAAAAAACATCACCCCGAATTTGAATCGTTTACCGCAAATACCAACACCGCTATTTCACCTCCGGTTACCGATGAATATGGCCGGATTTGGTTAAACTATGGCACGGGAGTTTTTGTCAGATCTGCAGATAAAGATGGAAAAACCACCTTTATTAATGCGCCCTTCCGGCGCTTGTCAAAATTTCCGGTCTGGGATATATATCACGATAAAAATGAACAAAATCAAACGGTCACCTGGTTGAGTGGCCCTGACGGGCTGGTCTCTTACCAGGGTACCTTAGAGAACGGAAATGTGTTGGGATACCAAATTGTGCTGCGCAGCATTCATATCAAGGGAGATTCCCTGCTTTGGTTTGGCAGCGATTCACCGCCTACTAATCTCCAGGTGGCAAATCATTTAAATACCATTACTTTTAATTACTCATCTCCGTTTTTTATTGAAGAGAAGAACCTGGAATACGCCACCAGATTGGATGGTCTGGATAACACCTGGTCGTCCTGGAGTAAAAACAATGAAAGAGAGTACATTAATTTACCAGCCAGGAAATATACCTTTCAAGTTAAAGCAAGAAATATTTATGGCCTTGAAAGTGAAACAACGTCTTATTCTTTTAGCGTCCTGCCCCATTGGACAGCTACGTGGTGGGCTTACAGCCTTTATCTATTGGTTTCTCTGAGTGTTTTTTACACCTTAGTCCGCTGGAGGACCCGCAATTTTCGCAAACGGAGTGAACAACTGGAAGTAAAAATCCAGGAAAGAACGGTAGAATTAAAACAAAAAGTGGAAGAATTAGCCACCGTGAATGAAGTTAGCAGGGCTCTATCCACGCAGTTAGATTCCAAAGACTTAATCAAACTGGTGGGAGATCAAATGCACACGTTATTCAAAGCGGACATTGTTTATCTGGCCTTATTAGAGCCAAAAGAAAACATGATTTATTTCCCTTATCAGTATGGAGATAACATGCCCCCCATGCCCTTGGGACAGGGATTAACCTCTCAGATAATACTAAATGGGAAGCCTCAACTGATCAACCAGGATGTGAGCTCCAAATACAGCGAATTAGGCATTGAAGAGATTGGCAAACAAGCAGCATCCTACCTGGGTGTACCAATTGAATCGGGCAAACAAATAATCGGTGTACTCAGCGTTCAAAGTACTCAAATTAAAAATAGATTTAACAATGATGATCTTCATCTTTTAGGTACCATCGCCAGTTATGTAGGCATCGCCATCCATAATGCCCAGTTATTTGATGAAGTAAAACAAGCACAGGTGATCGCTGAAGATGCAAATGAAGCCAAAAGCTCATTTTTATCTACCGTCAGCCACGAACTGCGCACCCCTCTAACTTCAGTTCTTGGTTTTGCAAAAATTATTAAAAAGCGATTGGAAGAAAAAGTATTTCCCGCCTTACCAGAAAATGATGCAAAACTGGACAAGGTGGTTCAGCAAATAACGGAGAATCTCAATGTGGTCGTTTCGGAAGGTGAGCGTTTAACCGGTTTAGTCAACGATGTGCTCGATCTGGCTAAAATAGAAGCTGGGAAAGTAGAATGGAACATGCAGCAAATTTCCCTGCGATCCGTGATAGAACGCGCCATTTCAGCTACAATGGCTTTGTTTGACCAGAAAAAACTCACCCTGACCTCAGACTTACAACCCGTACCTGAAGTGATTGGCGATAATGATAAACTCATCCAAGTGGTCATTAATCTGTTGTCCAACGCGGTCAAATTTACCGAACAAGGTGCAGTAGAATGTAAATTATTTGCTGAAGGTGATGAAGTGATCGTGGCGATAAAAGATACCGGCATAGGCATCGCACCGGAAGATCAGGGTAAGGTTTTTGAAAAATTCCGCCAAGTTGGCGATACGCTGACGGATAAACCTAAAGGAACAGGTTTAGGATTGCCTATTTGTAAAGAAATAGTAGAACACCATGAAGGGCGGATGTGGTTGGAAAGTAAAATTGGCAGTGGAAGTATTTTTTATTTTGCTATCCCACAAACTCCACATGTTGCATCTGTGGATTCGTTTAAGTTAGACGAACTGGTGCAAAAACTCAAAAAAATATCTTTTGGATTCGCTGAGGCTGAAGAGGCCCATAACACGATATTAGTGGTCGATGATGAAACGCCCATCAGATCACTGTTGCGCCAGGAATTGAGTGAAACCGGTTACACGGTGATTGAAGCCGCAACTGGAATGGAAGCCCTGGAACAAGTGCGGTTAAATAAGCCCGACCTCATCCTGTTGGATGTTATGATGCCGGAAATGAATGGATTTGACGTTGCAGCCGTGCTTAAAAATGATCCGAAAACCATGGATATCCCGATCATTATTTTGTCTATTGTTCAAGATAAGGAAAGAGGTTTTAAAATCGGGGTCGATCGTTACCTGACCAAACCCATTGACACAGACAAACTGCACGGGGAAATTGAACGATTATTAGGGCAGGGCAAATCCCATAAAAAGGTCATGGTCATCGATGAAGATGCCTCTACAGTGCGCACACTCATGGATGTGTTAAACAAAAGAGGGTACGAGGTGGTTGAGGCCAATGGACCGGATCTGGTGCAAAAAGCTATGGCGGAGAAACCAGATATTATTATGCTGAATTCCGTATTACACAGCCAGCAGGATAAAATCAAGGCTCTTAGGTTTCAAAAAGGAATGGAAAACGTACTTTTTTTACTGTATCAATAATTAACTACATGTCAAAAAAACTATTGATTGTCGATGACGAGGCACATATCCGGATGTTGTTAGAACAAACCCTGGAAGACCTTGAAGACGATGGCGTGGAAATTCTTATGGCTGAAAATGGTGCTCAAGCTTTAGAAATCATCACCACCGAAAAGCCCAACTTAGTATTTCTGGATGTCATGATGCCCAAGATGAATGGTATGGAAGTGTGCCAAAGAGTAAAATCAGAAGTAAGTTTACAAAATGTTTATATTATTTTACTTACCGCCAAAGGTCAGGAATTGGACAAACAACGCGGGATGGATCTTGGTGCCAACAGGTATATGACCAAACCTTTTGACCCGGATGAAATTTTAGATATTGCCAAACAAATTTTAATGCTTTAAGTTACCGATGTCCGCCATATCCCTGAAAAACCTAATAAAAAAGAATCCGCTTATTCCCGAATTATTTGCCGCATATCAGGCGGCGACTAATCAAGAGCTGGTTATTTACGACCCTCAACAGCAGAGACTAATTGGTGTAAAGAATGACTTGATAAACTCTGGAGGATTATTTAGAATAGAATTGGTTTGGGATGATGAGCTCAAAGGAACCATTGCGGGACAAGAGCAGGCCTGCCGCTTTGCTGAAGCATTATTAAAATTATCTTATACCCAGGAAAAACAGAAAAAAGACATTGGGACCGAAGTTTTAGGTTTATACCGCGAAATAAATCTGATCTATGGTTTTTCCGAGCAGCTTTGTGAGTGCACCGAATTAGAATCCATCGGCCAACTCGCCATGAAAGAAATTAACCGGTTGATTAATGTTTCCGGAGGATTAGTTTTTATCTGGGATGATAACCTTTTGGATTTTCGTGTCTTAAATACCTTAAATGACCAGGCTATTATTTCGAATGATTATTTTCATGAATTTAGCAATTTAAAAGAAAGTCCGGCGGAAATACACAGCAGGGAATCATTAAACACCTATTTAAGTGCTGTCCAGGTCCCTCTTTCCACAGCTTTGTTTGCCCCGCTGAAAGTGAAAAACCATTCTTTAGGCGGTATTTTGTTATGGGATAACCGCACCGAGCCATTTAATGCTGCTGACATGAAATTTCTAACTACCATTGCCCTGCAAGCCGCATCAGCCATGGAAAGTTCGGTCCTGTACCACAAACGGATACAAGAAGCCGAAGAGAGGGAAGAAACCATGCGACGCATTCATGAAACCACCTACCGCTTTGTGCCGGTGGAATTTATCCAATTGTTAGGTCGAAAATCCCTCATGGAAGTCCGCCTGGGGGATCAGGTATTAAAAGATGTTACGGTGATGTTTGTGGACATACGCAGCTATACGACCTTATCAGAAAAAATGACTCCAGAAGAAAATTTTAAATTTGTCAATGCCTTCAACCGGAGAATAGGCCCGATCATCAAGCTCCACCACGGGTTTATCAATCAATATCTGGGTGATGGTATCATGGCTGTGTTTACCCGGAATAATGAAGATGCTCTGATGGCGGCCATCGATATTCAACGGGAAATACGTTTATATAATCACAGCCGTCTGGCTCAAAGCAGGATACCGATACGATTAGGTATTGGTGTACATTCCGGACCCTTGGTACTCGGTATTACAGGCGATGAAGAACGGCTGGACGCAGCAACCATATCGGATACAGTTAACACCGCTTCACGCATCGAAAGCCTGACAAAATATTACAAAGCGGACATCATCCTCAGTCAACAAACTTTACAGGGTATAAGTAATGACCAGGAAGCCTTCCGGTTCAGACCCTTAGGCAAAGTGCAGGTCAAAGGCAAAAATGAGCCGGTGAATATTTTTGAGTGTTATAGCGGAGACGACGAATTTGCTATTGAATGGAAAGATAAAACCCTTCATTTATTCAAGTCCGGTTTACAAGCTTATCTTTTATGCGATTTCACCCTGGCCCGTTTATATTTTGAACAATTGGTAACCGAGTTTAGCGGTGATGAGACCGTACACTGGTTTTTAGACCGTATCGCTTATTTCACTTCCGGTACAGCTGATCATGCCTGGACCGGCGTTGAGAAAATGTTGGCGAAATAAGTTATAATCCCCTATCTTAGGTGCTTTAAGATATACTTAAATCCAAGTCAGAACTATGCGGCTTTTTATTATTTATGGTTGGATATGTATAATGGGATTGGCTTGCAAAAAGACTGAAACCCCGGCCAGCCCTGAAAAAGAAACCGGATCATTGGAGTCCCTCCGGTTAAAAGATTTTAGACCACAATCTATCTACAACATAGAAATCACTTCTATTGATAAAGCGCGTTATCCAGTCATTGATCTGCATTCACATCCTTATCCCATTACACCGGAAGAACTTGCTTCCTGGGTAAAAACGATGGATGAGGTGGGGATCGCTACAACAGTCGTGATGACCTATACCACTGGAATGGAATTTGACTCGCTTTATAGAGTTTATTCCGCCTTTGGAGACCGGTTCATTTTATTTTGCGGATTTGATTACACCGGATATAACGAGCTTGGGTTCGGGCCAGCCGCTGTAGCCGAACTGGAGCGGTGTGTGCAGGTCGGTGCCAAAGGAGTCGGGGAATTGGGAGATAAAGGTAAAGGTCTGTTTTATTCAAAGCCCACGCCTGCCTGGGGTATGCACATGGATGATGAGCGGATGGATCCACTCATTCGTCGTTGTGGCGAATTGGGCATTCCGATCAGTATTCACGTGGCTGAACCCAAATGGATGTACGAACCCATGGATTCCACAAACGATGGTTTGATGAATGCTTATACCTGGCGGGTTCAGGTGGGAGATAGCGTTTTGGACCATGGTCCTACGGTGGCGACTTTAGCCACGGCCGTGCGTAAACATCCCGGGACCACTTTTATCGCCTGCCACCTGGCCAACTGCGAATATGATTTAAGTATACTGGCCCGCATGTTTGATGAATTTCCAAACTTATATGCCGATATCGGTGCACGATTTGGAGAAATTGCGCCCATTCCGCGTTACATGCAGCAATTTTTTACCCGTTATCAGGACCGCATCGTCTATGGTACGGATATGGGTACAGCCGCCGGCATGTACCGCACTACCTTCCGTATCCTGGAATCTGCGGATGAACATTTTTATGATCATGAGATCATTAGTTATCATTGGCCGTTGCATGGGTTTGCGCTCTCGGCCGAAATATTACAAAAGATCTATCAAGGCAATGCCCGGAAAATACTGCAGCTGAACTAATTGTGATAAATTGAAACTTGATTTGGAAATTTATCAAGGTCATTTTATTAACTGGTATTTATGCGTTCTCTGTATAATTTGTCAAAGCATATTCTATTCCTGCTCCTTCAATAAAATAGTTAGAATTTAATGTTCTGGAAGCCAAACAGAGATCAGAAAATAGAATAGAATCTTTGGGTTCAAAAAACAGCCTGGACAGGTTTATTAAAGTTACTTATGAAAAGTTTATTTTCTCATCTTCGTAAAAATTCAATTATTAAATAATAAACCAATTGCTTCCGGCTTTTCTATTAAATCATCGCGAAAAAATTCTCAAGCCCAATACCATCCGCGATTTCCCCTGGATCAGTAGCTTCGACCATCCGGTTTATGGACAGTTTGAGGTCATGCAAAAACTATATCAGTTTTTTCCGGATAAACGCATCACAAGGGAAAGTATTATCCGCTTGTATCGGAGAGAAGAATGGTATGCCGCCACTATGGCTACATTGATTTGGGGTGGCATCAATGCCTCCGCGCCTGCTGATAAAACCAAATCCAACTTTTACCATGTTCTGACCTACCCACCGGAATTACTGAATGATCATTTGCAGCACATTCTGACCTTGTTGGAAATCGGTGATTTGCGCAAGGCATTTCATCTGATGCAGACCGAGTATAAAATACCAGGAGTTGGCTATCCTTTTTTTACCAAACTGTTTCATCTGCTGGGAGAATCCTTTTCTGCAGTGCCAATTAAACCGCTGCTGTTGGACCGCTGGACGACCAACGCTTATTATGCCTGTTTACTGACTACTGATCAAAATAAACTGGCCAGATATTTCCCAAAACAAGACATCAAGACAAGCTCTCCTGGCGCCATCCAGCCCCGCGGTGGTCGCTTGTTGGAGGAATTATATGAATCGTATGTCCTGGACCTGCGGTCATGGGCCGCAGAATTGGACGTCAAACCCTCACAGATTCAGGATTTTATGTTTGGCCTGGCCCTAAATAAACAAAATGAAAAACAAAATCCGCGTTACGAAGTTTGGCAATTGATCATTCAGCATCCTGTTTAACATCCTTCCAAGGTGAGCACAAAAAGTTGCGTCCCATCAACCACCAAATTATAATAGGACCTCTGGTCTGCGGGTGGCTCTACAATACGCTGCCAGGATTTTCCCTGATCGTCACTGCGAAAGATGCCACCCTTGGAACAAACGTAAAGGGCAGCACCGGCTTGTTCAAAATCATACACCCCGTTTAAAGCCTGATCAGCAGGAGATCCAAAAAGTTTCCAGGTGGTTCCTTCGTCGGGTGAAAAAACCAGGGTATTATTTTTAAAGGTTTGAAAATTGGTGAGAATAGCAAACACTCCGGCCGGAACCACCCGTAAATGGGATGCTTTGGATTGACCCAGATCTATTTTCCGCCATTGTGCCCCGTCATCCACGGAGCGCCACAAACCATGATTATTACTGGCCAGAAGAGTTTGTTTAAATTCCACTAACCCATGGATGCGCGAACTGTGTAATACTTTCTGCCAATCTTCTCCACTCCGTTTAACAGATCGGTAGATGCCCGTTTCGCAGCCCAATAGCAGTTGACCGGAACGGGTTTCCAAGATAGTATGAATGATTTTATCCGGTAGTGATTGATGTAATGTACTCATCGTCCCGGTCGCTTTCGTTTGTTGGTATAAACCACCCCAAAAGCCGGTAAAATATAGTCCTCTGGAACCAGGGAAAATATCCCGCACGCGGTCTTCCATCCAAGGGATTTTTTGCCAATTTGTCTGGATGGTCTGCGAACCCTGATACAAACCGGAGCCATTGGCCAAATAGAACGTGCGTCCCTGAGCCCAAAATGCCTGGGTCGAAGAACCGGTATTTAATCCGGAGGTAATGGTAGTCCAGGTGCGTCCGCCATCCTGGGACCGGATCACTTCATGAGCTTTGGGCGCTACCGGATTTGCCGGTGCAACCGGTGATATTAAACTAAGCGAGAGCAGAATATTGAATAACATGACCGTTGTATTTATTAAATAATGATCAAAACTAAGCCACCCAGGTCTAGTGATCCTTAAATAAATGTAAAATAATGTAACATGGTTGTAAATAATTCTGTTTAACCTTTCAAAATGATGAACGTAGTGGTGTTAAGTATTTTTGATTCAACGATAATCTTTCATTCCAAAAATTTTCTTCCCATCTTTAGCGAGGAATAAATTAAAAAACCATCATGAAAAAAGTGTTGGTATGCGCATTTTGTATAAATGGTTGGTTCATGTTTGGGCAACCCATCTGGGTGGCTAATCTGGATGAAAACAAGGTTGGCCCTATTGTCCTCCCCGAG
This sequence comes from Saprospiraceae bacterium, assembly GCA_041917975.1. Taxonomy (GTDB): domain Bacteria; phylum Bacteroidota; class Bacteroidia; order Chitinophagales; family Saprospiraceae; genus JAYRWN01. The sequence goes on along the minus strand of JAYRWN010000134.1, from coordinate 27,608 downwards.
GTACTAAAAAAGGCGGATGGCAACCTGGTTCAAAACGTCGCAGAATGGGAACAACAGCGCTTATATTGGCTGCGTCAATTCGAGACCCATATGTATGGAACCATGCCGCAAAAAACCTTGCCGATTACGGCTGAGCTAAAAAACAAACAAACGGTGCTGGGGGGAAAGGGCATACAATACCAATGGACCATAACCATAGCTGGTAAACACCGCGTGGACATCCTGGGTCTGTTTCCGGCGGCCAGCCAAAAGGTGCCGGTATTTCTGGGGTTGAACTTTTGTGGCAATCACACCACTACGGATAATCAAAACATTCCCATCCATGATAAATATGTCGTATGTAATGAGTCCCCACATTTCATAAAAAACCACAGCCAGGAGTCCTCCCGCGGTTCCTCTGGTTCGCGTTGGCCTTATGAAGCTATTCTTGAGGCCGGTTTAGGCAGCATTACGGCGTCTTGTGCTGATTTTGAGGAAGATCATGCGGAGGGCTACCGCCAGGGTGTACGCTCTACCCTGGCCAAAGAATTAGGGCTTGCTCCTGAAGAGTGGTCGGCGTTAAGCGCCTGGGCCTGGGGCTTGAGCAGAATGATGGATTTTGTGGAAACCTTGCCATGGGTTGACGTCGGCAAAGTTATCGTGCATGGCCATTCCCGGTTGGGCAAAGCGGCTTTATGGGCCGGTGCCAATGACCGACGGTTTGCCGGAGTTATTTCCAATAATTCAGGTGAGGGGGGAGCCGCTCTGACCCGGCGGAATTTTGGAGAAGACTTGTGGCGCATAACCACCAGTTTTCCGCACTGGTTTGTGCCTCGTTTTAAATCTTATGCCGGTCAGGAAAAGACGTTACCTTTTGATCAACATATCTTACTCGCTCTGATGGCTCCGCGGCCTCTATATGTGGCCAGCGCCATTGAGGACCAATGGGCCGACCCCAGAGGTGAATTCCTCAGCACCTATCATGCCGGCAACGTATATGCTTTGTACGGCAAAAAAGGTCTGGAAACCCCTGCTTTACCTGCTGTTAATACACCGGTTGGGCAGCAGGTGCGTTACCACCTCCGCTCAGGAGGCCATGACATCAACGCTTACGATTGGGCCCAATACATAAAGTTTGTACAAGAACTAATTAAATAAAATCATTTTCAATAATCCTCGGTCTTTATGCCAATTAAACTATTCAAACTGAGTGGATTTTTTTTGTTGCTGTGGATAGGCTGGTCATGCCATGACGACAGTTTTAAACCGGACACTTTTGGTTATGACTTAGATTTTCTACTTCAGCATGATCCTACCTTAGTGGTCTTGAGCAGTGCAGATAAAAAACAACAACTGGCCATTTCCGGGAAATACCAGGGACGCATTATGACCAGCACCGCTGAAGGTCCTCATGGCACCAGTTTCGGCTGGATAAACCATGACCTGATCGCTAAAGATACCGTGTTAGCCCACATGACTCCGGTTGGTGGGGAGGAGCGGTTTTGGCTGGGCCCGGAAGGTGGCCCCTTTGCTTTATATTTTCCGCCTGGTGTGCCCTATGAATTTACCCATTGGCAGGTGCCTCCGGCCATCGACTATGAGCCATTCCAGCAGGTGGCGGTGGACTCCTCGTCGGCGACCTATCAACGGGAAATAAATCTGATAAATCACCGGGGTACGCCATTGGCCATGTTGGTGCAACGCACTATCCGGCTCTTGAGTCGTCAGGATGCACAAGCGGCTTTGAGTCTAGAAATTCCGACTGAGCTGGAATTTGTCGCCATGTCTTCCGTTAATACCATTACCAACCGCGGGCAGACGGCCTGGGATAGTCTCTCTGGTATGCCTTCCATCTGGATCCTGAGTATGTTAAAACCAGGGCCGGAAACCACCGTGGGTATCCCATTGCGCAACACCTCCGGACAGGTCACTATCAACGATAGTTATTTTGGGAAAATAGCCCCGGACCGGCTAAAGATCAAAGGTCAAATGGTCTTCTTCAAGGCCGATGGTCTGGCCAGAGGTAAGATAGGCATCCCTCCCCTCCACGTCACGCCGATCGCCGCATCCTATGATGCCCGCGAAAAAGTGCTGACCATAGCCCAAATTTCTTTACCAACCGGCCCGGCCCCTTATGTGAATAGTTTGTGGGCGGATCAGCCTGATCCGTTTAACGGAGATGTCCTCAATGCTTACAACGATGGCCCTTTGGAAGACGGCAGTCAGCTCGGCCCCTTTTATGAAATAGAAAGTTCTTCTCCGGCGGCCCAATTAAAACCCGGCGAACAATTAACGCATATTCACCGCACATTTCATTTTAAAGGCAGCGCAGTGTACCTGGATAAGATTGCCTTATACATATTGGGCGTAAAAATTGATGATTTTCTGCAGGCGTGGCATTAGATTGTAACTTCAGACCACATTTTTGTGATAACCATCACATGATGATCAGATGGAGGTCATGTACCTTTGCCCCACAAAAAAAATCATTAAACATGAATCTGTCCAACATCCTCGCCCATCCTGAGGTGACCTTAATTGATGTCCGTGAATCCTTTGAATTCAGTATGGGGCATGTGCCGGGTTCTTTAAACATACCTCTGGGAACCATACCGGGTAAAGTGCAGGAATTAAAAGCATTACCCGGCCCCTTGGTCTTGTATTGTCGCTCCGGTAACCGCAGTGGCCAGGCCGTGGCCTTCTTAAAAGCCCATGGACTTAAAGAGGTCTACAATGGCATTTCACCGGAAGACATCTTTTATTCTCAAAGTCAACTTAAAGCCGCCCTATAATATGCTGAACTGGTTAAAAAAATTATTAACCCCGCCTCCGGAGGCGGATTTAGTCGAATGGCTGGACCGCGGGGCGATCATCCTGGATGTGCGTACCCCGGAGGAGTTCAGGCAAGGTACTGCAAAGGGGGCCATTAATATTCCCCTGGATCAGGTAGGAAAAAATATGGGGCGCATCAAAAAATATCAGGCGCCCATCATCACCTGTTGCCGCTCAGGCGCCCGCAGTGGAGTAGCCAAAAACCAGATTCGTGCCGCCGGCATCGAGTGTGTGAATGGCGGCCCATGGCAAACCGTGCAGGAAGCCGTTATTGAACGTAAAAACAAACCGAATAGTTAAAGCGTTGGTACTAGAGTCCAGCTTAGACGCATACGATCATCCTTATCATCAACCATGATAGTCCTGGGTCCGGTATTGAATACCGGTAGGTTTTTTCGACCGTGCTCTGATTTTATCCTTATTTTACCAGTAAAAAAGCATGGATAACCGGAACATAATTGAAAATTTTTACGATGCTTTTGCGGCGAAAGAGGTAGAAAACATGCTCAAATGTTATCATCCGGAGGTTACTTTTGAAGATCCTGCTTTTGGTCTATTGAATAGTGATGATGCCCGGAACATGTGGCGCATGTTGCTCTCCGGCAATTCAGGTCTCGATATCCATTATGCCAAAGTAGATGCTGACCAGCACCAAGGCTCCGCCCAATGGGTAGCCAAATATATTTTCTCCAAAACCGGACGCCGGGTGACCAATTACATCACTGCCCATTTTGAATTTAAGGACGGATTAATTTACCGGCATCGGGATCATTTCAGTTTATGGAACTGGACCCGGCAGGCTCTGGGATTACCCGGATTATTATTTGGTTGGGGACCCTGGACGAAAAGTAGGCTGCAAAAATCCACCCGGCATATGCTGGAAGCTTATAAAAAGAAAACAGGTTCGGCCAAAAATTAAAATTCCTTCCAGACTAATTGAACCAAGGTATTCTGTTTCTTAAAAATAGTTAAGGCCGTGGAAGCACTATCAATAGCGGCAATAAGCAGGCTGTATTCCGTCAACAGATGGTTGGGTGAAAAAATTAAATCGTCCATGGCCTTCATTTGATCCGAGGCATTTTCTGCTGAAGGGCGGTATTGCAGCGCTTTTCTAAATTTTTCGATGGTGATAAAAAAAGTATCTGCAGCAAAAAAACGAATGTGCAGGTTGTCAAAAAAACTGATCAGAATATCCGGCGAAACGAAAGGTGTACGCCATTCTTGATCACCTTGTGCTGAAAATTTTAAAGCCTGCCGCACTTCATCACTAAAATCATTAAAATTTATGCTAAGTAACGCATGTTTTCCTTCATTAAGGAATTTACCAAAAGTATCTCCACCGAGATAAATACCGTCATAAATGCCTTGTGCAGGTGGTAAATTTTTTGCCTGAATCTCTATTCTGGTCATCGCATTGTTGTAACTTGGCTGGTCATAAAAATCATACTAAAATGGCTAATGTAAGTACTTATTTGAATTTTGCCGGTCAAACCGAAGAAGCATTTAATTTTTACAAGTCCGTCTTTGGAGGAGAGTTCGACGGCGAGGTGAATCGTTTTAAAGATATGCCTCCTTCCGAACACATTCCACCGATGCCTGAATCCGAACAAAACATGGTCCTGCATGTATCGCTGCCCATCCTGGGAGGTTATAAACTGATGGGTTCCGATGCACCGGAATCGATGGGTCTTCACGTCAACCTGGGCAATAATGTTCACATAAACCTGGAGCCGGATACACGGGCAGAGACACGCCGGCTGTTTATCGCCTTGTCAGCGGGTGGCAAAGTAGAGATGGAGCTGCAGGATATGTTTTGGGGCGCCTACTATGGCAGTTGCCGCGATAAATTTGGCGTCCAATGGATGTTTAATTGCACTGAACAACCGGACTGATTTTAGAAAGAATTTCCGGTAATTTGTTCGCATCCTGGCCCCGGTTGCTTAACTTCCACATCTGTTCTAAAATCAACAAAGTCTGGGAGAGTGAATCATCAATGGAGATGGCGATATTTGCACCTATACTGGCTGGGACTAATCCTCTGGTGGTGGAGCTGCCAGGGTAAAGAACCGCCAGGCACAGCAGCATTGGTGAATAAGGAACCCGTGAAAGAACATTATCTGCGGGACGAATACACCCGTTTATTCCTCCCGTTAAGGTACGTTCCCAGCAGCCGGTATCGCGCCGAAAAAGATTTAACTAACTTTTATCAGGATTCTGCTGCTTTGAAAGTTTTACAGAATTCCCTGGCCAATTTAGAATTCACCGACCGCGAAATAGATTTTTTTGCCGATACAAGCAATTTTTTTGATCATATCCTGATTGTTGACTTTGACTATACTCCTTTGGATATAAAATCCGGCCGGGCCCTCAAAGGATTAATGCGGCGGAAATTTGAAGAACTTGAGGCAAATTTTCCGGAATTGGATATTCGTTCGACAGAAGCGGTCTTGCGTCAATACGCTGGGAATCATTATTTTAAATTTAAGAACGCCTTTGAAAATACGATGTCTGGTACGGGTTATTTTTTTAATACCTATTTTATCACTACGCCCAAAAAAACGTATTATGTACAAGAAATTTGCTCGTCAGAAAAAGACAACGAGTTATGGTTAAGTGGAATAAAATATTAATCGATTTTTAATGAGGTGGTATGAATTTTTACACCAGTTCATCTGGAGGATAATCGGTGAATTAGGCGGAGGAAAAAAAATAATTCCGCTGAGTTTGGCTGTAAACACACATAAAGGATTGACCGCGCTGTTGGTGATCGGTTTAATGGTGATTTATAATAATTTTTCTCTGCCGGCTTGGATTTATTTGGGGCTGCATGGTTCATATGGTGTTTGTTGGATCATTAAACATCTGGCTTTTCGCGACCGACGCTGGGATCAGCCGGTGACCATCGGCGGCGCTCTTTTTGCCTGGATATTTTTAGCCACCTATTGGATCGGGCCATGGTTACTAATTTCAGGTCAGTCCAGCTGGGAAACACCGCTATGGTTGTTGAGTCTGGCTATCTTCATTTACGGTATTGGCTTAGTCCTGATGATCGGCGCCGACAGCCAAAAACATTTTACGCTTGCCCACCAACCGGGGTTGATCACTACCGGTTTATACCGGCGGATCCGCCATCCGAATTATCTGGGCGAGATGCTGGTGTACAGCAGTTTTGCGATGACTACCGGGCATTGGATGCCGTGGGTGGTGTTATTCGTGTGGTGGAGCATTTTCTTTATTCCAAATATGCTGATGATCGAAAAATCTATTTCCCGCCACCCGGGTTGGCCTGAATACAAAAAACAAAGTGGATTTATAATTCCCAAATTATAAATTCGCCACTGGTTTTCGCGGTCTTAAGATTTATAGGATACAATTACCAGCCTTTTTAGGTATTGATTACTCCGATCAGGAAATACTAACCAAAGTACAGGTTGAATTTGGTATTTGAACTCATAAAAAAATATTTGCTCGGGTGACCAATTTCTAAATATACATTTCTGTGACTCAGCAGATCTTGGGCTATTTGCCACAACGTGCCTAAAATAGGTTGGAATAACCCGATCAAAGTCTGATAGTGTGCCTAATTAATGGCATAAATTATTACTTAATTTCCCACCCTTTTACTTTCATCATCCAAGCCGGTATTCCTCTTCCGGGATTTGATATTCTGATTACCCAAATTATATCCTAGACTGAGACTAACCTGGCGGCTATCCCACCTTCCAAAACCCACTGAATACAAGCCATTGAAGCGGCTATAACCATCCCATCCGCTTTCATAAAAGATATCCTGAACACTTAGTTTGGCATTCAACTTATTTTTAAAAAATCGTTTCTGCAAGCCCAGGTTTAGACTCCAGCTGGTTTCGTATAAAAATACACCACCCCAAACCCCTGGGCCACTAAACCATCCCGAGACTTCTCCTTTGAAACCTTTGGGTAAATCGATGGTATGCTGCTGAAAAATATTATACGTCAATGCCTGCACATCCACGATGGCGCCGTTACCGTAATCCGCTTGGTTATCCAGATAAGAGGTATTGAGGTTAATAAAAGCATTCCATATTTTGGTTATCTGTACCGGAGCACTTATGTTGGCGCTCCAAATGGTCTGAGTAGCCAGATTTTCCCAGGTAATAAAACTGGCCCGGTCATCTGTATCACTGGGGCCAATTAATCGGGTAATCTGATCCAGAGTCCGACTGTAACCTACTTTAAAATTATACCGGTATTTTAAGGTATAACCGAGCTCCAGGTTATTTACAATTTCGGGCTGTAGAAAAGGATTGCCTTTTTCGAAAGACAATTCACTCAATTGATTGTTAAAAGGATTTAATATATTATAGTCTGGCCGGTTAATTCTTCGGCCATAATTCAAAGAAAGGGTATTTTGTTGCGACACCTGGTAAGTCAAACCTGCGGAAGGAAACCAACTGAGGTATTTAAATTCAACTGGTGGTTCCTGCAGCTCCTTATCAAATGCCTGAAGATTACCGGTTGCATCAGTTTGTTCAGCACGTAGGCCCGCTGAGACATTCCATTTTTCTCCTAGCGGCGAATTGAAATTAAGGTATGTTGCATAAACATTTTCGTCATAATCAAATTGATTCGAACGCCGATTATTCAATTCTGGCCTGACTCCGAATACATTGTAAAATAGAAAAGTATTATCCGTTCCTACTTTGCTGAATTTAGTTCCGGCGCCAAATGTTCCCTTACCCAATTTGGTTTCGTAGTCCATTTTAAAAGTAGCGATGTCTATATCTCGTGGAGTATCAAAGGAATTAATTATTTCGGATAAAAGAATTTGTTCTGTTGGGTCGAAATAACTGTTTGGTTGGAATCGAATCTGTTCATTGCGATAAAGTCCGTAATCAACATCTACATTGATGCTGGTTTTATTTTTTTCAAAACGGTAATTAAGATTAAAGGTATTTTCAAAACGTGAAAAATCAGCATCACTGGCACCAATAAGTACACTGTCGGTCAGAGCCCCGCTGATTTCACGGGCAATCGTAGTCCGGTTGTTAGAATTACTAGTTCCATTCTGGCTGCGGCCGGTTACCAAAAAACCCAACGTGTGATTTTTATTCAGAAAAAAATCTATTCCTGTCCGGAAATCATAGGAGTTGCGATTATACTCAAAATAATTGGATTCATCCAGCACTAAGCCATTTTGATAGCTGATAAAATCCATACTGCTAAAATTTCGTCCGCCGTTGAATCCGACATTTCCAAAAATATTAATTCCTTTCGTTCGATAATTTCCATTGGCACTCAAATTACTACGGGTAAATTTTCCTCTGGTAAGATTACTGCTCAGAGTGGCATTAGCGCCTTCATTTTTACTTTTTTTCAAGCGAATATCAATAATTCCGGCATTGCCTTCTGCTTCATACTTGGCACCCGGACTAGTGATGATATCAAAACGGTCAATTTGTTCAGCTGGGATATTCTGGAGGTAATTACTCAGATCTTCCCCCTGGAGCGGCAACCGTTTGCCATCAACATAGACCAGTACTCCGGACCGGCCAAGAACAGAAATATTATCATTATTATCCACCAACACACCAGGGGCTTTACGAAGCAGTCCCAGAGCATGATCACCGGCGCTATTAATCGTACCATCCACATTAAATACAGTTCGATCTGGCTTCACTTCCACCATGACCCTGCTGGCAATGACCGTTGCCGCCTGCAGCTGTAGTACACTGGGGTTTAGAGCGAGTTTTCCCAGGTCTTTATTTTGATTATTCATCATATCTACCTCCTGGGTCCTTTCCTCATATCCAACATAGGAAATGCTCACTTTATACCGGTCCGGTACCAAATTTAAAAATTCAAAACGACCTTCTGCATCAGAGATTTCCACTTTGACGAGGCCGCTGTCAACGATCCGGTGCAGGGAAATATTGGCATATAAAACCGGTTGACCGCTTTCGTCTTCCAATTTTCCCTTTAGCGATAAGGTTTGGGCATTCAGTGAAAGTCCGCATAAAATCAAGAAAATGATGGTAAATATTTTAGTCATAAATGAAAACCATTGGTGTAAACTGCAAAATAACTACCGACGCTGCGAACACAGCAATTAATTAGATAAACGGTTTGTTTAACTCCATAAAACGTCAAAAGTTTATGATAGTGATATTAATTTTTTCGTAATTATGGTTTCGCACTTTCTCTTCCGGTACCGCATCCGCTCCATATCTTTACAGTTCTGATATGCACCGCTGCGCCATTTTTACCGCCTCAATGGGACAAAGGCGTTTGATTCGGAATGAATTAATTAATGTCAATTCAGTGCACGAAATACAATATAATTCTATTACCTGTAATCTTCAACGTAAATGATATGCATCCTTTTTGAGCTTAAAAAAAATTCCATGAAAAAGAAGTTTCGTTTCTGGACCTTTCGTCACAACCAACAGGACTACGATGCTGCGGTCGATTTTGTGGAACAAGGGCAGGGAGGCATTTTAACGGTAGAGGTGCAGGCCCGATAATTTGTAAGAAACTGATTAGAATATTTTATATAAGGAGTTAAAACAGTGTGAATTCGGGCTAACACAGAAAATATCATCTAATTGTTTTCATTACCGAAAAAGGTCAGTTGGATTAATCTTTAGAAAATCAGTCCAGGCAAGACCATCTCCTCCCACGACTAGTGTCCCGATCTCGGGGTATTTTTTCCTGAAGTGATTCAAACTCTGTAATGAACGAACGACGCCACTTTTAACTTCAATGCCCAAGGTTTTATCCTTCGATCGAATTACAAAATCTATTTCATAATTTCCATCTGTCCAGTAATTCAAAGTGTGACCTTCAGCACGGCAATAATTTATCAAATGCATGCCGACTGCCGATTCCACATGCCTTCCCCATTTTTCTGGATCAAGCCTGATCTGGTCAAAGGTTTCATTTTTAAGTGCGCTGAACAGAGCCGTATTATGTACCTGGAATTTGGGACTGGATTGTCGTTGCCTTACCTGACCCATACTGAATTTCTCTAATCCTGCTAATAGTCCCGCCGTATCCAATAAAGTAAGATAATGAGCTAGCGTGGTGGTATTACCTGCGTCGTGAAGTTGCCCAAGGATCTTATTGAAGGAAAGCACTTGACCGGAATAGAGACTCCCGAGTTCGAATAGTCTGTGCAATAAGGCTGGCTTATCTATGCGGGTTAGAGACAATATATCTCTCGAAATACTGGGCACCACCAGCGCATCTTTTATGTATTTTTTCCACCTGTCCTCGTCTTCGATTAGTTTTACTGCTCCCGGATAACCACCAAACCAAACATATTGGGCTGGAGTAAAACCAAAAGCCTCTTCCATTTCTACCAGAGTCCAATGTGGAAGGTAAATGAGCTCAAACCGTCCCATCAAAGATTCTGACAAGCCCTGTTGTAGCAGGAGACGGGATGACCCCAATAAAATTACTTTAATAGGATTTTTTAAGCGAGTATCTAAATCCCAGTTAGCCTTGACCACATCACTCCATCCGGTAATCTTTTGCACTTCATCTATAAGCAAAATAAAAGATTCTGCACCAGATTGTCGCCATTTGAGCCGCGCAACATCCCATTGCTGATCTAACCACACAGCCCCATTCACTCCTGGTGTATCAGCCGAAATCGAATGACTGGGAATCTTTAGCTGAGTTAACAATTGTTCACCTAAAGTCGTTTTTCCCACTTGACGAGGACCTGTGAGCACCTGAATAAAAAATCTTGGTTCCTCTAACCTTTTTCTAAGTATCTGATAATGAGCTCTTTGATACATTTAGGTTATATTTTAGCTACTATACTCAATATATTGAGTAAATTTACTCAATACGTTGAGTATTTACAAAATATTATAAAACCATTTAAGAATGAAGAACAATCCGATGACGTTTGTACTGAAATTACTTTGGTCAGTTTATGCGCAAAATTGTGGATTTTGTGGAAATAAGTCAGGGAGGCATTTTATCAGTGGAGGTGCAGGCCAGATGAAGAAGCGGATGGCTGGCTGATTAAAGTTTGGCCTAAACAATTCCCTTCAAACAACTGATAATGAATCTTTTAAATAATTTACTCAATAGACCGAGTTATTTTACTCAATGCACGGATTAAATTACAAATAATGGCCCTTAAAAAAAATGATGAGGCAGACCGATAACCAGGAAATAGAAAAATTAAAAGATAAGCTGAACCTAATTCTGATCGCCTTACTTTGCTCAACGACATTGGCCCCCTGCGCCATTTTCTACCTGAGAGGCGGCGGAGAAATAAAATATTTGGCGGTATTTATCGGAATAAGTTATTTGGTCAGCCTACTCTCAATGAAATTTTATGATCGTATCCAAATATCCACAAACCTGCAAATTTATAAAAGGTTATGGGTCCATCAATTCAAAAAACTTTCCACCAACGGGGACTTGATCAATAGAGTGATCAGGACTAAGTATCACACGTATCGTCAGGTAACCAATATTGATGCGATAAAAGAAAAACTTAACGAGACCTACACCGTGGAAAGAGCACATACCGTTTTATTTATTTTTTGCCTGCTTACAACCATCTACGCATGGTGGATACATTCCACCGGCACGGCTGTACTTTTAATGATCGGGAATTTATTATTTAATTATTATCCAATTCTTTTACAGCAATTCAACAGGATCAGATATAGCAAGGTGTTGAACAACAATACCGACCGGAGAACATAAAAATCAAAACAACTGAAAGATAAAAGCTCTGGTCATAATCAGAAACTAAACTCAACCTGATGATTCGAAGAGTCACGGTAATAGGTCATAAATGGTTAAATTACCGGCTTCATCTAAAGGCTTGACCTGATGAGTTTTGAATTATACCCTGCTAATATCTTGTCGCTAAATTAAGAACCAGGAAGGTTTTACATTTCTGATACAGTTTTTTACATCTTATTTACCATTTTCCATCCTGCTTTCAAGTATAATTGCACTAATCCAAGTTGTTGCTTTGATCTTTTCCCGCCTAATCATTAAATATAGCAGATAATATGATAAAATCTTTTTTCCGTGTTCCCATATACTATATGATTCTGGTAGAACTCATTAACCTGACCTGCCACGACCATAAGGGCACAGGCTCATTTGAAGATCCGGCTACTTATTCAAAAATAAGTCCAACCATATTAGGGACACCGCCGCCCATAAATCCGGTGCACAATCCGTATAATGATACCGGACTGGTGTGTCAATATATCCGAAGTATTTATCAGGATTCAAAAGGCCATTTCTGGTTTGGTCCAGCCGGTCAAAGTGCGATCCGTTATGATGGGAAAACGTTAAAATACTTCAGCGAATTAGAGTTTATTCACAGGCAAGAGCAAGTACAACAAGATTATGGGACTGATATCAGTGTGCATGCCATTGCAGAAGACCGGCAGGGGCATCTATGGTTTGGAACTTATCAAGGAGTAATCAAATATGATGGCAAAACTTTTAGAAGATATAGCGAAAAACATGGATTGGAGAATATCAAAGTTGGTCGAAAAAGTATTCTCGTAGACCAATCCGGTACGCTTTGGATCGGTACCCAAGGTGGTGTTTTTTATTATAATCCTGCAGCAGACAGCTTGGGGAGACCATGCTTTTCTCCATTTCCATGGCTCGATACCATAAATGTTAGCGGGATCATGGAAGACGGCAGTGGCAACATCTGGTTTGCTTCATCAGAGCAAGGCGTCTTTCGGTATGATGGCAAAACGATTAAAAATTTTACGGCAAAAGAAGGCTTGGGAAATAATTATGCCGGAGGCATGGCTCAGGATGAGTCTGGAAAGATTTGGTTTACCATGAAAGGCGGCATTTGTAGTTATGATGGAAAAACGTTTACCGAAATCACCACGAAAGACGGATTAGGTGGCAGTGAAATTTGGGGCATTTATATCGAAAAATCAGGTATCATCTGGATCACCGCCAGAGGGAGCACCACTCGGTACGACCCAGCCATCCCCATAAGTGAGGCAAAAGCATTTACCGTGTTTACTGTAAAAGACGGTTTGAATTGTTGTGTGCAAAGCATGTACCAGGACCGATCAGGACGGATGTGGTGGGGGACCGGACAAGGCCTCTACCGCTTTGACGGCTACCGTTTTTATCAGGTCAAACAAGCCGGCCCTTGGCAGTAAAAATGGTATTAAACCCTCTAAAAATCAACAGTAATATACTCGGGTTAACCGGATAAATATTCAACAATAAAAATCAGCTCAAATAAACTTTATCAAGATGACATTTAACTCGATTGTGTTTTTTAGTCTATGGATACTATTATCTTCATGCAGCGGGTCACTGCGCAATCCACCAGACCACAAAATAGAACAGGCTAGCTTGGTAAACTTTGGCGACACGGTAGCTGCTCTTGGAAAAAATTTATCAGGTCTATTACAAGATGATGATGGTATTTTTTGGCTGGTCAGTAACGGAGATGGTGTCTTTCGTTACGATGGCAAAACACTGACGAATTTTACGGAAGAAGACGGCTTATGCAGCAATTTTGTATTTGGCATTCAAAAGGACCATAAAGGGCAGTTACGGTTCTCAACCCGGGATGGTATATGTAATTTTGACGGAAATAAATTTACTAATTACACACATACTGTAGAAAATGCACCTAAAGGTAAATTACTCTACCCCGTGCATGGACTTTTTTTTGGACATTTAAATGGTATTTGTTATTACGACGGTCATACCTTTACAAATTTTGTTATTCATCCTGAAACTTACACTCCACCTACCCACACTTATAATAGGCCCTATGGCATTTATTCTACTCTCGTGGACAAAGATGGACAGGTATGGTTTGGAACACAATCACAAGGCGTTTGTCGCTATAATGGTAAAACCTATAATTATTTAATTGAAAAAGATTTAGCCGGTCCGGCAGTAAGAACTATTTTCCAGGACAATTCAGGACATTTATGGTTTGGCAACAATGGCGGTGGCTTATACCGCTATGATGGAAAGAACCTAAGGAATATTACTGCAGAATATGGTTTAGGGAATCCTGAATTCCTGAAGGGAAATTTTGCCGGTAAACCAGGAACACTGGCCCGGGTATGGAGTATAAATCAAGATCGGGAAGGCCATATTTGGATAGGTACCGTCGATGCCGGCATTTGGAAATTTGATGGAAATCAATTGACCAATTTCACCACCGAAGACGGACTTTCCGGTAATTCTATTTCCCACATTTATAAAGACCGTCAAGGGGAACTTTGGTACATAACCAATGGGGGTCCAACTGGAAGTGCCCTATGTAAATTCGATGGAAAAATGTTTAAGGAATATACTTTCCATTAATGGTGACCATAAGAAAGGGCAATTTCATTTTAATAGAAAACCACCATTAAGTGCGGACTACAATAAGCTTTTTTGTGGTGTGAAATATGATTAAATTTATATATGCTGCTAAAAAAATGCTCCCAGCTGATAAAATTAATTAAATCTTTAGCTCTAGAACCAAAACTGAAATAAACTATTAACCATGTCATTTCATTCATATTTATTTTTAAGCGTAATCATGTTGGTGAGTTCTTGTCATGGACAGACCACCACTCATTCGCGAACTTCGGATCAATTCGTTTTACCTGTGATAACCGGCGACACGGTAAAAGAAACCGGAAATAACATTATGGTTATTTACCAGGACAAAAAGAATAATTATTGGTTCGGCAGCTGGCAGGATGGCATTTATAAGTACGATGGGGTTAATATCATTCATTTTACGACTAAACATGGCTTGCCCAATAACAGAATTGACGATATTATAGAAGATAAATATGGAAACATTTATTTTAACACGATTAAAGGAATCTGTAAATACAACGGGCAAACATTAACCACCTTGCCTGAAGCCCAATATGGTGTAAATTTTTGGAAATTAAGTGCAGATGATTTGTGGTTTAAGAGTTCCGAATTTTCCGGGCACGTTTACCGGTATGACGGACAACAATTATACCGCTTAAAATTACCCACCCACTTGGCGAAGACTTCATGCTAAAACATCCTACGGCTCCTAGTCCCTATGCGGTATACTGTATTTACCAAGACAGTAAAAGAAACGTGTGGTTTGGCACAGCTGTTTTAGGGGCATTGCGTTACGATGGTCGTACCTTTGACTGGATTACCGAAACGGATGTCACAGAACTTCATGATGGACCAGCCAATGGTGTACGCTCAATCCTGGAAGATAAAGATGGTTATTTTTGGTTTAATTCTGATTATCGATATGCGATCTACGACAGCTTGACTCTGGCTAAAGAAAAGCCGGATGGCCTATTTTACCGGCGTATAAAAAGTATTGGCAGTTTAGATGGCAAAAAAGGTGGGATTTTAAACGAATATTTATCCACTACCCAAGACAATCACCACCATTTGTGGTTTGTGACTTACCGCAGTGGGGTTTGGAAATATGACGGAGAAAGGGTTATTCCTTATCCGGTTAAAGTTGATTCTAAAGATATCCCCTTATTCTTCATTCATAAGGACCATCAGGGCACATTATGGCTGGGCACTCACGAAAATGGGGTATTTAAATTTAACGGACAAACATTTGAGGAGTTTAGGCCCTGAGAGTTCATGTTTGTTTAGGTTGGGATATAGAAAAACTTTGTCGTGTAATCAGCAGCTGGGAAGTACATAATGTTGACAGTTCTTCGCTGCTTACTTCTTCATCAATTCCTGCAACAGTGACCTGGTCACTTGTGGATCAGCTTTGCCATTGGTTTTTTTCATCACTTCGCCCATAAATAATCCCATAAGCTGCTGTTTGCCTTTGCGCAGTGCTTCCCACTGCTGTGGGTGTTGTTGCACGGTGTCCAGGACTAACTGCATAAGCTCATCGGCGTTGCTTTCAGCAATCAACTGATGTTGTTTGGCCAAATTGGCTGGAGACGTATGGGGATCTGTTAATACCAAATCCACCAAGGTTGAAAAAGCGGTAGAGCGGTTAATGATTTTGTTCTGCACTAATTGCACCAGCTCCAACCAGGCAGCGGCTGGTACCTGTTGCCATAAACCCTTTTCAGAGTCCTGATCCACTTGTTTTAATTTCTGCACCACCAGATCAGCCAGGATGGCGGCTTCTTCCCCACTCCATCCGGTGCAAATACCGGTGTAAAAATTATACAGCCACTTGTCTCCTCCGATGATGGAGGCAAAATCTTTATTTAATTTGTACTGGGTGATCAGGTTATTTTTCAAAGTTTCCGGTAAAGCCGGCATGGCGTGTTTAATTTCAGCAATCCAGGTAGCCGGAACCGGAATGGGTGGTAAGTCGGGATCAGGAAAATAGCGGTAATCGTCCGCGGATTCTTTATCC
Source organism: Saprospiraceae bacterium (assembly GCA_041917975.1). Taxonomy (GTDB): domain Bacteria; phylum Bacteroidota; class Bacteroidia; order Chitinophagales; family Saprospiraceae; genus JAYRWN01. Next base: position 11,449 of record JAYRWN010000134.1, on the reverse strand, counting down.
CTCAGGGGAAAGGTCATTTTTTTCTCTTTGTCATAATGCAGCGTTTGTTTATGGATGGTTTCACCCGCTTCCAACAAATTTACCTGTCGTTGATATTCATATTCTACAGCTGCTTTGGCAAACCGCCGCGAATTCAAATTTTTAATCTCACAACGCTGACCTAAAATGCTTGACCCGGCCGGCTTTACCGACACGTTACAATCGCAGCGCAAGGAACCTTCTTCCATATTGCCATCCGAGACGTCCAGGTGTTTGACCAGCTTCTGGATTAAATCAATACATTCAAATACTTCATCCGCGGAGCGCAAGTCAGGTTCGGTTACTATTTCCAAAAGCGGCACGCCCGCCCGATTAAGATCGATTAAGGTGTAATCGGGATGCTGGTCATGAATTAATTTGCCGGCATCATCTTCGAGGTGTATATGGTGAATGCGTAACGTTCGCCCGGTCTGTGGTAAAAAAAGAGTACCCCCTTTGCAAATGGGCAATTTATCCTGGGTGATCTGGTACCCTTTGGGTAAGTCGGGATAAAAATAATTTTTGCGATCAAAACGAACTTCCGAAGCGATGGTACTATTTAAGGCCAGGCCCAACCGAATAGCCAATTCAATACTGTGATGATTGGCGACCGGTAAAACCCCGGGATAAGCCAGGCTTACCGGGCTGACCTGTGTATTTGGTGAGGCACCAAATATATTTTGATCTCCGCAAAACGCTTTGGAAGCGGTTAACAGTTGTACGTGAATTTCCAGGCCTACAACCAGATCATATGGTTTGTTCATTTCAGAATAAGATTAATGAAAATAATACAGTGATGGAGATAAAAATGCCCAAGAAAAAGAGATAAGCAAGATTTATCAGGACAAATTTCGCAAAGGTTTTAAAAATGCCCTGCCGATAATAAAGCTTTAAAGCGGCATAAAAATAAAAAAGGATGAGCAGAAATGCCAGGCCATAGGTCTCCGGAGCAATATCCAGGATAAAAACGCAGCCCATGGTGAGAAAAGCAAACCCATGAAAATGATATTGAAAAACCAAATGTTCGACATAAAACTTGCGGGAAAGAATATATAAAAGTTTCATAAACAGAGCAAGCGCGGGGATCATCATCAGTACCATCCACACCAAATTACCCATCAGGTAACGAAAAGCTCCATTAGGATTGCGTTGAACTTTAATAATTTGGGAAATGTAAAATTTATTAAATCCGCGCAGGTGGTATTTTTCAGCAATAACGCTAAGCGAGGTATCCTGAAAATCAATCGCGGCAATTTTAAACTTTTGGTCCAGTTTAAGGTCAGGAAAGTCCAGCAAAGTGATTGTTGTCGAATCCGACAGGGTTTTCCGGATGTCCAATCGGCTTTCCAGAGAATCCAATTCGCGGTGCAGAGAAGCATTAGGTGCTAAGGTAATGCGGATGGAATCCAGAATCTGTTTTGTTTTAACAGCTTCGGAGGTCTCCCTTCTGATAATCCCATCCAGGTTAATACCTTGGTCATCTTGCATCAGGGTGTTTAATCTGAAACCCAAAGCGGCAAAATGGATGACCATCAATGAAAAAAATAATCGAATGGGTTTATAATATGAATTGTGTTTGCCTGCGAAAAAAAGGCGGGTTAATTTTCCCGGAATTAATAAGTCACGCAAGGTGAGCCATATACGTCCATCCAGATTAAAAACATCCTGGAAAGCATCTCTAACAAAATCAATGAATCTAACCCGTCCATCCGTACGCAATTGACCACAACTGGAACAAAACCGTTCTATATCTTGAGTAAATGGCTTATGACAGTTGAGGCAACTGGAAATATCGGGTTTAACCTGGCGTTGACGAAACAACATGATGCGCTGGATAAGCTCCAGCGGCTAAGGTCTAAAAAAATTGGTTAAGCAAAGAAATAAAATCGACCGGAGGACTTAATAGTCCAGGGCCTGATTCGCCATTTGAGACTGCCTGATCATTTCCACATATTCTGAAGGCGTTAAACCATCCAGGACATAATCGATAGGATTAATCGGGCTGCCTTTATAACGGACTTCGTAGTGGCAATGGGGAGCGGTAGATGTTCCGGTATTGCCGATGGTGCCGATTTGTTGTCCTTTGACCAAAGTCTGCCCCTCTTTGACCGAGACGGTTTCCATATGGCCATAGAGGGTTTGATAACCATACCCATGATCGATAACCACATGATTACCATAGCCGCGGCCGCCGCGGTCCACGGTGATCACTTTTCCATTACCAGTAGCCTGAATGGGGGTGCCTTTAGGCGCAGTAAAGTCGATGCCCTCGTGCATTTTTTTTATCTTATGGATTGGATGGATGCGCATCCCATATCCACTGAGCAGACTCACGTTGCGTTTCAGTTTATCCTCCCGTACCGGTTTGATAGAAGGTATACAAGCCAGGCGTTCGGCATTTTTAGAAGCTTTATTAAACATAGAGTCCAGGGATTTGATCTGCATATTCAGCTGGCGATTCAGCTTATCCACACGTTGTTTGGTTTCGACGATCAAATTCCCGGTATTAGGATAAGATTTATAGTCTTCATAAAGGCTGTGACCGCCTACCCCACCATTCCATACAGCTTCATCGATGGGTTCCATCCCTAATAACACTTTATAGATCTGGCGATCACGGTCCTGAACATTATCAATGGATTTATTGAATTCGTCGATACGCTCACTTAAAGAAAAATATTGTTCTTTGATGTTAGCTAATTCGCTAATCAGCAATTTCTCCTTGGGCGAGGGTAAATAATTGTGCAATATCAAAGACAACACCAGCGATGAAATGGCTAAAACTGAGGTCATGGACACCAGTTTCATCAGGCGGCTTTTTAAGGTAACGTGTACTTTCTCAAAGCGGAGAGTATGGGGGTTGTAAATAAACTTCTCTTTTTTCATGTAAAGTACTTTCAAAATGACAATGGTTAGGAGATCTAAACATGGACACGTTCAGAGGCGGGATTACAACAAAGATATCTCATTAACGCAATATCCCAAGACATATTGTCAAAATTTTAATAAATATTACATTATTTTATAATACATTGAAAATCTGGTTTACAGAACCAAATAGTATGCCACGTCTCGCAACGGGAATGCAGGTTATTTACATGAATAATAAGTGTAATTTGTTATCCACTGTATTTTAAATACTACGCTAAATAAATTAGAAAAAACCCCTCTCATTACACAGCCATTATTTTTCCGATGGGGTCCTAAATCTGGACACGAATTTGTAGCAAAAAAAATCCTGGATCGTAAAAATTTTAACACATCCCATCACATTTTTAGCCAGATTTTTATAGCCGGGAAGCTGGCCTATCCGGGCCTTTTTTATTCAAAACAAGGCTGGAGGAAGTTCTTTTGGAAGTAGGTCAAAGAAGCATTACTTTTGCCTCGCTTTTAAAAGAAATAGATATGACTTCGCAGCAAATTCGCCAGACATTCCTGGATTTTTTTGCCTCAAAACAACATAAAATCGTTCCCTCTGCCCCGATTGTATCCAAAGGGGACCCTACCCTGTTGTTTACCAACGCCGGGATGAACCAATTCAAAGATTTTTTCCTGGGCCATCAGACACCTTCTGCCCCACGCATAGCCGATACGCAAAAATGCCTGCGGGTCTCCGGTAAACATAATGATCTGGAAGAAGTAGGGCGGGATGGGTATCACCACACCATGTTTGAGATGCTGGGCAACTGGTCGTTTGGTGATTATTTTAAGCAGGAAGCGATTGACTGGGCCATGGAGCTGTTAGTAAGTTTATACGATCTGCCGGTAGACCGGCTTTATGCAACCTTTTTCGGGGGTGATCCGGGTGAAAAGCTGGCGGTAGATGATGAGGCACGGCACTTATGGAAAAAACATCTGCCGGAAGAAAGAATCATTGCCGGAAGTAAAAAAGATAATTTTTGGGAAATGGGCGACACCGGTCCCTGCGGGCCATGTTCTGAAATACACATCGATATCCGGCCGGAAGCAGAACGAGCCTTGCAGAATGGTCGGGAATTAGTCAATACCGGGCATCCCCGGGTCATTGAAATCTGGAATCTGGTGTTCATCCAATTTAACCGTCGTGCTGATGGCAGCCTGGAAGAGTTGCCAGCCAAACATGTCGATACAGGCATGGGTTTCGAAAGGTTGTGCATGGCCATCCAGGGTAAATTGTCCAACTACGATACGGATGTATTTACCCCCATCATTGATTTTATCCAAAAAGATACCGGGATTACATACACCAATCAATACGAAGAAAGCGCCAAATCAGACATTGCCATGCGGGTGACGGCGGATCACATCCGTGCGGTGAGTTTTGCCATTGCTGATGGACAGTTACCCTCCAACACCGGCGCCGGATATGTGATACGACGCATTTTGCGGCGGGCCGTGCGTTATAATTTTTCCTTTTTAAAGCAGGAGCATCCTTTTCTGTTTAAACTTGTGCCGATTCTGGCCGAGCAGTTTAAGGGAATATTCCAGGAACTCAAAGGGCAAGAAGAATTTGTGCGTCAGGTGGTTTTCGAAGAAGAACGGTCATTTTTACGGACCTTGGCGGAAGGATTAAAACGTTTGGAATCATTGAGTCAAACACAAACTATTGCTGGATCTGAAGTTTTTGAGTTGTACGATACATATGGTTTTCCGATTGACCTGACCCGGCTGGTGGCTGCAGAACGGGGGCTGGAGGTGGATGAGGCCGGTTTCCAGCTGGCTTTGAATGCACAACGACAAAGATCACGGGCTGACTCACAAAAAATCACCGGTGACTGGGTCGTGCTAACCGAAGAAGAAACCCGTTTCGTCGGGTACGATCAGACGGAGGTGCTCAACGCCCAAATCATCAAATACCGTGAATTAACCGAAAAAGGCGCCAAAAAATATCAGGTCGTATTAGACATTACGCCATTTTATGCTGAAGGCGGTGGACAGGTCGGAGACACCGGAAAACTCCAGGTAGGTGAGGAGACCATTGAGGTGCTGGATACCGTGAAAGAAAACGACCTGATTATCCACCAGGTAGACCGTCTCCCGGCGGAAGTTGATGCAGCGGTAACCGCCATCATTAACTCCTCCCGGCGCCGCAACACCGAAAATAATCATTCCGCTACACACTTGTTGCATGCGGCTTTACGCCGTGTATTGGGTTCCCACGTTCAGCAAAAAGGTTCGCTGGTGGGGCCAGATTATCTGCGCTTTGACTTCTCCCACTTCCGTAAAGTCAGTGACGAAGAATTGGTTGAAATAGAGTCTATAGTCAACCAGCGTATTCGGGAAAATTTTGCCAAAGAAGAACAACGTGCTTTGCCCATAGAAGAGGCTAAAAAAGCCGGAGCGATGATGTTGTTTGGCGAAAAATATGGCGAAACTGTAAGGATGATCACCTTTGACCCTACTTACAGCCGGGAACTGTGTGGTGGTTGTCATGTCAGTGCCACAGGCAAAATCGGGTTTTTCAAAATAACTCATGAAACGGCTATTGCTGCAGGAGTTCGGCGTATCGAAGCCATCTCCGGAGCAGGGGTTGAAAAATATATTTACGAGCAGGAGAGCCTGGTGAGTCGTCTGAAAAATGTGCTTAAAACACCAAACGACCCGGTACAAACGGTAACACAATTGTTAGAGCATAACCGGCAGCTCCAACAAAAAGTAGAAAATCTCATGCTTAGTCGTGCCATGCAAATCAAACAACAACTTAAAATTGAGGCTGTAACCTTCAATGGATTTACTTATACCGGCGGCGTGGTAGATATCGATGATAGTAAGGTCCTCAAAACTCTGGCTTTTCAACTCGAGGGTGAACTGGAAAATGGCGTGGTGGCTCTGGGAGCTATTGTAGAAGGTAAACCACAAATCATGGTAAAAATCCAAGAAAACCTGGTAAAGTCGCATAACCTTAACGCCGGCCAATTGGTGAAAACGGCTGCACAGAAAATACAAGGGGGAGGTGGAGGACAGCCCTTCTTTGCCAGTGCGGGAGGTAGTAATCCGGACGGCTTGGCAGAGGCGATCGGCACCATCCGGTCATTACTTCAAGCCAACGTATAAAAGACACGATGGCAAAAGGTCAAAATGCTGCAACCAGACCATCCATTGCCGTAGACATGGATGAGGTGCTAGCCGATGTCATGCCTAAATTTTTAGATTTCTACGAAAAACGAACAGGTTTGCGTCCGGTGCGTGAAGCGTATTGGGGTAAAAAAATTTATTCCCTTCCAGGCGCTGCTGATTTAAGACAAGAATTGTTTAAACCAGGTTTTTTTGCAGATTTACCGCTCATCGAGGGCGCTAAAGAAGGGCTGGATTGGCTAAACACCCATCTGGATGTATATATCGTCACGGCTGCCCAGGAATTTCCACTTTCGCTGAATGAAAAATACCACTGGCTGCAAACCCATTTCCCTCAACTCTCCTGGCGACAGTACATATTTTGTGGCTCCAAATCCATCATTGGCACCGATTACATGCTGGATGATCACGCCTTTAATTTAGAACATTTTAAGGGCACCCCTCTCCTGTTTACCGCAAACCATAACCTCAATGAACAAAGGTTCACCCGGCTCAATACCTGGGAGGAAGTCGTTCAGTGGTTTAAACATGAGCTGAAAGAACTCCTCATTTAACCGGTTAACGGTTTGCGCAGCCTAAGGAAAAAGTCCACTGGGTGTTATCCGTCACGGCCGGATCACATTTAGGATCAATGACTACCTTAAAAACACTTGAACGTCCATTCAACGCCAACTCTTTACGACCACTGGTACCGACGCAACCGGAATCAAAAACTTTAGCTCCGTCATAATAGACGTGTATTCTGTCTTTAACCGTGTATGTATCAAAAGTTAAAACAGCCGTCCCGGAGGTGGTTTGCAAGTCGATATTGTATTGTTCCGGATCATTTGAGCCACTCCTGTAGCTGGTATTACACTGACCGGTGCGCACATTTTGGGGATTGACCACCGGGTTATCCCGATTTTGATCTACCGCCTGGACACAAGCGGTTCTGGCGGAATTCCATTGGTAACCGGCATTACAATAACAAAGATATTGTTGTGAGGTCTGATCCCAGGCCGCGTAAGAATTAGCATAATATTGTGCACAATCCGGTATTTGATTAGAGACACAGGCGGTGCGATCGGTATTCCATTGGAATCCTTGTTGACAATAACACAGGTATTGATTAGAAGATTGGTCCCAGGCAGCATATGAGTTAGCATAATATTGGGAACAATCAGGTATTTGAATAGGTATGCAAGCCGTGCGATTGACATTCCATTGGTAGCCTGGTTTACAATAACACAAATATTGATTTGTGGTGGCATCCCAAACCGCCTCACTATTCTGATAAAACTGCTGACAGTCCGGCGCTCCGGTATTTGCTACACAGCGGGACCGATCCGCACTCCATTGATAACCTGGCTTACAATTGCACAGATATTGATTTGTTCTGGCATCCCAAACGGCTATCGTATTGGGATAAAATGCTTCACAATCAGGAACACCTGAAGTTGGAATACAATGTGTTCTGCTAACATTCCAGGTATAGCCTGGTTTACAAAAACATAAATACTGATTATACTCCGGGCTCCATCTTACTTCTGAATTCGCGTAAGTTGCCGAACAATTAATCTGCGAAGTATTGTTTTGGTTGGTGTTTTGGGTGTTTTGATTATTATTAGTTGAGCCCGAGCAAGCTCCGAATAATCCAGTTAATTGCTCTGCTTCTTCACAACATAGATTTGCACGCATAAAAATCCAATCCATACCCGGTGTACCTGGACCTAATACGATTGAATACACGGTACGGTTAAACTCATTTTTATACCAAACTGAATAATTCCGGCAACAATAGGATAAAAAGACCGGTGAACTGCGCATGATTAATAATTCATTCCAGGCCTGATCCCAGGTACAATTCCTGCTGCCACATACTGACCAGGGAAATATTTGTGCCGCCGGAACATATTGACTAGCTCCGCCTGTAGGCAGTTGTTTAGCTACGGAGACCCAATCAAATCTCCCTGAGCAGGGGATAAATTTAATATAAACCCGCCATTCTTCGCCAATATTTTGGGCTGTGATTAAGGACTGTAAACTAAAAAAATAAAGCAGAAATAATAAGCCGCATCTAGTCATGGTTTTTTGTTTTAATACGTTAATAAACCAGAAACTTAAAGGTTAAGATCAGAGAAAACTTAGCCGTTAAATTATCAATAAATCCGGGTGCATTTGTCCGCGGCAGGTATTTTTTAATAAAATAATTTGTCTTCCTTTTTAATTAAGCAAATAAATGTTTTCTTCCAAAGGATGAACCAAATTATTATCTTAAGCCCCAATCTAAAACTCTTCGCAAAATGAAAAATGGTCGGCGTGTATCTGTTCTGCTGCTCTTATTAATTTGTTCCTGTTTTTTTAACCTAAATGCTCAGCCTCCCGGTCAACTCGCTCAGGTGGACCCGCAATTTTATGCCGGTCTTAAATGGCGTAACATTGGTCCGCAACGCGGCGGGCGTTCGCTAGGCTGTAGCGGTAGTCCGGGAAGACCATTGGAATATTATTTCGGCGCGACTGGAGGCGGTTTATGGAAAACTACCGATGGTGGGACCGAGTGGTTTCCTGTTACCGATGGGCAGGTAACCAGTTCTTCCGTGGGAGCTGTAGCCGTTGCCGAAACTAATCCGGATATCGTCTATATCGGCATGGGAGAAACCCAACTGCGCGGAAGCATTACTCAGGGCGATGGCGTCTATAAAACCTCCGACGGCGGAAAAACCTGGCGTCATCTGGGCCTCAAAGAAACTCAAGCCATAGCACGGTTGAGGGTACATCCCACCAATCCGGACATCGTATTTGTTGCTGCCCTGGGCCATCCATATGGCGATAATGACGAACGCGGAGTCTTTCGTTCCACTGACGGTGGCACGACCTGGAAAAAAGTGCTTTTTGTGGGCCCAAAAGCCGGAGCGGCCGACCTGATCATCGATCGTACCAATCCAAAAGTGTTATATGCCACCACCTGGCAGGTGTACCGCAGAACCTGGAAAATGTGGGGTGGTGGACCAGATTGTAAACTGTGGAAATCTGATAATGGTGGGGACACCTGGTACGAACTGACCCGTAACCCCGGTTTGCCCAAAGGCATGCTAGGTAAAATAGGTATCACCGTCTCCCCCGCTGATTCAAAACGTTTATGGGCTATCGTGGAAGCGGAGAATGGCGGTGTATACCGCAGCGATGACGCCGGAGCCACCTGGAAATACGTCAATTCTGAACGTAAACTGAGGCAGCGGGCTTTTTATTATTCGCGCATCTACGCCGATCCCTGGGACCGTGAAACGGTGTATTGCCTGAATGTGGATTTTTGGAAATCAACCGATGGTGGTGTGACCTTCGACCAGGAGATCAGAGTCCCTCACGGTGACAACCATGACTTGTGGATAGATCCAAACAACCCTCAACGGATGATCTCATCCAATGACGGTGGAGGAACCGTTTCGGTCAATGGAGGAAAATCCTGGACGGCCGAAGATTATTGCACCACACAACTTTACCATGTGACCACCACCAACCATGTGCCTTACCATGTGGCCGGGGCTCAGCAGGACAATAGCACCATCGCCATTCCCAGCGATGGCTGGGAGCATGCCAATGAGCTGGGCCAATGGGGTTATGATGTCGGTGGTGGAGAAAGTGGATATATTGTTTCGCATCCTTTAAATCCGGACATTTTTTATGCCGGTAGCCAGGGTGCTTTGTTAACCCGGAAAGACCGCACCACCGGACAAATCCGGGACATCCAGGTTTACCCCCGATTTTTCTCCGGAGAGCCGGCCAGCTCCCTCCCTGAACGCTGGCAGTGGACCTATCCGATCGTCTTTTCGCCCCGCGATCCAAATGTGCTTTACACCTGTTCACAGCACGTGTGGAAAACCACTGATGACGGTCAAAGCTGGACCCGTATCAGCCCGGATCTGACTTACGCTGATCCTGAAACGCTTGGCCCTACCGGCGGTGAAATCACCAAGGATATGAACGGCCCGGAGATTTATGCCACCGTTTTTGCCCTGGCGCCCTCCTATCATGATATTAATACCATCTGGGCCGGCTCAGACGATGGTCGCATCCAGCTTACGCGCGATGGTGGAAAAACCTGGCTGGACATCACGCCCAAGGATTTACCTAAACATTCGGTAGTAGCCATCATCGATGAAAGTCGCCATGAGCCGGGAACGGCCTATGTAGCCGCCTTCCGCTACCAGGTGGATGATCGTCAGCCTTATGTTTTCCGCACCCGCGATTATGGGAAGACCTGGATGAAAATCACCCAAGGCATTCAGGATGGGCACTTTGCACGTGCAGTCCGGGAAGATCCGGTGCGCCCGGGTCTATTATTCCTGGGTACAGAGCACGGTGTTTATGTTTCTTTTGACGCCGGTGATCATTGGCAGTCCATCCAGGTCAATCTTCCCAATACACCCATCCGTGATCTGGTGATCAAGGATAACGATGTGGTCCTCGGCACACATGGCCGGGGATTTTGGATACTGGATGACATACAGCCATTACGGCAAATCTCAGCGGAATTATTTAAGCAAGAGGTGATATTTTTTAAACCTGGTGATGCCGTACGAGGTGTTTATGATGCCGTGTTTCAATATTATCTAAAACAAAAAACAGACTCGGTAGTGATCGAGATTTTGGACAAATCTGATGGTTTAGTGCAACGGTTTGTGGGTAATTCACCCACGATAAAAGCAGATGCCGGCGACTGGTGGGGGCGCGGACAAAACAAACCTACCGCTGCTATTGGTATCAATAATTTCTCCTGGAATCTGAGATACCAGGGTGCAACTACTTTTGACGGCATGATTATGTGGGGTGCCCGGCCGCAAAACGGACCCAAAGCGCCTATAGGAGATTATAAAGTAAAATTTACCCGTGGCAACTATAGTCAGACCTACCCTTTCAAGATAAACATGAACCCCAACCTGCGTGGAGTGAGTACTGCAGATTTACAGGAGTCTTTCGACCTGGCCATGAAAATACGCGATCGGGAAAGTGAAAATAATCAGGCGGTCATTCAAATCCGCAAACTTAAAATGGCTTTGGACGAAGCCAGTAAAGTAGCACAAATAAAAGAGGTTTGTCAGCAAGTTAAACTAAAAATCAGCGCCATCGAAGAGGACCTTTACCAGGTGCGCAATCAAAGTGGACAGGATCCGCTAAATTTCCCCATCAAATTGGGTAACCGTATCTCTGCAGTTCGCCGCAGCCTGGAGACCGGTGATGCCAAGCCTACCGCCGGAGCGTATAAAGTGTTTGCTGAGCTAAGTAAAGAACTCGATGGGCATTTAAAAAAGTTGAAAGACCTGGTAGACCTGGAATTAAAGCCGATTAATCAGGTTTTAGCACAGCAGGGAAAACCGGAATTAAAATGGTAAACTGACTT
>JAYRWN010000133.1:0-5990 GCA_041917975.1 Saprospiraceae bacterium | reverse complement strand
TCGTCTTCCATAAAATCCTCATCTTCATCGACTGCAGATATTTGAGTTTGACTTGGATGGATCGGGGTTATGGGCTCATCTTCCAAAAGTGGCAATAAAGCCGACTTTTGATAATAGCTCAGCCTTCTTTCGATTGCAGACCAGCGAAGAGACTTGATTTTTAGTTTCTTAATTGTTTTTTTAATGGTTTGGCGGTAAAATGAAGTGATATCTTCCGGGGTGTAGTCGGTTATTTCTATTATCAAGGAATTCTCCCTGGGGTCGTAATTTATAAGTTCAACCTCCCAAAAAATATCTTCATGTGTTCGAAAACGAATAGCGTCTTCCGGAATATTGGTTTGACCTAAAGGCATGAAATCCTGAGGGGTGAAATAAATTCCCTGTTTTTTGATACATATGATCCTTTTTTTCTCCTCCATGGTTTGAGCTCCTTGGGCACATAGTTTGATTCCAATATTACACTACTTTAGCTTATTATTCATTAACTATTTTATGATGAGTCAATCTTTTCAAGGCCAGATTGTAGATCTTTGGAATAAATCCATTTTCCCGGGGGAAATCACCATAAATGATGGACACATCTTGGATATCAAGCCTATGGATATAAATGGAGGACCATACATACTGCCTGGCTTCATTGATGCTCATGTGCATATTGAAAGTTCCATGCTTGTCCCTTCAGAATTTGCTCGGATGGCAGTCATCCACGGCACCGTGGGGACCGTAAGCGACCCGCATGAAATAGCTAATGTTCTTGGCGTGCCAGGCATTGAATTTATGTTGGACAACGCCGCTAAGTCAGCTTTAAAAATCCATTTTGGAGCACCTTCTTGTGTTCCGGCTACCACCTTCGAAACCGCTGGAGCGATTATTGGAGTCGAGGAAGTTAAATCATTGTTGGAACGGAAAGATATCTGGTATTTATCCGAAATGATGAATTACCCAGGCGTATTACAGGGGGATCAGGAGGTAATGGCTAAAATAGCAGCGTCCATGAGTAAGCATAAACCGATAGATGGCCATGCTCCCGGGTTGCGGGGGCAGGATGCTAAAGCTTATATTGAAGCTGGCATGACCACTGATCATGAATGTTATACCTATGCTGAAGGCCGCGAGAAAGCAGAACTGGGGATGCACATCATTATTCGTGAAGGGAGTGCTGCCAAAAATTTTGAAGCCTTAATTCCACTAATTCGCGAGTTTCCAGATCAGATCATGTTTTGCTCTGACGATAAACATCCTGATGATTTGATGGTTGGCCACATTAACCAACATGTCAAACGCGCGATAATGGCCGGTTTCGACTTGTTCCAGGTCCTGCGGGCCGCTTGTTTAAATCCAGTCCAACACTACAAGCTACCTGTTGGTTTACTCAGGGTAGGGGATCCGGCGGACTTTATTTTAGTTGAAGACCTGAAAGAATTTAAAGTTTTAGCGACGTATATAAATGGCCAACAAGCGGCAGGCAATGGCATGTCATACCTCGAATCCGTGGCGGTGGAAAACTTGAATAAATTTAACTGTCAGCCGGTTACATCTGAAGATTTAAAAATTGAGGCACATGGTAAGCATCTCAAGGTTATCAAAGTTTTGGATGGCCAATTGATCACCGAAACCCTGGAAAAACCAATAAAAATAAAAGAAGGTTTTATGGATTCGGATCCAGATGACGATGTTCTAAAGATTGTTGTGATCAACCGTTATCATTCAGCCCCTCCAGCCATTGGTTTTATCCACGGTTTTGGCTTAAAGAGCGGCGCGATTGCATCGTGTGTGGCCCATGATTCGCATAACATCGTTGCGGTGGGAGTAGACGACGATAGTCTGGCGCAGGTGATAAATGAAGTGATCAAAAATAGCGGAGGAATCGCAGCTTGTTCAGGCAATGAAAGAAAGTCTATAGCCTTACCGATTGGCGGAATCATGACAGGAGAGGATGGGCCAAGTGTCGCTAGAAATTATGCCGAACTGGATGGGTGGGTTAAACATGAGCTGAAAAGCACCTTGAAAGCGCCATTTATGTCCTTATCTTTTATGGCCTTATTAGTTATCCCGCAACTAAAAATGAGTGACCTGGGTTTATTTGATGGGGGAAAGTTTTCTTTGACTCAAGTGAGTTATTAAACTAGGAAGAAGAACATACCTGTACTAAAGAGGATTCAAAATTGTCGGCCAAACTTGTTTGCATGGTTCTCTGGATGCTAAAAACAAGTTTTAATTTTCTTCCCGGTAATACAGTTTATAATAGTTCAAATTTTTCGTTTGATCGTAACCTTTTTCAATAAAGGTGCGGTTACCATGGATATAGATGTGAAAATTTTTATCCAGTTTTAGGACAGATTTAAATATGCGCCCTTGTTGTTTTACTGCGGTTTCATTAATGTCGAAAGTGTCTTCATACAGGGAGCCCAGTTCCACCTCCCGGTCAGCCTTGTAGGATTCAAACAAATCTACATACTTGGGGTCCTGAAGGACTTTTTCGTTGTATTCTGCTTGGTCAAAGGCTTTTTTAGATTTAAAAAAATCCAGGGAGCGATTTAATAAATCGATTTTATCTGCTTTGCTTATGGGTAATTCCTCCTCAATTTTATCCTTGACAAATCCTTTGCATAAATTAAGGTAATTATAGGTTTGGTGAAAACTGGTGTTAAGCGGAGTTACTTTTAAAAAGTCATCTTTCCAATACTGGGCGTCAAATCCTCGTCCCAAATTGTCTACCAGGCTTATCATATAACCGTCTCCAGCCATAGTATTAATAATCAAAGCCCCTTTATTGAGTTTATTTAAATCACTTCCTTTATCAAGAATCAATTGAGGACGATCACCTTCTAAAGCAACTTTGATAAAAGTAGATTTTTGATCACTCTTAAATATGCCGATGACCTCCACCACCTCATCTTCAATGACTGCGTGGCTAAAATAAGCTACATATAATTCACCCCCGCTTATTTTCGGATGTTGAGCGCATTGGTATAAATGTTTGGCGATATCGCCACTGCTTTTCAACAGAGCTGTAGGATCAGCAAAAATATTTTTGCTGGCATAATATATTTGATTGAGATCCAAATTATTATGGTGAGTAAAAGTATACAGCGCTTCATGCCGGAATGATTGCATAAAGTAGTTGGTTAACACATTCTGCAAATCTTCATTTAATCCGGTTATTTCATGTTTGGATAAGGTGAGACTTTCTCCCTGCATAGCACTTCCTACTAAGTGTACCACCAGGCGCTCAAGTTGGATTTGGCTGACATCGATCATGGAAAGCAATAGTTATAAAAGAACAATAATATACAAAAGCCGTTGCCTATTTTTTATCCTTGAAAGGTTTATTCCATTTGATGCGGGTATAAGCGATTTTAAAACCATTCCGTTCGGCATTGCGCTGGGAAGCACTTCCAGGTGCGGCACCCATCATAGCCAGATCGCAACCCTGTTCTAACGCATAGTTCAAACGACTTTCCAATAAGGCTAATTGTGCACCTTGTCGTCGGCCTGAAGGGACAGTACTTGCTCCAGCTAAAAGTGCAACACCATCATGGATTGACAACATGCCGGCAGCGATGGGACGTTCTGTTAACGTTGCTAAAAAGAGAATACAGTCTTTACGCTGTGCATTGACTTGGCCTAATTCCGCCAGGAAAGGTTGGAATTCCTGAAATTCACTCCACCCCTGGACAATTGTGTCCGTCCAAACCGGTATATCCTGTGGGGAGCAAATTTTTACTGTTAAGGATTCATTCCAGGACGTACCTAGCTTTTGACCCCTCTGCAAAGGGACGTATAAAAGATTCGTTAATTCAATTGGTTGATAATTCCAGTTATTTAATAAACTTAAGGTAAGGGGATCTGCATGTGGGCTAACTTCATGGTTTATCGCACTGCTCCGCTCAAAATAATAGGCTTCAAGCTCTTCAAAATCATGCGGGGTTGGTTCCTGAAACAGGCCAAGTCCAAAGGTCTGCGTTATGGGCGAATCAATACCATCGAACATGACCAGTGTCCCGCCAATACGCGTCCAGCCTGCATTAGAATGGGGATATGTTTTCGCTCTTGTTTCCACAAAAGCAGCGCTGCTTAATCCTTCGGTAAGTTCTAAACGCCGGGATAGATACAGGTCAGCGAAATTGAACAGTTTTTCCATTAATTTAAATTTTTTGTGGACTTAATACCACATGTTTGATCAGTTGCCGGCGCCAGGTATAAGTAATATGAACCAGATTGTCTTTAGTTTGAATCACCGCCGGATAGGAATACTCCGTTCCCGGTTGATCATTTTCCAATACATAAGCCTCTTGCCAGTTTTTTCCGTCTTTGGATAGTGAAACAATTAGTTTATGTCTTCCTTCTGGTAAGGGAGTATGAACTAATAAAAAGCGTCCATCGGACAAAGACACCGCATCTATTCCGGCATTGTTATTCGGTAGATTAGTTAATGCAAGGGGCGTCCAGGTGGTCCCACCATCCTCTGACCAACTTTCAGTGATAAAACCATTCTGGCTGCGACAAAGCAATTGCAAGCGATTGGAGTTATGTTTTAAGATGGTAGGCTGAATGGATAAAGTATTTGAATTGTCCACAACAGCTTTTTTCCATTGGCTGAGGTTTTGATCTGAATATTCCAGGTAAATATTCCAAGTATCGTCGGTTTCGAAACTAGTGGGATAAAGAATGTTGCCATCTAATAACCGTATGGGTTTGTTTTTAATCGGACCTAATAAGTTATCAGGTATTCTCACAGCAGGCGACCAAGATTGACCGTGATCGGTGGATGTTTTATAAAGCCCCCACCAACTGCGGGGATTTGGGCCAACTTTATAATACAATGCCACCGTCCCATTATCCAACGAAAATAACACCGGATTCCAGCAAGGGTATTTAGTACCGTCTTCCGCACCATCAGCTATTTTTTCGGGAGTGGACCATTGGCCTTTTACATAACGCGAGGCATAAATACAGACATCCTGATGGCGTTCATAAGTGCCTCCAAACCAAGCTGCTAATAGGGTTCCATTGTGACACTCCGTCAAAGTTGAAGCATGACAAGATGGAAAGTCCACTGCATTTGGCGGATAAATAAATTCCACCTTGAGTAATGGGTCAGGCCTGTTAAAGAACGCTCCGCAAAACCATAAAACGGCCCATTGCATGGTGATAAATATTTTCATGATTAGTTTTGATTTGTTTTAATCAAGATGAGTGACATAAAACCGGTTAAAAGTATAGTAACTGTGCCAAAAACTATAGTCAAATTAACATGAAACGGGCTTTTCCAGGTTAGAAGCCCAGTTTCGGAAAAATATATGGGTGAAAGACTCATCCAAATGATGACCAGACAACCGATCAAGACCCCGAGAGCTGCATGAATATTTTGTATTCTGGTGGAAAGAAAACCCAGAAGAAATAAACCCAACATGCCTCCACTAAAAATGGAAGCTAGAGCCCACCAGGTGTCTAAAACATTTTGAACGCCTACTAAACATAGAGCTACCAAAGTGCCACCTAGTCCAAATACGAATGATATCCAGCGCAAGGATCTTAATGCAGTTTTTTCTGAAGATCGGGCTGCCCAGCTGGGTAAAAAATCTGTAAAAATGATAGTGGCCGAACTGTTAACGCTGGTAGAGATGGTGCTCATGCCAGCCGCGAATATAGCCGCTACTATTAGCCCAGTCAAACCCGTAGGCAATTCATGAGCTATGAAATGGGGAAATATTTGGTCGCCCATCCCAGGTTGCATCAAAGTTTCCGGCAAGTAGTTTGGATTAATCTGGTAAAAAACAAAAAGGGCTGAGCCGATATAACAAAACAACCATGATACGGGCAAATACAATATGGCTCCCCACCAGGTGGATAATTGAGCTGCTCTGGTACTCTCCGTTGTTAGGTAACGTTGGATATAATTTTGGTCTATGCCATAATTTTGCAGGTTGATGAAGAGACCATAGATCAGAACGACCCAAAATGTGGCACTGGTTAAATCGGTGGTG
>JAYRWN010000132.1:0-3678 GCA_041917975.1 Saprospiraceae bacterium | reverse complement strand
ATTTTCATCAAGGCAAGTTTGGTTATTTGGAAGATTAATGAGTTACCGGGACCTCTAGGGAGGTCTTTCTGCCCTTTCAATTTTTTTAAAAAAAAATGTACGTGTTATACAATGAGGTGAAATTTTTACGTTTACTTTGTAATTCAAAGTACTTTTTATGTCTAAAGAAAAACACCTGGACGATCTGGCACAGATTCGGTCCATTATGGAACGGTCACAAAAATACCTGTCGCTAAGTCCCTGGGCAGCAGTGATGGCCGGGGTTTATGCTCTGACCGGGGCTTCCATAGCCTATGTTTTGACACCAGACCTGTTTAACCATTTTACCAATGCAGTGGTGCTGACGTCGGGTAAACTGTGGGTATTGTTTAGCCTGGCCATGGGCATATTGGTACTGGCTACACTGTCAACCTTGGCTTTAAACTCCCGTCAGGCTCGTAAAAACGGTGGACAATTATGGACCAAGGCGGCCCGACGTTTGGCATCAAATTTCGTCTTGCCCATGCTAGCCGGGGGGCTATTTATTATCGCCTTGTGGCTGCACACTTACTACAGCCTAGTTCCGGCCGCCATGCTTCTTTTTTATGGCTTGTCCCTTATCAATGCCGGCAATTTTACCTTCAGCGATGTCCGTATCCTCGGGGTGTTTCAAACCATTCTCGGATTAGGAGCAGCCTTTTGGCCGAACACAGGATTATGGTGGTGGGCGATGGGCTTCGGATGGCTGCATATATTCTATGGTTGGTGGTTATATCAGAAGTTGAAAACAGCCAAATCAACGACTAAGCTGTTATGAAAACCATTATCCAGGAACTGAATAAAGCTTTCGAGAGCAGAGTCCGCCTAGGTATCATGTCTGCGCTAATGGTGAATGATGCCTTAGACTTTAATACTTTGAAGGAACTGCTGGACGTCACCGATGGTAACCTGGCCAGTCACAGTAGGGCTCTGGAAGAGCTTAACTATTTAAGAGTGGAAAAATCCTTTTTGGGACGCAAACCACATACACAGTTTATAATTACCGACACCGGCAGAGAGGCTTTTCAAAAGCACCTGCTTGCGTTGGAAAAATTACTCTGGCAAAAAACAAATTAAATCATTAAAACTAAACTTAATAAAAATGGAAAATCAGGAAATCTCCACATTTAGCCGTTTCACCCAATGGTTAAGAACATCCGTATTGGTTAAACTCATGGCCATCGGTTTTTTAGTACTGATCCTCATGATTCCCAATGCCATGATCCAGGACTTGGTCCGTGAAAGGCAGTCGCGACTATCCTCCGCTACGGAAGAGGTGAATCGGTCATGGGGTGGTGCGCAAACCATCACTGGACCCGTTCTTACCATTCCTTACAAGTCCTGGTCTCAAACCAGCGATGGCAAAACTATCGAAACACGCCACGTTGCCCATTTTTTGCCCCAAACTCTAGATATTGAGGGCGAAATAAATCCTGAAACCCGTAAAAGAGGCATTTACGAAATCGTGCTTTATCAGACCACCCTACAGATGCGAGGCACGTTCAGTTATCCGGACTGGTCGTCGTTACATGTGGATACTTCTAGTGTCCTCTGGTCGGAGGCAAAATTATCCATGGGCATTACGAGCATGGCGGGGATAAAAAACACCCTGACGTTATCCTGGAACGAACAAGACGTAGCGCTTGAACCGGGGGTGGCCAAAAGTTTGTTTTTTGTTACCGGAGCCAGTCACGACGTATGGATCAACCCGGCCGGTCAGACCAATACCTTTGCTCTCCAAATAGTTTTAAATGGCAGTGGAGGGCTTTCGTTCGAGCCGGTCGGCAAAAAAACCACGGTGGATCTGAAATCGCCCTGGCCTTCACCCAGTTTTGGTGGATCGTTTTTACCTGAACGATCAGACATTTCCACCCAGGGGTTTAGCGCTAACTGGAGTGTGTTGGATTTAAACCGCAACTATCCTCAGCAATGGAAAGACGACGATGTTTCGGTGCCCACACCGGGTGAGCATTATTTTAAAAGTTCAGCCTTCGGCGTGGACCTGATGCAAACGGTGGACCACTACTCCAAGTCTACGCGCTCCACGAAATACGCCGTCCTGGTAATTGGGTTGACTTTTCTGATTTTTTTCTTTTTCGAAACTTTGCGCAAATTTCATATTCATCCGTTCCAATACCTGTTGGTAGGCCTGGCCCTGATGGTATTTTATTTGTTGTTACTTTCATTATCTGAGCACATCGGATTTAACCTGGCCTATTTCAGTGGTGCGGCCGCTACGATTGCCTTAATTACGGTCTATAGCGCAGGCATCATTAAAGTCAATCGCCTGGTATGGCAATTACTGGCTTTGTTGGTTCTAATTTACGGATTTATCTTTGTCGTCTTGCAGCTGGAAGAATACGCTCTTTTAGCCGGAAGTCTCGGTATTTTTATCGCTTTGGCCGCCGTCATGTATTTTTCCAGGAAGGTTAATTGGTATAATTCGGGGATAGCTGAATAATAAAATGATAGTTTTATTCCGAGGTTAAATAACTTTGCTGAACATTTTGAATAAATCGATGAAAATTATCTCAACCAATCTGGCTAAACCCCGCACCATCTTCCATGAAGGACGGGCAGAACAAACCGGCATATTTAAGGAACCGGTAGATCAATCGCTCTTTTTAGGTCACCTCGATGTGGCCGGCGATACCGTCGCAGACCGGGTGCATCACGCGGGTGTGGATAAAGCTTGTTATTTATATGGGTATAACCACTATCCATTCTGGCAGGACCAATACCCTCATTTAGCATTTGCCTTCGGCATGTTTGGTGAAAATTTGACCATCGATCATCTGGATGAATCTGTCATCAGAATTGGAGATATATTTAATGTAGGTTCAGCGGTCATTCAAGTGACACAGCCCCGGCAGCCATGCCATAAACTGGGTATAAAATTTAATGCACCTCAAATTATAAATCAATTCCAAAATGCCCCTTACCCAGGCGTTTATGTACGGGTCCTGCAGCCGGGGACAGTAACGTCCGGCGATGAATTGATTCCGGTTAATACAGATGATCAAGCGCCAAATGTCTTAGATATTTACCGGATGCTCTTTGCTAAAAGTATTTCTCAAATCAATGAATTTCCCGCCCATTATCTGACCTATCCGACCCTGGCGGAACGGGTGAAAGAAAAATTCAGGCAACGTTTTGGTGCTTTAATTTAAAAAATATAAACTAAAAAAGGGAGTTCAAACCTCCCTTTTTTTTAATTTTTTAGATGCTAACAATTAAAGGACTTCCACCGCGGTTTGCATGACATCCCTGGAATTACTCCCGACATAAAGAATAAATTTGCCCGGTTCGAAAATCAGATTACCCTCCGAGTTGTAATACGATAAATCTTTTTGGGTCAAAGTGAAATTTACAATTTGTTTTTCCCCGGGTTTAAGGAGTATTTTTTTGAAACCTTTTAATTCTTTTACCGGGCGCACCTTATTAGCGGTAACGTCCCAGATATACAATTGCACGATTTCTTCCCCGGCCAATGCACCGGTATTTTCGATGGTAGCCGAAACCGTTATGCTTTCATGGCGTTGATATTGGGTTTTATCGGTTTTAATTTGGTCGTATTTAAACCGACTATAACTTAAGCCGTATCCGAAAGGGTACAGCGGCTGATTAGGAATATCCAGGTAGCGTGATTTCCAGGCGCCT
>JAYRWN010000131.1:0-5740 GCA_041917975.1 Saprospiraceae bacterium | reverse complement strand
GATAAAATGTTCATTAAAATAAGCGCCTACGGCACTGTCCGTAAACGTCTCTGCGGAAAGCCGCTTACAGGGACCGCACCAAGTGGTATACACATCCACAAAAACAGGTTTCTTCTGGTCTTGGGCCTTTTGCATCACCTCCGCCAACGTTCCGCTTTCAAAATGGATTCCATCTTGGGCCCAAAGGGTTTTTATCCAAATTAAAAATATGGTAATGAATATTTTATACATCAAGATTTAGTTTCATGCAAAATAAAATATAATTATCATTCCAAGCAAATAGAAATATTTCAGGTGTATTACCTGCCTTCTTTTTTCCGGATCAGGCGCAGTTCCATACTTTCCACGCCAGTCACCACCGTATCGCGCATGTATGGTTCGAAGCAAATGCTGTAATTGCCCACCGCACTAAAAAAAACATTTTCCTGCAGGGGAATGGTGGTAACACAGCGCTCTCCGCTGCAACGACCCTTGGCTAAACCCGTGGCATCGCGCAACTCCAAACTGAGCACTTGGGCCGCGGGCACCTGGTGGGGAAAGGTAGTGTGTATTCTGACGTAAACGTTTTGGTATTTATAAGCCTCGGCAGTGGTTACGTCTAACTTCAGTTCATATAAGGGCAATGTGTCCTTAATTTCAAATGGAAAACAGACCTGAGCTCCGAACGCCCAGCCCTCTGGTGATATTGATTTTTGTTCCTGATAAACCACTTGCGGTCCGCAGGCGCTTAAGGTTATAACCAACAGCATTAATATAAATAAAACAATCCTAACCGGAAAGGGCGCATTAATAACGTGCTGATCTTCGCTATGGGCCATGTGCGGTTATTTAAAATAATCGCGCATTTTTTCAAAAAATCCGCGCTCGGTTTTGCCTGGTTTAGGCTCAAAATTTGGCAAGTGGCGCATGCGTTCCAACACCAGTTTCTCTTCTTCATTCAAAGTTTTTGGCGTCCAGATGTTGACATGAATGAGCTGATCACCATGGTTATAAGATTGCACCGAAGGAAGACCTTTCCCTTGTAAACGGAAAATTTTACCGGATTGGGTCCCCGGTGGGATTTTTATTTTCACCGGACCGGATAAGGTAGGCACTTCTACCGAGCTACCCAGTGCTGCATCGGCAAAATTGATGAACAATTCGTACACCAGGTTTTGCCCATCGCGCTCCAAATGCTCATGGGGATTTTCTTTGATGTGGATGAGCAAATCGCCGTTGGGCCCACCTTTCAGCCCCGCATTCCCCTTACCACGCATGGATAGTTGCATGTCTTGCTCCACACCGGCCGGAATGTCGATGTCGATCATTTCTTCGCCGTACACCCGACCTTCCCCTTTACAGGCGTTGCAGTTTGCGGTCACCATTTGTCCGCTGCCGTTACAGGTCGGACAAGCACTGGTGGTTTGCATCTGTCCAAGAAAAGTATTGCGGATCTGCCGTACATAACCTGAACCATTACAGGTGCTGCACGTACGTACCGAGCTGGCATCCTTAGCACCACTTCCCCGGCAGGTGCTGCAAGCAACTTGTTTTTTTACTTTTATCCGTTTAGATGTACCACTATGGATTTCCTCTAAGGTCAGAGGAACGTTGATACGCAGGTTAGACCCTTTTTGACCCTGACTTTGTCCTCCGCGTCCTCCCCCACCTTTGGATTGGCCAAAAAAGGCTTCAAAAGGTGAATCCGAAAAAATATCCCCAAACTGACGGAAGATATCATCCATATTCATGTGACCGCCGCCACCGCCAAATCCGCCGTTAGGGTCTACACCGGCATGACCATAACGGTCATAGCGGGCTTTTTTATCCGCATCGCTGAGTACTTCATAAGCTTCAGCGGCTTCTTTAAATTTCTCCTCTGCTTCTTTATTACCGGGATTGCGGTCGGGATGATATTTCATCGCTACCGAACGGTAGGCTTTTTTTATACTCGCCTCATCCGCATTACGATCGACGCCCAATATGTCATAAAAATCTCTTTTTGCCATGTTGCAATATTATTTACCGACCACCACTTTGGCGTACCGGATGAGTTTATCCTGCAGATAATAACCCTTTTCTATCGTATCCACTACTTTACCTTTGAGCTCATCACCGGCAGGAATTTCGGTGACCGCTTCATGCATTTCGGGATTAAATGGTTGGCCGTTAGACTCCATAACCTTCAGACCTTTTTGCTCCAAAATACTATTAAGTTTATTGTGCACCAGGCGGACACCATCGCTAAAAACTTCACCGGTTAAACCTTCTTCTGCACTCTTCTTTGCCCGTTCAAAATCATCGAGAACAGGCAATAAAGCGACAATGGTATCCTGAGCGGCGGTTTTTAATAAGTCCAATTTTTCTTTGACGGTGCGTTTTTTGAAATTTTCAAATTCGGCTACCTGTCGAAGATATTTGTCTTTTAATTCGTTGACCTGCTCGGTCAATTCAGCCAACTCATTTTTTTGCTCAGCTTCAGACTGCTCATCCTGAACAGCTTCATTGGCTTTGGTTTCTTCCTGTAAGGTTTCATCAGTAACGGAATCATGTTTATTTTCCATGACACAAGTATATAGTTTTGTCAGTATGCTTTCAATTAACTTGCCAATTGCCATAATCCGCCAAATTGGCAGCGTTTTAACGATTTAGCTGGTCAAAATAACGGATTATCCGGGCAGGGTCAGGATTGATCAGGACAATTTTTCCTGCGGGATCCAGAAGAAACGTGGACGGAATCTCTTTTACATCATACGCTTTGGCAATCGGTCCTTTAAATGCCGGCGTTTCGATGATTTGATACGGCCAGCTTAAGCCATCCTTTTTAAGAGCGACCTGATAGGCGGCCGTGTCATATTCCAATCCTATACTCACAAATTCCAGGGGCAGAGGCTGTTCTTGTTTTAATTGCTGATACAATTGTACCCAATGCGGATTTTGTTTGCGGCAAGGGCTGCACCAACTACCCCAGAAATCAACTAAAACGTGCTGACCCCGTAATTCTTCCAAGTTAAAAGTCTTTCCATCCGCTAACATGGTCTGAATGCCCGGAGCCTGATTCCCTTCCGTCTGACTGGTTTGCAAATACCAATTCCGGGCCAGCAAAAACAGCAGGTAAAAGATAATCACTGCCGCCATGCTTTTGATCACATGCATATTCCTTTTTTTGTCCCCTTATAACGAATTCAGACCCGCTGAAGTTCAGTAATGCGGTTCACTAGACATCACAGAGGGCCACCGCCTGACGCAGAGAAGCTAATTTATCCTCACGGACCGGAATAAATTCCTGGGCTACATGACCTTTGTACCCTGTCTCCACGATGGCTCGCATTACCGCCGGGTAATAGATTTCCTGAGTGTCGTCTATTTCATGACGACCAGGGTTTCCTCCCGTATGGTAATGCCCAAAATATTGATAATTAGCCTTGATGGTGCGAATGATGTCTCCCTCATCGATCTGCATATGGTAAATGTCGTAAAGCAATTTAAAATTAGGCGAGCCCAACTGTTTGCACAACTCAACACCCCAGCCTGATTTATCACACATGTAATCTTTATGGTCTACTTTACTATTCAATAATTCCATAATTATCATGACCCCGTGTTTTTCTGCCAGAGGCATAATGTTTTTTAACCCGGTGATACAGTTTTTCATCCCGGTCACATCATCCATCCCCCGGCGGTTACCACTGAAACATATTAGGTTTTTATATCCGCCTTCCGCCACCTGGGGAATCAGCGCAGCATATTCTTTAATCAGTTTTTCATGGTTTTTCGGTTCATTCCAACCATCCGGAATATTAATTTCCTCACCATTACACATGGAACAATGAATGCCGTATTTTTTTAAGGTAGGCCATCCGGAAGGCGGAATCAAATCGATAGCTGAAAAACCAATGTCTTTCACCGCCTGACACAATTGATCCAAGGTTAATGAATTATAAGTCCAGCGGCAAACCGAATGGTTAATACGACCCTTTAAATTAAGCGGACCGGCTTGATTTTCAGCCGACAGAGGCAGCGTGGCTCCCAACATCAAACTACTTCCGGCAGCCATTCTCTTTAATATCGAACGACGTGATTCTTTTTTCATATAGTTCCTTTTTCAATTTACCCCTCAATGTACAAAAAATGGTGTGATGAATCAACACCCGCTATCGCTTAAAAAGTCCTGTTTTTTAAAGTCTGCGCCAGGTAATAAACAACCAAGAGATATCGGCTAAAGGTCATTCCGAAATAATCAGTCCGGAGAACCATAAGCTTCTATGGGCACTTGATGGGACATGATTTGCCTGATATAGTTAAATGTAGGTGTCTAAAGGTGTTAAAGTGCATTCAAAAGATTGTTTACACCATAATGATTAATTAGTTTCACCTATTGTTCATCCAAAAAATACATCTCATTATGAAAATCTCCCCCCTCATGATCACGGTTTTATTTTTGGTAATTCACCCAATGTTTAGTCAATCCACCGAAGAAGAACCAGATAGTCTGCAACTCACCGAAATGATCATGCAATACCAGAATTACCTGGATTCGATAGATAAAACCATCTCGTACCAAACCGGCCAAATTACTTTGGGTCAGGGTGAAGCTCATCTGGTGGTCCCGGATGGCTTCAAATACATTAATGCTGAACAAGCCAAGATGATACTTACCGACATTTGGAATAATCCCCCGAGTGATAGTTGGGGTATGTTAGTTCCAGTGGCATTTTCTTTAAACGCTTCAGACAGTTATGTGGTAGAAATAAATTTTGAAGAAGAAGGTTATGTCAAAGATAAAGACGCAAAAAAGATTGATTACACCGAGTTGTTGGAAACCATGCAAAAGGATGTAGAATCAACCAATGAAGAACGGATCAAACAGGGTTACGACTCAGTACAATTAATAGCCTGGGCCAGTCCACCGTTTTATGATGATGAGCAAAAAAAATTGCACTGGGCCAAAGAACTAAAATTCGGCGACAGTGAAGTAAATACCTTAAATTATAATATCCGCATTTTAGGACGGAAGGGTTATCTGGTGCTCAATGCCATTGGTAACATGGATATTCTTCCACAATTTAAGGCTGACGTCGACCAAATTTTGACCGCAGTAAATTTTAACTCAGGTCATAGTTATTCGGATTTTAATCCTAAATTAGATAAAGTAGCCGCCTATGGCATCGGCGGATTAATTGCCGGAAAGGTTTTGGCTAAAGCAGGTATCCTGGCCATAATATTAAAATCCTGGAAATTATTAGCTCTTGGAGCGGTGGCTGTATTGGCCGGCCTTCGCCGATGGATGTCCGGTAAAAATAAAAAAGAGGAAACAAATAATTCCTAAATCGACCGAATTTCAACCGAATAAATTTGAGTGAATGTTTGTTATGAGTGTGGCAATTTAAAATTCAAAATGGTTAGGTCAAACTTGTTTGACTGGAATAACTTATAAACATCGGAGACTCATTAAAATTAGTCAACCTAATTATTTTACCTTAAATGGGCAAGATATTATTGATAAAAAACTAATTTATTAAACCATTCAAATGCACGCCACCTCATCAACAGGGCGTAATTATTAATTAATTCTCAATCTTATCATGCAGGAAAAATTTATTTTCATATTATTAATCGGGATTTTCATGTCCTGTACTCCGGATGGCATCTTGTTTAATACCATCCGTTACGAAACCATTTCAGCCATAGATGATGGCAAAGTTATCCATGGTGAAGGCTTCGCCGAAACGACTGATCCTAAACAGCGTAACCTGTCGCT
>JAYRWN010000130.1:0-8576 GCA_041917975.1 Saprospiraceae bacterium | reverse complement strand
TCCACCCCCTATTTTGCCAGTTCCCGTGCTGATTCCCTCTAATTTTGAGGCATCAGGATCTCCATTGGGGTCACCTTGATTGCCGGGCTTACCTGTATTACCTTTACCTTTACCAAAAGAGTCACCATATTGTTTTTTGGCGGCATCATAGGCTTCTTTTTCTTTAGCGTCTGCTTCGGCTTTTTGACGAGCTTCCTCCTCGGCTTGTTTACGAGCTTGTTCTTCGGCAGTTTTGCGAGCTTTTTCTTCTGCCACTTTTTTATCCGCTTCTTCTTTCTGTCGCTTTTTCATAGCTACCGCTTCAGGGTCCTCCGTAGTGAGGACTTTCTGCTGTTTGGCCGGTGCAGGTTGGGTTTTAGTTGGTTTTATAGGTTCCTTAACTGGTTCAACTTTTTTTTCTTCTTTTTTCTCCTCCACCGGTGGTTTAGGTTCTTCTTTTTTTTCGTTTTGGGTGTCGGGCCGATCATCACCCTGACCTTGATTTAGCATACCAAGGCTAATGAGTATGCCTTCTGGACCCGGAGGAGGTACCGGATAGGTTAACAATGGTAGCATGAGCAGCAATAAAATAACCCCATTCACGACAGTAGAGGTAATCACCGCCTTTTGTTTATGTTCCCTGTCTTGCTCTTCAAGTCTTATCTCATGGCTATCCATTTTCTGAAATTTATAGTAGAACGAAAAATAATTCAGTATAAGTTACCAGGTATAACGGATTTTACAAATCATTAACTTTCAGGAGGGTTTGTAGCCAAAACCGCGCTAACCTTTAATCTGAGCGCCAGGTCCATCACCCGAGCCACATGTCCTATTTCTGTGGTTTGATCGGTAAAGATAGTGATGGTGGTATTTGCGGGATTTGACGATTTGCTTACCCGTTTATTTACTTCTGCCTCAATTTGTTCAAACTCCATCCGGGTCCCATCCAAATAAAATTTTCCACCCGGTTCAACGGCAATGCCCATAGACTTCGGTAAAACCACTTGTGAAGAAGAGGAAGGTAATTTTAAATTAAGGGCATTTTGGGTAACCAGAGTGGATGTTAACATAAAAAAGATCAGCAGGAGGAAGATCATGTCCGTCATGGAGGCCATGCTAAAATCAGCACTCACCTTATTTCTTTTCTTTAAACCCATAATTTGTTTTGGTTTTTAAGCAGGTTCCTGCAACATGTCCATAAATTCCAGCGTGGTACGTTCCATTTTGAATATAACCTGTTCGATATTGGATACCAAATAGTTATAACCAATGTAAGCAACAATACCTACAAACAGACCAACCGCGGTGGTCAGGAGAGCCTGGTAAATACCTCCTGCTAACACTGACGGTGTAACATTCTGTTGACTGGCCATGGTATAAAAGGCCTGAATCATACCGGTAACTGTACCAAAAAACCCTAACATAGGTGCCGCCCCAGCAATACTGGCTAACCTGCCAAGGTTTTTTTCCAATCGGAATACCTCCAGGTTCCCTGTATTTTCAATGGCTGCATCAATATCACGCAAAGGTTTACCAATGCGCATCAAACCTTTTTCCACCATTCTTGCGGCTGGCGAGTCATTGCCCCGGCAGAGCGTTTTAGCGGCTTCGATATTACCTGACTGTACACTGGCCCTAATGCTGTTAATAAAGTGTTGGTCGATTTTACCTGCTTTGTTGATGGTCAGGTAACGTTCAATAAAAATAAAAACAGCTATAAAAAACAATAACATGGTAACTGCCATGATGACAATACCGGCTACACCACTTTGCAGAACAATATCTAATACACTTTGCTGCTCCACGGTTGGTGTGACTAATGACTCTACTCCTGGATCTTGAAATAATAACCACATCATTGGATACAAATTGATTTTTTTGAATTTAGTGATAAACGTCATCAAATCCCCGTAACGTATGTCATGGGGAAAATTTGCAGCAATGTTACAAAATATTACATTATTTTATAAACTATTACTAATTATTTTTCAATAACATTTGCCAATTTATTGCTGATCAACTCCCCGCTAAAGTGATAAAAAAAGTCCCTGATATATTTTCAAAACCCTGTCAATACTTATCCGGTTAAGAGAACCCGGGGAATAAAACTGTTTTATTATCTTAAAGGTCTTAAGTCAACTAAAATGCTAAAACACGTGGCGCGCAGGACATTTATTAAACAAAGTTTACTGGCATCCGCCTATCTCCCTATTGTCAAAAACATTGGTAAATTGGATGGACTGAAGGTAGAGATAGTAAATCCACTTTGCCGGGTACCGGTTAGTTTTATTATTGATGATTCGACTGCTCTGGTAAACCTGGCTTATTTTGGCATTCCTCAATTCGGAGAGGTCTTCCCGGATCAATATCCACAGGATTGGCGCAAATTGCCCCGGGAAATTCCCGATAGTTTTGTTCGGGAATTTGGTGAGTGGTGTGCACAACATGGTGTTAAAGGGAAGTATAGCATGGTTCCCTACCCTGCTTGTACCGGGTGGTTGCACCGGAACATCCCCGGTTGGACTAATCAGCAACTCAAAGAGAGTATAGCCCTGGTGCGTGATTTTATGCAACCCAATTGGGATATACATCCGGAGATGATCAGTCATACCCGCGTCATTGACCTAAAGACCGGTCTGCCCTACCCATATCCTACTGCGGACTACATGGAAAACTGGGAATGGAGCCAAACTAAAAGCGCGGATGAGCTGGGTAACTATATAGCTTACGCACTTAATATATTGAAAGAAGCCGGGTTGTTTTGTGAAGGTGTAACGACGCCCGGAGGATTTGGAAGCCGAAATAAAGTTAACCTGGCATTAGGAACCTTGCAGGCGGTTCAGGATATCTATAAAAGTAACCTGGCTCATTTCTTCCGGGATGTGATCACTACACCGGGGGAAAGTGTAGAGCCGGTATTGTATCATGCGTCTGGTTTGCAAGGACCTCATCCACAAGTGTCGGTACATATTATCGGTTGCACCGATGACTGGTTTGGTGGTTGGGATGGTTTAGAGCGAGGTCATGCCGATCACTTCATCACCCCTGACCTGCAAAAAGGCCGGATGGTTGAAGTCATCGAGGCTGGCGAACCGGCTATCATGGTGTGCCATTGGCCCGGCATTTATTTTAGTGGTAAAAAAACCGGTTTTAAAATCTTTAAAACAGTCGTAGAGCGACTTCATCAAAAATATGATCATCTGTTGTGGATGAAAAACAGCGAAATAGCCCGTTATTGGGCAGCAAAAAAACTGACCGAAATAAACGTTAGCGGAGAAAGTGTGGCACTCTATGCTCCTTTTGCCACCGAAAAATTTACCGTGGAAATCAACAAACCAATCTCTGCGGCCTCGCAGGTTCATCAGGATCAGACCAGCACTCTAAAGATGACATCTGGACGCAACAATCTGCAGGAGGGTCTATTCTGTGTAGAAGGAAATAAATCCTTCCTCTCATTTCCACTTAAACATGGTAGCTCACGGCTTACGCTAATGGGGTTAGAATAGTAACCCTATCTCCAACTTTTATTTTACCACCTTGAACTACCCGACAGGTAATGCCTCCATGTCCGCGCATAGCTGAATAACCGCCGTAACCTAGATTTTGCTCCATTCTTGAACATGGATGACAATCTCCCGTGCCAGCAAGGACCACCTGCGAACCAATTCTGAACTGACTTACCCTTAAGGCATGAACATTTATACCGCTAATTAAAAAATTGCGCCGCAGTAAGCATGGATCTACCGGTACTTGCAGAATGCTTTGCAAAACGGCTAAATGCTCATATTGCATGATGGTCACATGTCGGTTGCCGGAACTTCCTTGATAATGATCGCCTACGATGCCATGAACAGGATCAACATTCAGTTCGGTGACCACCTGTACTGGTGAATGTTTAACCGGTCGAAAACTTAACCATTCTACTCTCCCCGGCCGATGGTGGCTAAACATTAACTGCTGTAAATCAGACATAAACCGCGATTTCACCCCTCCAACACTACTGTTTTATGAAGACCATAGTCATTGGAAAAGGATTTAAGTTCAAGGTAAAATAATATAAGCCGGGAGAAAGATCCCCCACTTCGAAAGCGAATTCCGGGGCCCCAGATATGATAAGAACTCCGGTCCGCAGGACCTCGCCCGTTACGGTGCTTATTTGCCAGGGCATTTTGTGAAGTTCGACTGGGGGGGTAAGTAAAACAGTTAACCGGTTATCAACCAGAGTAGGTCGCAATTTGGCTTTTATACCAATGATTCGGGGATTCTGAATAACTGCTGTGGTTCCCGAATCAGTGACCGTCCAGCTCACTTTATAACTATAACCGGTTGAGGGTAAATAAGTCCGGGATAAAGTAGTACTATCCACATAAATAGCTTCCAGCAAGTTGTCAGTTTCAGTCAAATCGGTGGATTTTAAATATAACGTATCCGTGTTACTTTTAAGCAATTTACCATTCATATACCATTGGATCGAGGTAGTGTTGGGGTTGGGTTTAATGGTAGATATTGTAAAAAAAGTACTCTCGGTCCATGGTACTACCGGAAATTCAGGACTAAAATGATGAATAGGATTTACCAATTCGTAAATACGATCTACCAGACGCTCACGGCATACTAAGCAAAAAGGTGGGCCAAGTACCTGCATTTTACAATTCTGATGGGGTTTATACCACTGTGATGAAAGACCGCCACAACAATGCTGAAATATTCCCACACCTTGCTGATTTAACCAGGACTGCCATCTTACTTTCGCTGGGGACCTTTCCTGAGTCATGTTGGGAGATTCACCGGCAAATTGATCACCGGCATAATACTCATCGGAAAGCCCGGCAAAAGAATGACCTATTTCATGAATAGCGATTTCGTTGGCTGACTCGTTGACTGTGCTGGTAGCAAAAAAGCCGCCTGATCCTCCATATTCTTTACTATTAACCACTACAAATGCCTGATCAAAATCAGGCATTTGACGGCCGAGGATGTTAAACAATTCTCCACTATTTTGCGGAACGACCAAGCGATGAATATTAAAATAGTCAAAAGTGGTATTAAAAATGGTGTTGACGTCTGACACTGGAAAAGCCGGTTCACTCACATCGGTACCTGTGCCTGGATGGTCTGCACCGCTTTGAGCAGAAGGGACTTGAATGGCATAAGCGTTAAAATAAGCCCTGTATTCTTTAAATGGTGAGGTAAGTAATAAAGCATTGAGCATGCTGCGAGCATGTTCAATAAAAACATTTTGCTGGCTTACAGTATAACCATCACCTAAAAACACTAATTTAATCTGCTGCTCTCCTTGCTCTAGAAGCGGAACAACAGGATAGTCCTGACCAGATAGTGACCAACTCCACAGAAAAAAAATTAAAGAAGTAATAATTTTCATTGCCGACGTGTATCAAGATTTAGGTTTAAAAGTTCTATCCATTGATTCTGCTTTACGCATTGTATTTTTACATGTTTCATACCAGGTAAATATTGCGTGCGGATATAAAATGTCTCACGTAATACCGGTCTGGGTATGGCAGTAATTTTTCCATCTTCCTGGTAAACCTCCAATGGACGCGCTAAAGGATTAGTAACCCAACCGGTTTTAACCACCTGATTTTTTTCATCCAAGATGGATACTTTTAGATCAGTGGGCTGCTGCGCTAACGGTCGTGAGGTCAGGTCCTCTTTTAGTATCCCGGGGTTTATCATTTGGTCTTTCGCAACTATGGAAAGCACGGTATCTTTTAATTCAATATTAAGAACAATAAAAAGCACTTCTGGCCCTGTTGAAGTAGGTTCGATTGTTGTGGTGGTTTTTCTAAAGCAAGCCAACCCTAATAATCCGAGAAGTACAATATGAGTGACGGTTCGGTTCATAAAGACACATTAAAGTTTATCCTTACTTTTTTAAGACGCAGAAGATTGGTGTGTACGTCAAAATTTGTCAGAAATTCTCGAGTATTTACTAATTTTGCGGAAAATTTTATAAAAAATTAACGCTTACTGTAGGGTTTTCCCTTTTCCTTTTGCTCTTCCGGATCTCTGCATATTCGGCAACCACTGGTCAGAGAAAATATTCCAATAGATAGTGTTGTAGCTATTTTGACTCATGAATAAAGTAACATTTAATGAATTGGGTCTGTCGGCGGAACTGTTGCAAGCCGTCAACGACCTTGGATTTCTCGTGGCCACCACGATTCAAAGTGAAGCAATTCCGGTGATGCTTTCCGGAAAGGACATTGTTGGTCAGGCCCTGACCGGAACCGGTAAAACTGCCGCCTTTGGATTACCCATGTTAGAAAAAATCAAAGCAGAACAGAAATACGTACAAACATTAGTGATGTGCCCAACCCGTGAATTGTGCCTTCAGGTGGCTATCGAAATTCGCAAACTGGCCACGCATAAAAAGGGGGTCAAGGTAGTAGCCATCTTTGGTGGAGATTCTTACGACCGGCAAATCAAAGGGTTAAGAGAAGGTTCACAGATTGTCGTTGGTACACCAGGCCGCATTATTGATCATATGGACCGGGGCACCTTGCAATTGAATCAAATCCAAACGTTAATCCTGGATGAAGCCGATGAAATGCTGAATATGGGATTTCGTGACGATATGGAAAAAATATTGAGTAAAACACCAGCGCAGCGCCAGACTGCTCTTTTTTCTGCTACCATGTCACCGGAAATATTAGCCATCGCCCAAAAATTTATGGACCGGCCGCAGCTGATCAAGGTGACCCAGGGAGAGGTAACCAATAGATCGGTTACCCAGCAGTTTATGGAAGTAGTGCCTAGCGCAAAAGTGGAGGTATTATCACGCATCATCGACGTGCACCAACTAGGATTGGTTCTGGTGTTCTGCAACCAGAAAAAAACGGTAGATGAGCTGGCCGAGCGCTTACGTGAACGGGGTTATCCGGCAGAAGCTTTGCATGGTGATTTACCACAGGCCGCCCGCAACATCGTGATGAGCCGTTTTCGCAGTGGAAGCATTAATTTATTGATTGCCACGGATGTAGCGGCACGGGGCCTGGATGTAGACGACATAGATGCAGTGGTCAACTATGATATTCCTTATGATCCAGAAGTATATGTGCATCGTATTGGACGAACCGGTCGAGCCGGCAAAAGCGGTAAAGCCTATTCCTTAGTTGCCGGCCCCGAAAAACGCCGGTTGGAAGAAATATCACGCTATACTAAAGCAGAGATAGTCCGTGAGCCAGTTCCGGCATTCCAGCAGGTCATCACCATGCGTGGCGAACGGTTTGTAGATAAAGTGGTTCAAACGGTCCAAGAAAAAGAATGGCAAAGTTTTAGCCCTTTTGTATCTAAACTATTTGCAACCGGACTTCCTACCGAACAAATTATAGCCGCTCTGGTGAAGATGAATTTTGGAGAAATCAAAAATGAATTTCAGAAAGATAACATTGAAACCTTTAGCCTGGAACGGGCTAAAAATAAATCGCGAAGAGAATTCAGAACCGATACTAAATCCGAGCAGGATTATTTCAAAAAAAATAAAAAAGGGGTTAACAAATTTCAAGATCGCACTGACAAAAAAAGTGGAAAACCTTTTGCATCAGGCAAGGATAAAAATATGACCTCCATCATCCTGAGCATTGGTAAAAAAGATAAAATCACCCCTGCACATATCGTCGGAGCAATAGCCGGTGAAAGTGGGCTACCTGCCAGCATTTTAGGCCGCATCGATATAAATGATAAAGTGACCAGTGTGGCTGTTCCTAATGCTCATCTTGAAGCCATTGTGCGTAGCCTGGAAGGCGTGAAAATAAAAGGTAAAAAAGTCACCCTCAGACTCGAGAAAGATTAATTCATGTCATCAGCGGACCAGATTTAGGTATTGGCCCGGGCATGGTAATTTATATGGTCTAGAACCTTTCGAATATTCCGGCAATGCCTTGACCTCCACCAACGCACGCGGTAACCAGGCCATATTTTTTTTCCCGACGCTGCAGCTCATCTAAAATCTGGATGGTTAATTTTGCACCGGTGCAACCGAGAGGATGGCCCAAAGCAATGGCGCCTCCCTGTACATTTACTAATTCAGGATTCAATCCGGCTTGGCGGATGACGGCCAAAGATTGGGCTGCAAAAGCCTCGTTTAGTTCAATGAGACTGATGTCATCCAGTTTTAACCCGGCTTGAGCTAACGCTTTAGGTATAGCGGCACACGGCCCAATGCCCATATACAAGGGTTCCACCCCAGCTACTGAACAAGACGCTAAGCGGGCTTGTGGAGTTAAATTGAGGCTATTCATCAGCCGTTCACTCATCACGAGTACAAAGGCAGCCCCATCGGAAGTCTGTGAAGAATTGCCAGCGGTCACCGTACCGTTATTAGCGAACACCGGACGCAAGACAGATAAAGCCGTCATATTTGTGTCGGCGCGAACGCCTTCATCCGTATCAACTACCCAGGAGCGTCCTTTGCGTTGGCCATCCTCCACATAAATTTCTTCTACTGGTACCGGGACGATTTGATTTTTGAATTGACCTTCCTGAATGGCTTTCGCCGCCAGCTGGTGGCTCCGCACTGAAAATATATCCTGGTCTTCACGGCTGATTTGATATTTTTTAGCCACGGCTTCAGC
>JAYRWN010000129.1:0-8381 GCA_041917975.1 Saprospiraceae bacterium | reverse complement strand
TGAGATTTCTTTCAAAGGCATTCTCAGGCCGCTGATGGTGTTTATGTGGCTGAGCATGAGCACTTTGGTGCGGGAGGTGAGCGATGAAGAAATAAGCTGTAAAATTGCCTCACTGGTACATTCTCCCAGTGGCAAAGTCATTTTTTTGATGATGGCCCCTTTTTGTTCGGCCAGGTAGAGGAGTCCATTCTCACCACCGGCATGCTCCTGATCAGTAGTTAATATTTCATCGCCCGGGTTTATGGCCAGGCAGGATCCCACCAGGTTAATGCCTTCCGTGGTATTGCGGGTCAGCACGATGTGGTCGCGTTTGGTTCCTAAAAAATGAGCGGCGAGGTCGCGCACCTGCTCCATTTGTTCGCCCAAATGACCCCAGTTATAGCCCACCGGATTGCCTTCCAGCTCGGTCAGGGCGGTGGTCATCCGGTTCAGTACGGCGCGGGGGCAAGGGCCTAGACTACCCGTGTTCAGGTAGGTCAGGCCCTCCTGGAGAAGAAACTCTTGCCGAAGAGAACCACTTTCCACTCCATGAACGGATGGTGATTCGAATTCGGGTAAATACATGGTCCTGGAGCCGGGAGGCCAGGCCTGGCCGACAACCAGGGCGCTAAGCGCACTCTGGCGCAGAAATTGACGACGATCAGCTTTCATGATGAACGGATGTTGATGTTTAAAGATATTTTCTTATCCGTAAATTCGCTGATTATTCGGTTAATAAGTTATAATTTCAAGAATAACTTTATCCTATGCCCATCAACCGTCGTGCATTTATTTTTACCACTGCCGGGATACCACTGCTCTTTCAACCGGAGACCCGGGCTAAGGCTGCTAATTATCCACCCAAACCGCCACAAATATTAAAAACCAGCTTAAATGCCTTTTCCTTCAATGAGGCCTTATCGAAAGGGCAGATGACCGTCGATGATCTGCTGGTGTTTTGTTCAGACCAAGGGTTTGAGGCGGTGGATCTTACGGCTTATTATTTCCCCGGATACCCGAAGGTTCCCGAAGATGCCATTTTATACCAAACCAAAAAAAGGGCTTTTAATCTGGGCTTGGAAATCAGTGGAACGGGCGTACGCAATGATTTTACCTGGCCGGAGCGTGAAAAAAGAAAGTCAAGTGTACAGTTAGTAAAAAACTGGATTCTCGCTGCGGAAAAATTAGGAGCGCCGGTGATCCGTATTTTTGCCGGAAATCAGCAACCGGCCGGATATACCTGGGACCAGGTGGCCGAATGGATGTGCCAGGATATCCAGGAATGTGTGGAATTCGGCAAAAATCATGGGGTGATGATTGGGTTACAAAATCACCATGACTTTATCAAAACCGGTGACCAGGTTATCCAGGTGATGCAGAAGATTAATTCGGATTGGTTGGGTCTGATTTTGGATACCGGAAGTTATCGTATGGCTGATCCCTATGAAGAAATAAAAAAGACCATCCGTTATGCCATCAACTGGCAAATCAAAGAAAAAGTGTTTATCCAGGGACAGGAAGTTGACATTGATCTGGCAATATTATTTGCCATCATTTTTAACTCTGATTATCGCGGGTATTTACCCATTGAAACTTTGGGACCGGGAGATCCTAAAAATCGAATTATTCGACTCCTCGCGCAGGTTAAATCGTTTATTAATAAATAGCTGTTGTACATTATATTGCACTTATGGGGCATTATACTGCGAGCTGTTTATTTGTGTATTTGTTTATTTGTATAAAAGGCAGGGGCTGGCTATTGGCTGTTGGCCATTGGTAGAAATAATTTGGGTATAGACGTATAGTCCTTTACCAATAAAACCTGGACCATTTTATATAATATATTATTTTGTCATGTCAACCATTCGTATAAATTTTTTCTTCTGTTTAAAATTGTTGACTGGTTAGATGTAATAATTCTAATATTATTGTGGAAAACTCAGTCGAACTGACAAGTGCCTCATGACCGATCACTCTCTATTGTCTTTTCGATCGAGCCGGGATTATGGTCATGACAGTCGAAATTAATTTTATTTGTGCAGAATGGAATTGAAATATTACAGCGAGCGGAGAAATCTATTTTATGCACCTAATAAGTTACTTCACTACAGCCGAAATTACACAGATGTATTTCATGACTCGGAACGGGTCAAATATTTGTAAAAAAAAATTGCTATTGGTACCTATTCGACCCCGAGGGGGTCGTATAAAAATGCAAGGCCGGTTGACGCTATAAAGATTGAACCCCTTCAGGGTTCTTTAACACAATTAATATCGTGCGGAGTAATCTATAATTTTATTAAATTTTTATTTGTGTTAGAGATTCCTCCGCTACGGTCGGAATGACATAATGAAATTTTCTAAAAATGGGTATAATTTTATATTCTAGATGATAACAAATATTAAATTCATTTTCCATTTTATTATTTATTTATTCATTATTAATTAATATTGATGTCTCCGCTGCGGTCGCCATGACACTATATATTTTGCCATTTTGGTCAACATTTTATTGATAAGGTACTAAATACGCAGATCACCGCTTAGAATAATATAATATGGCTATGAAGGAGCAAAATGAAATAGTTCAATACTTACCATTGTTTGACGACTATACTAGCGTATAGCCGAACAAGAACGTCTAGAACGTCATTGATAAAACTCACACCTATATTCGATGAATTTCTCCGCTAAAATAGGAAAGACAACAACATAAATCGCAGATTATTTTCCTTCTCAGTTCAGGCTGAACGGCATAGGTGAAATATTATTCCCACATGGATCAAAATGAAATAAAATATTTTAAATCATACCTTTCATACCTTATTTCTATTTCATACAAATTCTAACCGTACAAGAACGCTTATAAGCTCATCTCTAAAGACCTTACACGCATTCAAACTCAAACTCAAACTAATTAGATTTATCCATTTCGGTCGGAATGATAAAATTAATTTTCTTTAAATGGTTATAATTTTATAGAAAATGTACAAATAACAAATTATAAATTCCGCTTTTTATTAATCAAACGAAATAATTTAAGATTCACTTTGTTATGACAGTCACTAGACATAATCGTATATAAACGACTGGAAGATCATTCGCACACACAAACTCACACACAAACTCAAACTCTATGGTGGTGGTCCGGATCAAACACACGCAGAAACACTTGCACATTCGAATTCAGTTTTTCCCGTAAAGCGTCTGCTTTGAAAAAAAAACGGATGTCCCGGCATTCCGGCGTAGAGGTAAACTGAAAATGATTAAGGGCAACCCGGTATAAAACATTGGTGATGTGGCGGTATTTCCAATGTGCATCTGTATAAAAATATACCGGTCGCGGATCCAGGATGGTAGGCACGAGGCCCATTTCTTCCCCTATTTCGCGGATCAGACATTCCTCCGGTGTTTCCCCCCAATCTAAACCACCACCCGGTAATTCCCAGGTGCCGTCTTCTTCCTTAATGAGTAAAAACCGGCCCTCATCATCCAGAATCAGTGCTTTAATGGATGTACGGAAAAAACTAGGTGGCAATTCCATGACTAATTATAATTTATGGCTAAGATAAGTGGGTGCACCCATTTATGCTACTCAGGTTTTTAGCACCACGTCCATGATCGCCTGCCTGCGCTGAATAGTCATGGTTATTTTTCCTTTCCATACATTTTCCTGGTATGCAGATAACAAAGCTCCCATGCTTTGAATGGGTTGTCCATCTACTTTCAGGATGACATCCCTGGGGAGAAATCCATGCCTTTGCAATTCACTGCCTTCCGGTATTTTTTCAATCAATATCCCCTGTGGTGTAAACAGGCCAAGCGCCGATTGTTCTTCCCCAGATTCAATGGCCTTGATGGTGCCACCCAGCCAGATAACAGTTTTTTTAGCATAGGTATAAAACCCGGGTACTATCAGCTCCGGGATGTCCGGTTGTTTGGCCAGGCGTTTTAATTCAGCGATTTGTACTCCGAAACTGTCCATTGAAAAATTGACAAAACCCATGTGTAATGCCGGCGAGGTCGGTTGTACCCGGTAGTCGCCCTTATCCGGATTTATAAATTGTGGATTTCCATAAAGGCTATTTTGGTCAGTGCCATTATTCCGGGCTAAAAACCAGGTCGAGGAATCGGGAAAAAAATTGTGATCGGTTTGACGACCCCAGCCACGCAGGAGTATCGGAAAATGTTTGGTCATCACGATATTTTGGGTAAAAACATCCTCGCTATGGGCAAACCATACGTGCGGATGGAAGCCATTATTGATCATAATGTTGTTTCTGACCACGCGGTAAAAGCCTTCCCGCAATTTAATCCCTCCGTTTAAACATAGGTTGTCATAAATATGATAATTGGATGATCCGTCATCCAGATCAATATCCCAGCCGTGGTCACAACGGAAGCGATTGTTGCGGATGATGGTGGTTTGTTGGGCATCCCAGTAGGGCATGTTGGGATTAGCTTTGGTCAGGCTGTCGATGGTCTCCCAACGCAGGTGCCAAAAACGGTCGCGGCCCCAGGAGTTAAAAGCACCATGGTCTCCTGTTTCCAGGACCGTATTAAACACATCGTTAAAGGCAATCAGATGCCCTCCCCAGGTACCATCGCCGATATTAATGCCGGCGCGTGGAACATCATAAATGGTGTTATGCATGACTTGAACTGCGTTGGCCATACTCAGTTGCACGCCGGCCACTTGTTTTTCGATCCGGCCTATGTGATGGATCAGGTTGTTAATAATGAAACAATGTGCCGGGTAAAGATCATTGGCCGGTCCACTGATCGTGTCCATAACGCTAATTTCCACGAACTCCTGATATTGAAACGATGGCGAACGAACAGCCGTCGAATCGCCAACCAGGCAGATGCCGGAAGCGCCACAGGTGTAAATATGGTTTCCGGAAATGGTCACCTGCCGGTTGTAACCGTTAAGGAAAATGGCGTTACCACCCAGGTCCGAAAACACACAGTGCCGGATAGTGCACTGAGCCGTTCCATCCAGGAGCATAGCTCCCCCGCGGTAAATGGACCAGTCACTGCGCAACAGCCGATGATATGGCTCCATAAAAGTTCTGCGTGTATGCTGAAAATGGATACCTTCGATGGTAATATCGGTCAGGGGATTCTGAGCAGTTCCTTTGAACTCCACGAGGTGTTTTAGAGCACTCACTTCAACGGTAGCTACCGGCAGGTTCATCGAATCCGGAGGCCAATAATAGAGGGCTTGTTCCTGGGCGCTATAAAACCATTCGCCGGTGGTGTCCAATTCTTCAAAAATGTTTTCCACCATACGTGACTCAGCGTGCCAGGGTGCCGGGCGGTTATTCTGATGTCCCCCGGTTAATGACAATGCACCATCTGCATCTTTCCCGGTGATGAGATAATGAAAGTCACCCCACCGTCCGGCGTGCATAGCGTGGACGTAACCTCCGGTGGGGTTTTTCCAGCGCTGGGTGCGCGCAGGGGCTACCGCATCCCCGGCGTGGCCTTGCCAATCTCCGCCAGCCGGATCATAATTGGGATAACGGGCCAGGGTTTGGCACTGACCACTCACATACAATTGATCAAAAATGACCGGCGGGTTGGCCACCTTGGCCACCCAAATCTGGTCCTTGTATCGTTGCCAGGTACAATCCAAGACGATTGAGCCTTTTATTTTAACCTCAGCGGCCTGGATGCCTTGTAAGGTGAGCGGGCCTAGTGCCGGGCTGATCACCAAAGGTTCGGTCAGTCGGTAGGTGCCCGGGGCCAGGAGGATGGTCAGGGGCCCACGGAAATTTTGACGAAGATCACTAACTTTATCTAAAGCGCCTTGTGGAGAAGACAATGGGTTTTCTTTTGTGCCGGGAGCATCAGGGTTACCTGCGGGGTGTACATAAATGGTCTTGGTACCGCTATGACAAGACCATAACAGGGCTGCACTGAATAGGAAAGACCACGTAATCTGAAAGGCCATAAGTTCGTTTGGTTAAGAACCACACAACTTACATATTTCGTGGGATAATTCTCCCGGATATTTGACCGGAGTTTATGGATATTGGATAGAAACTTTGACCATTTTTATCGAAAATGATAAGCCTGAATTATAAAATAGGCGCTTGATTTTAGTTTGGCTCATTTAGGCCAGAGTATAATTTGCCCTTATATCTATACACAACACGAAGAAATATACCTTTATATTTATACACAAAAGGCTATTTTTACCCCTAATAACTATACATTCAATGTTTCACAGGGACATTATTTATCAATTAAGAGCTTGGAGTAACCGACCCAACCGAAAACCTTTAATTCTACGCGGGGCGAGGCAGGTAGGAAAAACGACCGTCGTTAAGCTTTTTGCGCAAGAGTTTGATCAATTTATTTTGTTAAATCTGGAAAAAGCCGACCAGCGAGCCTTATTTGCTGCTGATGTGCGTTTTCAAGACTTACTTATGGCGATTTTCTTAAATGCCAAACAAAAACGATATGGTGGCAGGACACTAATCTTTATCGATGAAATTCAAAATTCTCCACATGCGGTATCCATGTTGCGTTATTTTAAGGAAGAAGCCGAAGACCTGTTTGTGATTGCCGCCGGTTCATTGCTAGAAACAGTTTTAGACCAAAAATTGCCTTACCCGGTTGGCAGGATAGAGTACATGCTATTGCATCCGGTTTCATTTCGTGAATTTTTATTAGCCAAGGGCGAGCTCGCCAGCCTTGAGCTTATAGAGTTACCACCGCCGCCGCCTTATGCCCATTCACAGCTTATGGCGTTGTTCAAAGAATACCTTACTATCGGAGGGATGCCCCAGATCGTTGAACAATATCTTCAGCATGCCGATTTATCTACCCTTACTCCTATCTATGAAAGTTTAATAAATTCTTATCGGGAAGATATTGAAAAATATGCACCATCTTTAGCACAAATGCATTACCTGCGTTTCATCCTTTCCGTTGGTTTTCAAATAGCCGGAACACGGGTCACCATTGAAAATTTTGGAGGATCCGGTTATAAATATCGGGAAATGCGGGAAGCCTTTAGTACTATCGAAAAAACGTTACTCTTCCAGTTGGTTTATCCAACCTCAGAGGTGCTCATGCCTGCTATACCCAAAGAAAATCGCAAACCTCGTTTGCACGCCGTGGACACCGGATTAATTAATTTTTCAGTTCATTTGATAAAAGATATTTTAACTGCGCCTGACTTAACGGATGTTTATAAAGGGCGCATTGCCGAACACATCACCGGTCAGGAATTATTAGCTGCCTCATACAGTGTACTGCATAAACTAAAATTTTGGGAGAGGGAGAAACCTCAGTCCTCAGCTGAAATTGATTATCTATACGCTTATCAGGGGAAACTCATCCCTATTGAAGTAAAATCAGGCCATGCCGGTAAATTAAGATCAATGCATGCATTTATAGACCTCTCCTCGCTAAAATTAGGAGTGCGTGTATGGCAGAACGCCTTTTCTATCGAATCAGCACAAACTCAGGGCGGCACCCGCTACCAATTAATTAATTTACCATTTTATTTAGTCCATCGCTTGGAACATATTCTGGCAGGGTTTATCTGAATAAAAGATGCGTTACCAAACGCCTTTATCTAAAAGATACCAAATGTTAAAGGTTTATCTTTCCATAATAATTTACTGCTTTATTGCTTTATTAGTTATATATTTGGTCATAAATAATTCGAATTTAGTAAGAATTATTATGAACTGTACCAAGAAACATTCTGGCTTGATGTGTTGCCGGACATCCTCCAGGTAAAAGAGTAGTAAGAAACATGTAGTGGTTTATTAGGCCATAGCAGAAGTAGTTCGAATAAAATAATTGGATGAACTCAAGGTGTTCATCTCATTGATAGTGATGCATCATTTTATTCATGAATACGGAGGCTACTGAAAATTCCGAGATCAAGAAGTAGGACATGTTTTTTGGTCATTTGAATGTATTTATTATGAAAAAGTATTTTTGGATAGTTCTGAAGGCGGGAACCGGACTATTAGTAGTTGGTTGTTCTAAGTCCGATGCCGTACCTGCACCTACTAAAATCGATAATGTTTTCATTTATAATCAGGATGGAACATTATTCGATCAGTTAAAGTATGACGCTACCACTGGCCAAGTATTAGAAGCCATGCCTAAAATCCGTACAAGAACTGTTACTGAAAAAGGGAAATTTCTATATAAAAGAATAAATTCTACAGGCGGATGGAATTATTATTGCGAGACTGACCCGGATCAAGTTTGTTATACTTGCAATAGTTGTACACGTGTGCATTTCAGTATGTCGCATATTAAAAAAAGTAATATATTTGAGGTACAACCTGAACTTACAAATTTATAAACATTAATTATGGACAAGGCTGAATTTATGAAAATGGTCAGCCAACACTGGGATGATGTAGAGC
>JAYRWN010000128.1:0-3959 GCA_041917975.1 Saprospiraceae bacterium | reverse complement strand
TCAGCTCATTCATCAGGGCACTCATCTTATACCTTGCGATTTCATTGGTATCATCCGCAGTCAAAACCCCTTGGGCAATCATCATACCTTACTCAATGCTAATCTCCTGGCGCAGTCGCAGGCATTAATGAACGGCTTGACCGCTGAAGAAGTTCTGGAAGCGGAAGGTGATAAAATTAAATCAATTTTACCTTATAAGGTCTTCCAGGGTAACCGCCCATCCAATACTCTGATCATCAATCAATTGACGCCCTACAATCTGGGGATGCTGATTGCTTTGTACGAACATAAGGTCTTTGTTCAGGGTCATATTTGGAACATTAATAGCTTTGATCAGTATGGAGTGGAACTGGGTAAAAAGCTGGCCGGGCGGATCATTCCCATGCTGGAAGGAAAAGTGCAGGTGTCCGGTGTGGATAGTTCAACGACCGGATTAATTCATAAATTAACCAACTAACAGACGTGGAGGATTATCCCGCCATGCTGCCTTTAGTGCCGACCATCCAACACTATGACTGGGGAGGCCACACATTTATCCCTCACCTGGCAGGCCTGAAGGAACCGAGCACCAAACCTTGTGCAGAATGGTGGATCGGCGCTC
This sequence comes from Saprospiraceae bacterium, assembly GCA_041917975.1. GTDB lineage: Bacteria > Bacteroidota > Bacteroidia > Chitinophagales > Saprospiraceae > JAYRWN01. The sequence continues at coordinate 3,358 of JAYRWN010000128.1, read as the reverse complement.
ATCATAAAGCTCCCAGTAAACTTTTTTTACATGGACGTCATCTCGCGTTGGATGAAGCCATTGCCGAGTACCCGGAATACCTGCTGGGCCGGGAGGTGAATACCCACCATCATACCAAGCTGCCGTTTCTGCTCAAAGTACTGGATGTTGCTTCGATGCTCTCTATCCAGACGCATCCCAGCAAGGCACAAGCAGAGCACGGCTACATCCGGGAAAATACACAAGGTCTGCCTCTGGAGGCCACACAGCGGGTTTTTAAAGACGATAACCATAAGCCGGAGCTGATGGTGGCTCTTTCTGATTTCTACCTGTTATCCGGTTTTCGAACGCCGGAGCAATGGGCGTCCATTCGCAAAGAAATTCCGGAATTACAGACCCTTCCGGTCTATAAAAATCCGCAAGACTTAAAAACCCTCTATCAGGAGGTCATGACCTGGGGAAAAACTAAAATCGCCACCTGGGCAGACCGATTAAAAAAGCGCCTGGACGGAGTTATCCTCACCGACAAACTGCATCCGGATTACTGGGTTCAGAAAGCCCTGACGCTTTATGGTGCTGATCCGGGTTTATGCTCTGTTTACTTGCTCCAATTACGTCATTTATCACCAGGAGAAGGTTATTTTCAAGGTCCAGGGGTATTGCATGCTTATCTGGAAGGGCAGAATGTAGAAATCATGGCCAATTCCGATAATGTATTCCGCGGTGGACTCACCTCGAAACATGTGGATGTGGATTTGCTTTTGGAACATGTACATTATGATTACCAGGACAATGGCTTAACTCTCCCAAAAAGACTACTCTCAGGAATGATGGAATACCCGGTACCTGTAAATGAATTCCGGTTGTTAAGGGTTCCCGATGATCATCAATTTTATCCCTGGACCAGCTCCGGGCCTTCTATTTTACTACCCATTCAGGGCCAAAGTGCGGTTCGTTTTGGAGAGTACATCCGTCGATTACCTCCCGGACAGGTGGAATATGTGCTGCCTGGCGAACATATTGAACTTCAATCCGCCGGAGACTTTTTTTTAGCCAGTATCTGATCCTATCAAAGTACATTATGGCTCAGGCCGGTATTCCAAGATATCTGCCGGTTGACAGTCCAGAGCTTTACAAATGGCTTCCAGGGTGGTGAAGCGGATGGCCTTGGCTTTGCCGGTTTTCAATATGGACAAATTGGATAAGGTGAGGTCCACTTTGGCCGATAGTTCATTGAGCGACATTTTGCGTTTGGCCATCATCACATCTAAATTCACGATTATGGCCATGGCTTAAACCGTTAAATCATTTTCCATTTGTAAATCCATTCCTTTCTTAAAGATGTGTGTAATGACCAGAAGTATGGCCGCCATCATCAGGAAAGTTCCCCATTCATCCCAATACAGATCCACAGTCGTATCCACCGGAATGTCTTTACGCGTTAGCCCACGGAAAAACTGGTGCGCTAACAATCCGAGTAACCCCACACGAAACACACTATAACTAATCCTCTCTATTATTGTGGCCACTTCCAGACTAAAAGGTTTTACCAGGTTAAGCGTCATGAACACCCTGATGACCAAATAAAATACATAAGCCTTGAGGGCTGATATTAAGACCAGAAAAGAGGCCACACAGGCGTAGATGAATTTATGTTGAGCAAACAACTCACTCAGATTCAAACCAAAGTATAAATTCTTGGTGACTACGGGGTTAAATAATGAATAAATAAAGTTGAAGAGGAGCGCTCCAGTTTCAATAGATAAGCCGATAAAGATGATCCAAGCCACCACCTGGAGGACTTTGATCACCGTGTCAGTATTTATTAACATAGATAACGTTTTTAATAGAACACAAATATAATAATTATTTATTGTTTATCAATAAATATTTAGTTATTATTAAAAATATTTTTTTGAATAACATACTTTTTAGACCTGATTTACCATCCACCGGGCGAAGTGATTATTATCTTAATCTGAAATTTCATGAACATGCCCGCCGGTTTCAGGAAAGCATTTTTGTATCTTCCACACTATATGGACAAACTATTTCTTTTCATTTTTACCTGGGTAGGGATGGGACTTTGGGCGCAAGAGGGCATTAAGTTTACTGTCCTCACCGGAGCTTATGACCGCGTGGATTGTCCGGTAAGTATCGATCTGCACGGTCAGTCTTTATCTTTAATGGATACTTCTTATGTTTTGTACCTTCTGGATGGGCACAAAAAAACACCAGTCCCAGTTCAACTGGAAGCTGGTGCGGGACCACGTTTACATTTTGTACTCCGCGGAAGTTATCCATCCGGAGCAGTCCTGCACCTTCAACTTGAACCTGCTGCTGATAATGTTCAGGAACCACCCATCTCTATCCGTCCTCAAAATGAAGGTTGGCGGTTAATGCGTGGTGAGCAGCCCTTATTACATTACCAAACCGCGGTCACCTCCCCTCCGGCAGGGGTGGACAATATTTTTGCCCGTTCCGGATACATCCATCCTGTTTGGTCACCATCCGGCACTGTGCTTACCCGCATCCAACCTCCGGATCATTATCACCATTACGGACTATGGGGGCCGTGGACGGAAACGTTCATCCAGGGCCGCCCGGTAGATTTTTGGAATTTGTACAAGGGAGAAGGGACCGTACGTTTTGGGCACATGTTACAAACCGTGACCGGACCAGTCTTTACGGCGTTTAGTGTTCTCCAACAACACCTGGATTTTGGGAGTAAAGGCCCTGATCAAATAGCCCTGAATGAAATCCTGGAGGTCCGGGCTTGGAATGCGGATAGCGCCGGCAGATATTGGCTGGTGGACTACATCAGCACCTTTAACAGCCCGCTTGATTCGGGAATCCTCTTTGCTGCCTACCGGTATGGAGGAGGGCTGGGCTTCCGGGCTCTGGAAAGTTGGACCAACACGAACAGCACCGTACTCACTTCGGAAGGCCATACCCGTAAAACAGCAGACGGCACCCAGGCGCGCTGGTGTATATTAGAAGGGCCGGTAAATGAGGGGCGCGGGGGAATATTATTTATGGACCATCCCACCAATCGCGCTCATCCGCAACCTATGCGGGTGTGGCCGGAAGATGCCAATAATGGACGGGGCGATGTATTTTTTGAATTTTGCCCTATCCGGCATAAGTCGTGGTCCATCCTGAAAAATCAGGCTTATGTTCAGCGTTATCGGCTGGTGATCTTCGATGGTGGTATAAGTGCGCCAGAAGCAGAGCGGCACTGGCAGGCCTTTGCTCATCCACCAAAGGTTTCCTTTGACTAGTTAAGATTGCAGAAATTTAGTTTCTCATGGTTCATTGCATTAAAATTAAGAAGTATGTTTAACATATGAAATATGCGCTAACTTTTCTTGTATTTTTT
>JAYRWN010000127.1:0-2948 GCA_041917975.1 Saprospiraceae bacterium | reverse complement strand
TGCCGGAGAGCAGGCCGTGACCACCTTGTCGGCTCAAGGTGGCCAGGTGAGGTTTTATAAGGTAAACACGGTAAAACTTGATGATGTCACGGCAGCCACCCAACAAGTGGTGTCCGATTTTGGGCGGGTGGACATCCTGATCAACAATGCCGGAATAACCCGCGATGCTTCTTTAAAAAAGATTACACCTGAACAATGGCAACAGGTCATCGATGTCAATCTTACCGGTGTATTTAACTGCACCAAGGCCGTTGCTCCTTACTTAACCGAACAGGGCTGGGGCCGAATCCTCAATGCGGCTTCGGTCGTAGGTATATACGGTAATTTTGGTCAGACAAATTATGTGGCCACCAAAGCAGGCGTGATCGGAATGACCAAGGTATGGGCGCGCGAGTTGGGCCGCAAGGGCGTTACAGTCAATGCGGTTGCTCCGGGATTTATTAATACAGATATGATGAGTACGGTGCCCAAGGAATATTTAGATTCACTTAAGGAACGCACTCCGGCTTATCGGCTGGGTGAAGCGGTGGATATAGCGAATGCTTATGCCTTCCTGGCTTCGGACGAAGCCAGCTTCATCACCGGGACGACCTTAAGCGTGGATGGCGGATTGGTGCTATAGTGGGTATGCGCGAACCACTCCAGAAATTTACGGAATTTGCCAGTGGCCTGTTGCCTCATGAGACGGAGTATCTGCTCTCCGTTCAGCAATTAGCCGATCCGGAACGTCTGGAGATTTTAAGGTTGGTAAATAACCATAGCCATGGGCTACCGGCGCAAGCTTTTGATACGACTATTGACAAACGGAAGTATCATCATCTGCAATCCTGGATCACGGAAAAATTAACAGAAATAGACGTCGATGCCCAGCTTAAAGATATGCTGGACCTGGAACATCGCATGGCTACCGATGCCATTACCCCGGAGGATGATAGGTATATTATTCGGGCGCTGCGTACCTACCGTCATCCGGGGTTTTATTTTACCCGGTTTTATGAACTTGTCGAACAATACAGACAATTTTTACTGCTGCGGGTGCGCCTGGAGGATTATCAATTGGCAGATGATTTTTTACAACAGTATTATGAAAAATATCAGTATGCCAAAAATGTTTTTGGGCGGTTACATCATGCCACCAGGGAAATAGTCAAACACTATACCGGCGCAGGATCCGCTTCCGGGCAGTGGGAACCCTGGCTGACCAGTGTATTCTACGACGAAAGTCTGGATGGATACAATCGTATTCATGCCCTGGTCCGGCTGACTTTTATTGCCCATAATTATGGCCAATACGAGATGTTGCGGGACAAATACACTTACTTGGAACAATGGTTCGCTGAGGGTAAATTTTATTCGCGGCGACTGCTCCTGGATTATTACCATAACCGGTTGATGTTACACGCACACTTCGGTGAGGAAGACCAAGCTATCCCATACGGTTATCTGGCCATTCGCTGTAAAACCCAGGATTACTTGACTTATGTTAACCATTTCGCCGGGGTTCTCTTACGGTTTAAGCGCCCGGAGGAAGCACTGGGTTTATTAAAAAAAGTGGCTGCGGAGGTAAAAATTACACCCAGCTTTTATACGCGTCTCGATTATGTCGCCACATATCTGGACGCTTTGAATAAACAGAGTTTGTTCCGGCACGCCGCCAGTTACGGGGCGTCTTTTTTACAGGCCTATCATGAGGACATTAAACAATACCGGTGGTCTATTTTTATCATGGCTTATTTTGAAGCTTTATTGCAACAGCGTCAAGGAGCCAAAGTACTGGCGGAGATAAAAAAATATCAGCTGGTGGCCCTCGAAACTACTCAACCGGAGGATTTTCCTGTCATCAGCGTATGCCAGGCCGTGGCGCGCTACCTGACCGATCACCTTGGGCGCAAGGATTTATTAAAACAGTTTATGCACTGGCATCAAGTGAGTCAGGCCACTGATCAATGGCGAGCCGACTTCAAAAAAACCTGGCAGGCTCTGCAACCAGTTATTCCGGAGGTATTGAATTATGTAAACGTCCTTCCGGGCAGGCCAGAGAATTAGTATTTTGCAGGGTTTAGAAATCAAAGTCGTGATGAAGTGGCCTTCTATTTTTACCGCTATAATCTTAGCGCTTGGGTTGAGAATAAACGCCCAGGAACTTCTGGTTTACCATCCCATCCAAACTGACTTTCAGGGGTATATTATCCCCTGGTATCATCCCGAACCCGGGATAGCCTATGACCATGTGATCGGTCTGACCTGGCGTTTCTGGAAGAACATGCGCAAGGATGATAACGGATTGCCCTATTATATGAATCATCAGGTATGGAAGCCGGATGTCAATGATCCGCGGGGAATAGGCGGTGACCAGCTGCAAATGGCCCTGTCGGCCTGGAGACTTTATTATGCTTATACGGGCGATGAGTCAGTGAAAGATAATATGAAGTTTATGGCTGATTATTATTTGTCGCACAGCTTGTCACCTCCCACCGCCTTGTGGCCCAACCTGCCATTTCCTTATAATACCCTCGTTTACTCCGGTCAGTATGACGGAGATATGGTCTTGGGAAAAGATTATACTCAGCCGGATAAAGCGGCCTCGTTTGGACTGGAGCTGGTGCATTTATACAAACTTACCCAAGGCGATTTTTTCTTCCAAACCACTTCCGCCCGTTATCTGGACGCAGCCATTTCTATTGCCCGGACGCTGGTGGAACGGGTTCAACCCGGCGATGAGCACCATTCTCCCTGGCCGTTTAAAGTACACGTTTATAGTGGTGAAGTCGGTGCATTGTATAATAATTACACGGAAAAAAAGATTACCGGGTATAGTAATTATACCACGAATTATGTGCCTGCCTTGGAATTATTCCTGGCGCTGGAAGCCCTGGATCCACAGCGGGCGACTCTCTACCGCAAAACCTTCCAGACTGTCCTGAGCTGGATGAAAACCTATCCATTAC
>JAYRWN010000126.1:0-49815 GCA_041917975.1 Saprospiraceae bacterium | reverse complement strand
GAGATTGAGGGTGCCAGCGAATTGGTCAAAAACCTGCCGATCGAAGCGTGCGTAGCTTCCAATGGACCTTATGAAAAAATTGTCCATAACCTTACGTTGACTAACCTCATCCAATATTTTCCACATCGATTATTTAGTGCTTATCAATTAGGACGCTTTAAACCAGAGCCTCATTTGTTCTTGAATGCGGCAAAAACCCTGGGACATAACCCTAGGCGATGTCTGGTAGTAGAGGATTCCATACATGGCCTGGAAGCAGCTACCGCAGCGGGAATGGCTAGCATTTATTACAGCCCACGACCGCATCTGTTGTCCAATCAGCGAGCCACCATCACTGTATTGTTGGACCTCCTTAAATGGTTATAGGCTATTATGTGCCTTCAGAATAATCCTTTAAGGTGATTGGCTGATGAGCTAACTGGACTAAAATATCATGGGGCGTAACTATACCGACCAATTCATCATTTTCCACCACCGGCAACGCATGAAACCTATTCAGCGTAAATAACTCAATAGCGAGCTGAATGCGGTCCAGTGGTTCGATTTTAGCCAATTTAGTGGTCATGACTTCATGTGCCTTAATTTCTCGGTAGGACACATCATCTAAGAGCTGCACGCCTTTTAAATAGGATAAATAGTCCGTTTTGGTGATCATTCCTACAATTTCCTTAAAACGCACGACAGGTATATGGTGAATGGCGTGCATTTCAAAAATATTCGTAATGGTTTCCAACGTATCTTCCTCACTGACTGTAATCAGCTTGGTAGTCATTACTTTTTTTACTGGGTCGAGTAAATTCATAATAGTTTATTTTGATGCTCATTCAAATTCAAGAAATTTGCCTACCGTTAGCTTGATCTATCTCAACTAGCTAAATGATTTCTATTCAAAAAGTTAGCCAATTATCATTAAGCGTTCAGTGTGAATCTTAAAAATATTAAATATTATTTAGTTCTTGAAATCATTGGGTGGATTTTTGCTTTTTTATTGGCCTGGCTGATTTTGCTACCTGTCGAAAAACATATTTATGCTTACCCGTTCAAACGCCATAACCTTTGGTTCGTAGTGTCCTTTATTACTTTGGTGCGGTATATATTTATGATCCGGTATTTATTTTTTGGGCCGATTCAATGGTTGAAAGCACTTTTTTTTCTCGGATGTATACCTTTATTTATTTATTTACTGCGTTTATTTAGCCAATTCTCCAGGTTTGCGGATGAAAACGGCCTGGAGTCTTTTATGATTCATTTACTTAATGATCAGCAAACTTCGCTGAGCGGTTACATCCGGGGAGAAATGATATTTTTTGGAGCCGGCAGCATGATCGCCACCGTTGTGTTTGCCATCCGTCTATTGGTTTCCATATGGCTGTTTCACAATCGTAAAATCATTTAAATTCCTTAAAAATACCAGACATGTCACTAGTGCAAGAATTTAATCAGTATCGCCAGAAAATGAATAATCGTATTCTCGCTGAGGATAATCGGGTCATGAAACGATTTTATTCTTTGGATTCGCAGGCTTATGAAGAAGGTGCTTTGGATGCTAAAACCAAAGAGATGCTCGGGTTGATCGCCTCCTTGGTCTTGCGCTGTGATGATTGCATAAAATACCATCTTGGTCAATGTTTTGCGCTGAAGTTGTCAACAGACGAGTTGTTTGAGATTTTGTCCATCGCCAATCTGGTTGGTGGTTCCATTTGCATCCCCCATACCCGGAGAGCGGTGGAGTATTGGGATGCCTTAAAAGCGGAGAATTCCCGTGAGGTTTAGCCTACGTCATCAAGTTCTCTGGTGGGCGGTATGCCTGGGTATTGCAGTTGTATTAGTCCACCTAAAGTTTGGCTTACAAGTGCTAAATCCACGACACACTTCCTGGCTTTATGTGCTTAACAGCGACTGGATACAACATTATTTCGGCTGGTCGTTTTTCCGTCAGGCGGATTGGTCTTTTCCTCCCGGCAAACTGAGCGGGTATGGTTATCCTATGCTCAGCAGCATCGGATATACAGATTCTATCCCACTTTTCGCTTTTTTATTTAAGTTTTTATCCGCTTGGTTACCAACTCCTTTTCAATATTTCGGATGGTGGTTCTTAGTATGTTATTTTTTACAGGGCTGGTTTGCTGCCAAATTGCTCAAGGTCTTTAATTTGCCATTATTGGTTACTTTTTTGGGCACCTTGTTATTTATGTTCAGTCCGGTATTGTTAGCGCGTACCGGTCATCCGGCGTTATGTGCTCAATGGACCCTGTTGGCATTAATATGGTCATATTACCGCCCCGGGAAGCCTGCGTTAACAACGATCCCGGCTTTAGTGATAGTGCTCTTAGCTGCGTTAATACATCCCTATTTGCTGGCCATGAATATGGCTTTGTACCTGGCTGTTTTGTTACGCCTCCACTATTCTCATGTTTTACCCTGGCGCCAATTAGGCGCATATTTTGCAGCTGCGGTGGTAGGCGCCGCAACAATATTCTACCTGGTGGGGTATTTTTTGATTCCTTCCGATCGTACGGCCGGATCAGGAGTTGGCCATTTCTCAGCTAACCTAAATACATTTTTTAACCCTCTGGATACGTCTTCCTGGCTCAATGCGTTGCCTTTAGCTACTTCTGGCCAGTATGAAGGGTATGGATATCTTGGATTAGCTGTAATTGGAGTATTCGTGGGAGCTTTATATTATTACCGGCACCAGGTGGCTGATCTGTTCGCTATGCGGTTGCCTGCTTCGATTTTATTTTATACCTGTGTGCTGCTATTCATTTTTGCATTGAGTCCGGTGATGACCTTGATGTCCCATAAACTAGTCGAATTACCTTTACGCAATTACTTTACCCAAACGTTTCGTTCTTCCGGGCGGTTTGTGTGGCCCCTGCATTACTTTCTCCTGGTATGTATAATCAGAGCTTTGAATTATTCTCGCTTTCGATCCTGGGTGTCTAACATCAGTATGGGTTTATTGCTTGTTCTACATGTGCTGGAATTCCGACCCCTTTTAAGACCACATTATATTGACCATCATGCTGCGGTCACGGGAAGTTTAACTGCTTCGGTGTGGAAGGAGCTGTTAAATCCTGCTAAGAGATTGTGGGTTTTTCCGCCCTATCAGCCAAAAATCAGGTATGAAGGAGATATTATTTATTTTCAGCATTTAGCCATGGAACGCAACCTCCCTTTGTCCACCGGCACCTTCGCCAGGCGCGATGACCGGGAAGCAAAAGCCCGGCAGGATACTATTCAATTGCAGTTAAGCGGGCAGTTGCCAGCTGAAGCCGGTGATGTGTTTTTATGCGGTCCTCAACATCTGGACCTGATCAAAGCTCCCGGAGAAATTCTAGTTCTGGATGAGTATGTTTTTTATATTCCACAGATTACTTTGGAGTTGGATACGTTTTGGATGCATTGGTTGAATCAACATGCTGAAATACGCTTAAGTGGCAAAAAAATATTTAAACTCGAAGACTATCTTCTTCAATACCAAGACAAGCTGGTCTTGCTGAGTGTAAAGGATGAAGCAACGCAATCGCTCTGTGAGTCCACTAAAAACTATTTCAAGGCAAGTAATTCTCAATTAGCCAATCTGACTTTCAGAGGGTCCTATGCCGGTGCCTGGTATCAGGGACGCCCGTTGAAAGAAGTGCTGAACAATTACCAGGCGGTATCTTTGTCCTTTAATCTGGCGGAAACTGTCCCTGCCTGGAGCAATAATAAAATGTCTATACTACTGCAGTCAGCTGGCAATGCTGTGGGAAATAACAGCAATATCCTTTTAGGCAATCAGGAACATTCAGCCGGTCAACGTGGCTTCAATATTGTGGTTATTGATTCCACGGCTACCGTGATTAAGTCCTTTTTTATGGATACTTACCAGTCGTGTTATCAATTTCAGTAACAAACTTTACACTTAACAAAAAAACCCACTCCCTGTGGAGTGGGCCTATCAAAACAAAACGAAAAACCAACTTTACCTTAGTTTGGTAATCATATTTTTGATCTAAGGCGAACATCAATGGTTTTGGGTTCACCATCGCGCCATACTTTAATTTTGATGGTTTCATTGGCTCGGCTATTGTCTATAATGGTAGACAAATCCGTAAATTTGATGGTCTTTTTACCATTTACTTCCAGGATAACATCGTTTGGCAATAATCCGGCGTATTGTGCTGAACTGCGATCGGCTACATTTTCAATGAACAAGCCTTGATTAATCTTTACATTCAGGTCATTGGCGACCTGTTCATTTAGTTCTACAACTGAAACGCCCAGGGTCACCCGTTTGATATCTCCATTTTTCACAATTTCTTCCACCACCTTTTTCATCAGGTTAGAGGGCACGGCAAAAGAATAACCGACGTATGCCCCTGTTTCGGAATAAATAGCTGTGTTTATACCTAAAAGGCGGCCTTGAATATCCACCAAAGCGCCTCCCGAGTTTCCCGGATTTACGGCGGCATCTGTTTGTATAAATGACTCGATGGTTTTTTCTCCTCTCAGGATATTTAAATCCCGGCCTTTTGCACTAATAATACCAGCTGTAACCGTAGAACGCAGCTTTTCATAGGGATTGCCCACTGCTAATACCCACTCGCCGACTTTAGCATCATCCGAATTAGCGTATTCCATAACCGGAAGATTATTGGCGTTAATCTTTACAACCGCTAAATCTGTAGCCGGATCCCGTCCTATTACTTGTGCTGTATAGTTATCACCACTTAAGGTAGTAACCTCAATTTCATCAAAATTTTCGACCACATGGTTGTTGGTAACAATATATCCGTCGGGAGAAATGATGACCCCTGATCCGGCGCCTTTACCGGGTATTCCGAAGGAAAACGGCATATTTTCACCAAAAAATTCGAAGAACCGCCCGAAAGGAGAATTTTCTTGTTGTTCCTTACGCTGCTGGGCTATGGCTTCGCGGCTAAGATTCGTGTGTATTTGCACCACAGAGGGCATGGCTTTCGCCGAGGCGGCAGCGAAATCAAAATTTACCGAGGATGCTGTTGGGGCTCCCCATGCAACCGGGTTGATCCGCTGTGTTTCAGCTGTTAAAGGTTTATCAGAAAGCTTCACACCAGCTAAAGTGATCAGACCTCCCAGTGCTCCGGCTATGATAAATGGAACGAATTTTCTGACCATGTTTTCTAATTTTGGTTTAATGCAAAAACGACTGGTAAACCATGAATGTTCGATGCTTATTTAGTTTAACAGGAAATTAACAAGGTGTCTTAAGGCTGGTCTAATCTGGTACCTTCTTGTTTTGAAAACCACTCATCAAGTAGACTAGTGACTCTATGCATCGAGGATTTTACCATCTTTATCACATCCTCTACCCCGGCTTTTTCTGGTTTTGCAGCATTAAATACATTAGAAATCAAACTGATAGCACCTACTGTACCACCCATTTGTCGCGCCACCATCACTTCCGGCACCGTACTCATGCCTACGGCATCAGCTCCCCATTGGCGGAAAAGTTGGTACTCTGACGGCGTTTCCATGCCTGGTCCCTGTAGACCCAGGTATACCCCCTCATGGATGGGTAAGCCAAGAGAGGCACCTGATAATAACCATTCCTGCCTCCATGTTGCCACATACGTATCTGAAAAATCCACAAAGCGTTCACCAAACCGGGGATCATGAGGGCCTCGTAAAGGGTTTTCAGGTAAAAAATTAATGTGGTCTCTCAGCACCATGATGTCTCCAGGAGCATAATGCGGATTCACTCCTCCGGCAGCATTAGTAAAAATAAATTGCTTTACACCGCACAAAGCTGCTACTCTTACCGGAAAAGTAATGGTGTCCATGGAATGACCCTCATAATAATGCAGCCGCCCGGCCCAAATAAACAGGTATATATTGTGCCAACGCGCCAGGATCAGGTTATTTTGATGCCCTTCTACTGAGGACTGGGGAAAGTTTGGTATAGATTTATAAGGAATTTCCTTAATGATATCTACATGGTCCAATAAGGTTTGCCATCCTGTACCTAGTTGAACTGAAAAAGCAGGAAGTAGAGGTAATTGCTCCTTTAGCCAGTTGCTGGTCCCTGATGTTTGGGCATATAATTGGAGATGCATGCAGGTGTGTTAATCTACAATCATTTTCATTTTATCCAATTCTTGTTGCATGATCTGGGGTGGCATAGTGCGATATTCATATTGTTGGTTGCGCAACTGTGGTGTGTATCCTGCTTCCCTTATCGCATCCTGGATGCCTTGCGCCGTAAAACGAAAAGCCGCTCCGGCCGCGGAGACCACATTTTCTTCGATCATTATGCTCCCAAAGTCGTTGGCGCCAGCGTGCAAACACACTTGGGCGGTTTTTTTACCAATTGTTAGCCAGGACGCCTGGATGTTAATAATATTAGGAAGCATTAAACGGCTTATAGCGATCATGCGAATGTATTCATCCGGAGTACAGGCGTTGCGAGCTCGTTTAAGTTTCTGAAGTAAGGTGCCTTCGTCTTGAAATGGCCACGGAATAAAGGCTAGAAAGCCTTTGGCCGCCGCCGGTTTTTCGCTTTGCACCTGCCGCATGGCTACCAGATGTTCCATTCGTTCCAGATTGGTTTCGACATGCCCGAACATCATGGTCGTGCTTGTGGTGAGATGTAGTTGATGAGCCGCTCGCATCACATCCAGCCATTCTTCTCCACTACATTTTCCCCGGGAGATAAGTCTTCTTACCCGGTTATCCAAAATCTCGGCACCTGCTCCCGGCAAAGAATCCAAACCAGCCTCCATTAAAGCTTTCAGTACTTCCTTATAGGTGGATTTTTCCAGTTGGGTGATGTGCACTACCTCAGGAGGTCCCAGGGCATGCAGTTTAAGCGTTGGATAAAGGGTTTTAAGTTGCCGGAATAAGGTGGTATAAAAATTTAATCCCAACTCGGGATGGTGTCCCCCTTGCAAGAGCAATTGCTCTCCTCCATAACGGAAAAGTTCATCTATTTTCTGTTTATACTCCTCAATAGTGGTGATGTACCCTTCCTGATGTCCGGGTGGGCGGTAAAAATTGCAAAATTTACAATTAGCCACACATACATTGGTGGTGTTGGAATTCCGGTCAATGATCCAGGTGACCACCTGACCAGGTACATGGTGTTGACGTAACCGATTTGCCACATACATTAAATCGCCGGTTGACGCATTTTCGAATAAGTACAGACCTTCTTCTGCACTCAGAAAATCCCGGTTAATAGCCCGATGAAGTAAACTTTCTATCTCCGTTTTAATCATGGCGTCGTAAACTAAGGGAATAACAAAGGTAGTTTTTTTAAGTTTCGATCATCTCCTTTAGGCTCTTTAATACTCAAGGGAATTTTTTTACTGAAAGATTTGACTTAAATTGAGACTCCGCTTATATTTGCAATCCCTTTAGCGGGAGCTTAGCTCAGCTGGTTCAGAGCACCTGCCTTACAAGCAGGGGGTCACTGGTTCGAATCCAGTAGCTCCCACCCTCATTATCAAGGAGTTATAACATCAGTTATGACTCCTTTTCTTTTTGGTTTAAACCGTGGTTTTATTACCTTGTGTATAAAATTAATTTAATAAATAGTATGGGGGTAGATAAAAGATTGTTCCTGTTGGATGGCAATGCTTTGGTGTACCGGGCACATTTCGCCTTCATTAACCGGCCCTTGATTAGTTCTAAAGGGATTAACACGTCGGCCATAGCTGGGTTTCTGCGGTCATTATGGGATTTAATCAAAAATGAAAAACCTACGCACCTCGCTGTCTCCTTTGATAAAGATGGTCCAACATTTAGACATAAAATGTACGGGGACTACAAAGCCAACCGCGAGGCACAACCCGAGGATATTAAAGTGGCTATGCCATATATCATGAAATTAGTGCAGGCTTTCCGCATCCCGATACTTACTTTGGATGGTTATGAGGCGGATGATATCATCGGCACATTGGCTAAAAAAGCTGAAAAAAGGGGCTACACCGTATATATGGTAACTCCCGATAAAGATTTTGCCCAGCTCGTCAGTAACCGTATATTTCTGTATAAACCTTCCCGGCAGGGTAATGGTGTGGAGGTTTTAGGGCCCAAAGAAATCATGGAGTCCTGGGGTATCTCGAGGGTTGATCAAGTTGTAGATGTGCTCGGCCTTAAAGGTGATTCGGTAGATAATATTCCAGGCATACCCGGCATAGGTGACAAAACAGCTTCCAAACTGTTGGAAAAATTTGAAACTGTAGAAAATTTAGTGGCTCACGCTCACGAAGTAGAGGGAAAAATAAAAGAGAATATTATCCAATATGCGGATCAAGGTCTTCTTTCTAAAAAACTGGCCATTATCGATACAGCTGCTCCGGTAGAATTTGATGATGAAGCTCTCATATTAGAGCCTTTTGACAAACCGGCCTTGCGTGAACTATTTAAAGAGTTGGAATTTCGAGCTCTGGCTTTGGCTATTCTTGGTGAAGATGAGACGGATCATGGTCCAGTGATGCAGATGGACCTTTTTGGCCGTCCGGTAGCCGCACCTAAGTCAAAAGAAAAACCAGAAACGGAGAGAGCTTATTCAGTAGCAGATAAAGACATTAAAAATACACATCACGATTATAAAATATTACAAACTGATCAGGAATATCTGCAACTAGCCAAGGCTTTGGAAAAGTCTGGTGGTTTCTGCGTAGACACAGAAACCACCGATTTAGATCCATTATTAGCCAAATTGGTGGGAATTTCTTTTTCTTTTGATGTTGGTAAAGCTTATTACATTCCGATACCGGAAAATGATCAGGAGGCTCACCATATTTTAAATTTTTTTAAGGCCCTTTTGGAAAATCCGAGCATTCCTAAAACCGGGCAAAATGTCAAATACGATTATCTCATCTTCAAAGTTTACGATATTACGTTAGCAGGAGTTTTTTATGATACCATGATAGCTCATTATCTGCTGGAACCGGACCACCGCCACAAGTTAGACATCCTGTCGGAGACCTATTTGAACTATAAAATGATACCGATTGAAGACCTCATCGGAAAAGGTGCAAAACAACTCAGCATGCGGGATGTGAGTACGCTTAAAGCTGCTGAGTATGCTGCTGAAGATGCGGATGTCACCTGGCAATTAAAAGATATTTTATTTAAAAAACTGGATGAGCTGGAATTGGATGATTTGTATTTCAAATTGGAAAGCCCGCTGATTGCCGTGCTGGCAGATATGGAATATGAAGGCATTCGTATTAATCCTGACTTGCTGCAAGCGTATTCCTTGGATTTATCTAAGCTTATTTTAAAACTGGAACAATCCATCTACCTACAAGCCGGAACTGACTTTAATATTGCATCACCGCGGCAGGTGGGAGAAATTTTGTTCGACAAACTGCGCATTCCCTACCGCTGGCGCAAAACCCAAACCGGGCAATATTCCACCGATGAAGAGAAACTCAGCGAGCTGGCTAATGATTTTAAAATCGTTTATGATATTCAGGAACATCGCAAGTTGTCTAAATTAAAATCAACTTATGTAGATACTTTGCCTCTTCTTATTAACCCTCGAACCGGACGCGTCCACACTTCATTCAACCAGGCCCGCGCAGCAACAGGGCGGTTGAGCTCAGAAAACCCGAATCTGCAAAATATACCCATCCGGGATGAAGCAGGCCGTGAAATTCGCAAAGCTTTTGTACCTCGTAATAATGACTTCATTTTGTGTTCGGCCGACTATTCACAAATTGAATTGCGGCTCATCGCTGCCCTAAGCAAAGAGGAAGCCATGTTGGAGGCCTTCCGCCTGGATCAGGACATTCACCGGGCTACGGCTTCTAAAGTATATGGTGTACCCATCGAAGAGGTAACTGCAGAGCAGCGTCGTAATGCCAAGACTGTAAACTTCAGTATTATTTACGGCGCCGGGTCGGTTAACCTATCCCGCCAATTAAATATTAAGCGAACTGAAGCTAAAGAAATCATTGACAACTATTTTAAACAATATAAGGGTTTGCGGAATTACATGGACCAAACGGTGACCTTTGCCCGTCAACATGGTTATGTCAGTACTTTATTAGGACGCAGGAGGTATTTGCGTGACATCAACTCTCGCAATTCCTTGGCACGCAGCAACGCTGAACGGATGGCTATTAACACACCGATACAGGGCACTGCCGCCGATATGATTAAGGTTGCCATGATCAATATCCATGCGGAATTGCTCCAGAAAAATTTAAAATCAAAAATGATTTTGCAAGTGCACGATGAATTGCTTTTTGATGTGTTTGAATCAGAGTTTGAAGAGTTAAAAACCCTGGTTAACCTCCATCTTAAAAATGCCATCCCCGGGCTGGACGTACCCATAGAAGTAGGCATAGGGGCAGGAAAAAACTGGCTGGAAGCTCACTAAGGTGTTAGACCAACATTGCCAACGTCCGGTCGATGAATATTTCTATTTCCCTGGGCGTGCCCATACTTACCCGGCACCACCCTGGAGCATAACTATAGTTGCGTGTATAAATTTGTTGTGCTTTTAATGCTTCATAGATATCACCTTTGAAGCGGTCGGTAGTAAACCAAATAAAATTAGCGGAGGATGGACAATATTTTATGCCTTCTCGCTCAAATGCGGCGTACACCATTTGTTTACAAGCTTCATTTTCCTTTAGCGTTTTTTCTAAAAATGGCGTATCGTCCATTGCCGCAATGCCCCCTTCCAGTGTGCACACACTGGGAGAAATCAGTCCACCGGTATTCCATGCCTTAAGTTTATTTATCGTCTCCGGATGCGCTATGGCATAACCCAGTCTTAATCCGGCCATGCCGTATATTTTAGAGAAAGTCCGGCCAATGATCAGGTTTTTATTTTCGCGGGTAAGTGGTGCTAAAGAAGCCGAGATTCCCTGGGGAATAAGTTCTATGTATGCCTCGTCCACAAACATGGGTGTTTTTGCAGAATACGTGTTGATGAATTGCTCCACCTGGTTTTTGGGAAGATAGGTTCCGGTAGGGTTGTTAGGATTACAGATAAAGATCAGTTTAGTTTGCTCCGAAATTTTGCCGGCAATAGCTTCCAGATCATATTTTTGGTCGCGAAGGGGCACTTGCACCCATTTTGCACCAATGGTCTGACTATACCTTAGCATAAAATCAAAGGTGGGAAAACCAGAAATTAACTCTCCTCCTGCTACACCGTATACTAGTCCTGTAAGTCCTAATAATTCAGTAGAGCCGGCAGTAATCATGATTTGATTGGCGGAGAGGTTTTCTTTGGCAGCAATCTTGTTGGCTAAAGCATCAATGGACTCTCGCGGGTACCGATTGCCTTGAACAATGGCCTCAATAATGGCCTGGCGTGTTTTAGGTGAGGGTCCAAAAGGATTTTCATTATGGCTAAGCCTGATGACCGATGTTTTGGGCCTCCGGCTAAGATCCGCCGAGGAATAACCCTGCTGATCGTTCTCTAACCATTTGGGTACAGCTATTCCTGCTAATCCTGCCAAGGCACTTTGTTGAAACCAAGCTCTCCGATCCATTGATTGAATTTTTGTACTAAAATACAAATAAATAGAGCTCGTGCTGTATCGGGATAACCTTGTATTTTTGCACAAACCTTAATTCATGGTCTTTACTTCACCTCTTACTGCGGAATCCCTGGCCGCCCGCTTTCATGCCAAACTTCTTGGAGAACCTGCAACTCTAGCTACCGGATTGAATGTGATTCATCGGGTAGAACCCGGAGATATCACTTTTGTAGATCTTGAAAAATATTACCCAAAAGCCCTTCAGTCCGCTGCATCGGTTATTCTCATCAATAAAGAAATTGAAGCCCCTCCCGGAAAAGCTTTACTGGTCCTAGAAGACCCATTTGCCGTTTACAATATTTTAGCTCAAGAAGCCCGCCCTTTTGAATTTTTACGTTCTACAATTCACCCAACGGCCCTCATCGCCCCGGGGGTAATCATCGAACCAGGAGTAGTCATCGGTCCTCAGGTCACTATTGGTACCGGCTCCTATATTCAGGCCAATACCTACGTTGGTTCTTATACTTCTATCGGAAAAAGGGTGACCTTACAACCTGGTTGTTTGATAGGCAGTGATGCATTTTATTATAAAAAGGTAAATCATAGTTACCAAAAGTGGCATTCGGCAGGGCGGGTAGTCATCGAAAATGATGTGGAAATAGGCGCCGGTTGTACAATCAATAAAGGGGTGTCATCAGATACCGTTATTGGTTCAGGTTCAAAGTTGGATTGTCAAATCCATATTGGTCATGGCGTCCGGATCGGTAAACATGTGCTTATTGCTGCTCAAACGGGTATTGGGGGGAAAACGTGTATTGGTGACCATGTGGTGATTTATGGGCAAGTCGGGATTATACAGAATATAACTATTGGAGATCATGCCATCATCCTTGCAAAAAGCGGAGTGTCTAAAAATTTACCCGGAGGTAAAACTTACTTTGGTGCGCCTGCTGAAGAAGTATTTTTAAAAAATAGGGAAATTATTGTTTTGCGTCAATTGGCCGCCAAACACCATAAATTAGATTAAGAAGACATCTGTTAAGTTATGGTGTTACCAACGTAAGTCGAAACTTAGCATTACTTATTTCTTAATGACTTTTAAAAACAATGTGTCTGAACTGACACCAGTGAAAATTCCAAGTCCATTAGTAATATTCGTTGGAGGTTGGGCTATGGACTGAGAGGTGTTATTACTTATTTCATATAAAGATGCATATTCCGGGTTTACCCGAAAAACAATAATTCGGTATTGCCCATATTGAGGAAGGTCTCGTTGAGGATTGATAGAATAAAAATCTGTGATGGTAGGCTTACTGATAATTCTAAATTGGGGCCTAAATCTAACGCTATTTAAAAATGTGTTAATATATTCTGGGTTTTCTTCTTTGTTCTGTAAGACCACATAATAATAGTCTCCAGAATTACCCCATTGTATATCTACTGACTCTTGGTTTTGTTGAAAACCGCCACCTGGTCCTGGAAATTCGGTAATTTGTTCTATTTCAATTTCCGTAACACTTATGGCGGCAGTATTTTTTTCCGGGATGAATGTAGTCGCCGATACCGGAAGTTGATTATAGGTAAAATTTAGCGAATACTGTTTTCCAGACTCTATGATGTGCTCATTGTTTTGATAATAGCCTTGCCCAATTGAATTTAATTTATATACGTTTATTCCATCACTTACTGATACATCCAATTGGTCAAGAGTCAACAAATTTGTATCAGTTGATGTGTATGAATATGTTTCTGTAATACGAATACTATCCAAGGTTTTTCCGGCAAATAAATAAGCCTCCACTACGGGAGTATGAGTATCTGGCAATTTTACTTCTACCGGTTGGCACACTGTTAAGGAAAGGATTAAAAATATAAAAAGAGTCGTTTTGAAATTACACATAAGTCCAGTTTTAAGTAATCAACGCAAGCTCCAATTAATAAAAATACTTGGAGTCAGTCCTAATAAAGATACATTCGTTTCTATTAAATCACCTTCAATAACATCATATTGTTTATACCAAACATTTTTTCGATTATAAACATTAAATACTGATATCCCGGTGTTTCCTTTGGATTTTCCAAGATTGAAATCATAATTTAAGGATATATCTAAACGGTGGTAATTCGGTAGTCGTAAAGAATTTTTATTACTGATTTCAAAAAAATCTGATGTGCTACCATTTAGTAATTTTAGTTCGTAGTAGCCAACGGGAGCGGTGTATGGTTTGCCTGTCGCATAAATAAATGTTGAACTCAAGCTAAGTTTCGAATTGATGGTATACATAGTTACCACTTTCCCTTCGTGTGTCTGATCGTGGTTAGCAAAATAATAGTTTGACCCGTAGACATCAAATTGATGTTTTACTTTACCTAGTGTGTATCCAATCCATCCCGTTAGTGCTCCGCTTTTCTTTTGTGCCAAAATTTCTAAACCTCTGGCAACTCCTCTTCCATTGTAAAAAAATTCTTCATAATTCAGCGTACTACCAGGTCCAAATCCGATAGGAACAAATCTTGAGGTGTATTCCGTGAGCCCTTCCATGGGTTTATGATATAATTCTATGTCGAATAAATAATGTTTGGTTTCATAACTTATACCACCGATATAGTGGGTCGCTGTACTGATCGGTATCTGTTCATCATCGGCTAGAATCCAGAAATCTCTACTGCCTTGCATGATATCTTCTCGAATCACCCTGGTCGCAAATTGATTGTACTTTCCCCAGGCAGCTTTTAATTTTAATTGCTCCGAAATAACATAAATAGCTGAAACCCGGGGCTCCAAATAGATTTTCCTGGTTACATTATAATGCGTAGTTCTAATACCTGGTGTAATAATAATTTTTTGAATCATAGTGAGTTTATCTTGAAGGTAATAACTCGATATATACCCTTTATTTCTTCGGTCTAATATTTTAGATGAATCATTTTGGGTATAATTGTACGCAATGTCAAGATTATCAATTTGTAGGCCCATGCCCAGTTGATTATATTGATTAAGTTTATATTCATTATCCCATTTAAGCATGTAGTTTTTTAGGTTATTATTTTCCAAATTGCCATTGACTTGAGTTGTAGTGGTATCATTTCTTGTAATGACTGTATTATCTCGCCGATCTCGGTTGCTGTAGTAATTTGAATAAGATAAGATTAAATTTGAATAATATTTTTCATTCCACTTGCGTGACCATCGTCCACTTAACCCCCAGTTACCCCATTTGGTTAAATCCGAACTGGTCCGCTCAAATTGTACATCGTTATTAATAATTGGTCTATTACCAAAAATTGAATTGTTGAAATCCCTTGAATTGTCCAGATCATCCTGTCCATTATAAAGGCTTAATGAGAATATGTCTTTATTGGGTGTACGGTATGTCACTTTAGCATTTAAGTCGTAAAAAAAGGAGTTAGGATCTGCCTGTATGCGTCCAAATCTCCCGCCCGGAAATCCGGTGGATGTGTTACTAGATGGTAGGGTTGTTTTGTTACCAACAAAGGAATTAAAAATGTTTTTATAAAAATTACTTTGTAAAGATTTTCTACCCGCCACGAGAAATGACCCTTTACTTTTGGCAAATGGCGTTTCTATAAAAGCACTGTAACTCAACAGGCTTATTCCACCACCAGCGTTAAACTTAGCATTGTTACCATCTTTTCCCGTGAGGTCAACCACACTAGATATTCTTCCACCATAACGTGATTCAAATCCACCCTTGAATATTTGGAGGTCTTTAATGGCATTGGGGTTAAATGCACTGAAAAATCCAAACAAATGATCCACATGGTAAACTGTAAACCCATCGAATAAAATTAAATTTTGGTCAGGAGTTCCGCCACGTACATAAAGTCCTGATGAACTTTCCTGTGTACCACTGATTCCTGGTAAAAGTTGTAATGCCCTGAAAATATCTTTTTCACCATAGCTGGGTAATTTAGATAATAATCCAGGGACAACGTTGACCCGCCCTATTCCGGTAGACGCCTTAATTAATTGTTCTTCTTTGTTTGCTTTGACCACCACTTCTTCCAGGTTTATCCCTTCATCTTCCGTATAGATAATTAATTCATCATGACTCTGCTTTGGGGATAAACGATGGAAGATTGTTTTGTATCCTAAATAAGAAATTTCGAGCAGCGTTGTGTCCGAAGGTACATTAAATAAAGTAAAGTATCCATCCCCGTTGGTTGTTGTGCCGTTCGTTGAACCAGAAATCAATATATTGGCGTATGGAAGTGATTCGCCCGTCTGTTTATCTTTTATTATGCCAGAAACAGAAAAATTTTTCTTACTTGGTATTTCTGTGCTTGCTGTTATTTTTGTTTCTGTAATGCTTCCTTTAAAAATATAAACCTGCTTTTCTTCTACTCTGTAGTTCAATCCAGTCCCTATAAGCAATTTATCCATTGCCTCCGCTATTGTCAATCGGTTTAATGATATAGTCATCCGGTTTTTTGGTAGAATGCCTACTTCATAATAAAAGGTGAACTGGTATTTGATTTTAAGGTCCAGCAGAATCAGGTCCATTGTATTCTGGTAATAATGAGCTTTGATTGGTTCATAATTCCTGACCTGACCATAACTACTGGTTAATAGACAAAAAAGTGTGGCTGATATATATAACCTTAATGGCCAGTTTACTTCATGAATAAATGACATAATTTGGAAGATCTTACCTTAATAAGAGCCCTTCTGAATATTTGTACTCAAAAAAATTATTGATTTTGCTTAATCCTTTTCTTTTAGCAATTTTTTAAGGGCGAAAACTTCATCTCGATATTGAGCTGCAGCTATGAAATCTAATTCTTTCGCCGCTTTTTTCATTTTGTCCTCCGTTTCCCGGATTACTTTTTCCAGTTGGTCTGTCGTCATATATTGGACTATTGGATCAGCAGCAATGTTTCTCTCTTCGGGTTCGACATAAGGTCTTGCTTGGGCTCCGCGGATATCCAGTACAGTTTTTTGGTTTAAAATTTCCTCTTTGGATTTAAAGACCGTCTGGGGTGTAATGCCGTGTTTATCGTTATATACCTTTTGAATTGCTCGGCGTCTATCGGTTTCATCAATGGTTTTTTGCATAGACTCGGTAATTTGATCGGCATAAAAGATTACCAATCCGTTTACATTTCGTGCCGCCCGGCCAGCTGTTTGCGTCAGGGAACGATCGTTACGCAAAAACCCTTCTTTATCGGCATCTAATATTGCAACGAGAGATACTTCCGGCAAATCTAAACCTTCCCGTAATAAATTCACCCCAACCAATACATCAAAGCCCCCAAGTCGCAAGTCTCGAATAATTTCAACTCGATCCAGCGTATCAACTTCCGAATGTATATATCTGACCCTTATTTGAAGCTTGGCCAAGTATTTGGTGAGCTCTTCAGCCATGCGTTTCGTCAACGTCGTGACTAAAATGCGCTCTTTGCTGAGGATGCGCTGATTAATTTCTTCCAACAAATCATCAATTTGGTTTAAACTGGGTCTGATTTCTATTGGAGGATCTAATAACCCGGTGGGGCGAACGATTTGTTCCACGATTTCACCCATTGTTTCCTCAAGCTCATAATCCCCTGGAGTAGCGCTGACATAAATTATCTGATGTACAATGGACTCAAATTCGGTAAATGCCAGGGGCCTGTTGTCCAATGCGGAGGGCAGGCGGAATCCATAATTAACTAAATTTATTTTTCGGGCCCGGTCACCACCCCACATACCTCTTACTTGAGGCACCGTCACGTGGCTTTCATCAATTATCATCAAATAATCCTCGGGAAAATAGTCTAACAAACAGAAGGGCCGTGTACCTGGTTTTCTCCCGTCAAAAAATCGGCTATAGTTCTCAATGCCATTACAATACCCCAGCTCCCGGATCATTTCCAAATCAAAATTGACCCGTTCCTGAATACGTTTAGCTTCAATATAGCGCCCTTCTTTTTCGAAAAAAATTTCCTGCGCTTTCATCTCATCTTCTATATTTCCTATGATGTATTTGATGCGGTCTTTGGGTGCAACATATAAGTTAGCTGGAAATACCGCAGCATAGTCTAATGTGTCCACTCGTTTCCCGGATTCGACATCTATTTGTTCAATATTTTCAATCTCATCACCAAAAAACGTCACCCTATAGCCATAGTCCACATAAGGAAGGTTGATATCCACAGTGTCTCCCCGCACTCTGAATTGACCTCGGTTTATATTCAATTCTGTACGGGCATACAATGATTCTACCAGCTGATATAAAAAGCGGTTACGGGACAGTTTCATTCCTTTGTGGATACGAATTATCCCGGCTTTATAATCTTCAGGATTTCCCATCCCATATATGCATGAAACAGATGCCACAATGATGATATCCCGGCGGCCAGATAAAAGCGAAGAGGTTGCCCTCATGCGCAATTTGTCGACTTCTTCATTGATAGACAGATCCTTTTCAATGTAAGTATCTGTTACGCTCATATACGCTTCCGGTTGGTAATAGTCGTAATAGGATACAAAATACTCTACGGCATTTTCCGGGAAAAATGCTTTAAACTCTGCATAAAGTTGTGCGGTTAGTGTCTTATTATGAGTCAGGACTAAAGTAGGTCTGTTGACCTTGGCGATCACATTGGCTACGGTAAATGTTTTACCTGAACCAGTCACTCCCAGCAAAACCTGGGCGCGCACGTTATTTAGAATGCCTTTAGTCAATTTATCGATTGCTTGGGGCTGATCTCCTGTCGGTATGTATTTGGAAGTAAGTTGAAAATCCATGACTTATTCTACCTCGGTAGTGTCAACAAATACAGCTAATAAATGATTTATCTTTGACAAGATAATTTATTATGTCGTTATATCATCGGTCCCTTGGAAAAGGCCCACCCCTTATCCTGCTTCATGGGTTATTTGGAAGTTCGGATAATTGGGTGTCATTTGCTAAAAGACTAGCTTCGGATTACCATGTTTTGTTATTAGACCTCCCGAATCATGGCCGCTCCCCACACACAAATGAGTTTAATTTCGAGTCCTTGGCCACACATGTTCTTCGATTTATAAAGCAACATGGTTGGGAACAAGTTTATTTAGCTGGTCACAGTTTAGGCGGTAAGGTGGGTATGCAACTGTTAAATCAGGCTCCAGACCTCATTAAAGCTATTGCGGTCCTGGATATTCATTTCAAAGCTTATTCCGGGGGGCATGAAATAATATTAGATGCTTTACTTAAATTACCTCTTCATTCTCTAACCAGTCGCCAAGATGCTGAAGATTGGCTAAAAGAACACCTTCCCGATGCAGGTATTCGGCAATTTTTATTAAAAAACCTCTACCGCTCGGGCGATTCGTTTTCCTGGAAATTTAATTTACCGGTTATTAATCGCGATTACAATCAGGTATTAAAAGCCATTCCGATTAAACAACCAGTAGAAACACCTTCACTTTTCTTGCGCGGGGGAAAGTCGTCGTATATTTTAGACGAAGATATACCTCTTATTCAGGCCATCTTTAATCATGTGGATATTGAAACCATCCCAGAGGCTGGTCATTGGATCCATGTTGATGCTCCTGATGAATTATTTTTGCATTTATTTCGTTTTTTTAAAAGTCATAGCTCATAAAATCTTGTTAAATAAGATCAAGCTACGGGTTGTGTACATTTTTTGTAATAATATGAAATGAAATAGTCTTCCGATGAAAAAACCTATCGTTTTGGTATTACTTGTTTTGATCTTGCCGGTTCTGGCATTTAAGCCACAGCCTAATCGCTTTTTCGATATCAGTAAAAATATAGAAATCTTCTCCAGCCTTTACAGGGAACTTAATATGGGTTATGTGGATGATCTGGACCCTGCTCAATTTATGCGTATAGGAATTGACGCTATGCTAAATCAACTGGATCCTTTTACGAATTATATTTCTGAAAGCCAAATAGAAAGTTACAGAGTCAATGCCGAAAGCCGTTTTGAAGGATTAGGGGCTGATTTGAAATCCATCGATAATTTTATCACCATTTATGATTTGTATGAAAACAGTCCGGCTATGAAATCGGGCTTAATTATAGGAGACCAGATTATCAGCGTTGATGGAAAATCTGCTCAGGGAAAATCACCGGATGAGGTGAGAAGTTTTTTAAAAGGCTCTTCGGGCTCAGCAGTGAAATTAAGTATTCTGCGTTCGGGAGAAACCAAACCTCGTGAATTACAATTAGTTAGAGGAGAAAACGAAATTAAAAACGTTCCTTTTTACACATTATTGGACAAACGATACGCCTACATAGTGTTGAGTGTGTTTACCGAAAATGCTTCTGCTAATATTGCCTCTGCGTATCGCAAAATTTTACAACAATATCAAAGTGATCACCCTGAAGAGAAATTAAATGGATTGATTTTGGACTTAAGGGATAATGGCGGTGGACTGCTTCGTGAAGCCATAAGCGTTTCAAATTTGTTTGTCCCAAAAGGGGAACTCGTTGTCACTACTAAGGGAAAAGTCAAAGAATGGGATCGCACATACAATACACCTGGTGCCCCTTTGGATGCCGAAATTCCTCTGACAATCCTTGTTGATAAATTCACCGCATCGGCCTCGGAAATTGTTTCCGGGGTTGTACAAGATTTTGACCGTGGCATCATCATTGGGCAACGCTCATATGGTAAAGGGCTGGTTCAAAATACTAAAGATATTGGTTATAATTCGCAGCTTAAACTGACTACCGCTAAGTATTACATCCCGAGCGGCCGTTGTATCCAGGGTGTTGCTTATGAAAATGGGGAACCTAAAGACATTCCGGACCAGCAGCGATCAGTATTTAAGACCCGTAATGGTCGGCCAGTACTGGATGGCGGGGGCATTACCCCAGACATCAAAGTTCCACTACCAGCGCAATCTCCTTTAGTTAAACAGCTACTCGAACAAGACCTCATCTTTAAGTTTGTTAATGATCACCTCCTTAACCAAAAATCTTCTTATACCGCCGAACAAATTGAGTTTATTCACTATGATCAGTTTATAAGTTTTGCCAGTCAGAAAGGGTTTATTTACCTCAGTCCGGCACAGCAACAATTGACGGCTTTAAAGAATGAACAAAAAGATCAAATCCATCCCTACAGCGCGTCTCTTACTCAGCTTCTGAATAATTTGGAAACCAAGGTATTGGAGGAAGATGCTCTGTTGTGGCAAAAAGATAAAAGTCAGTTATCCGAACTGATCGAAAAAGAAATTGCCAAACGCATTCTGAGTGAAGAACAGATGATTCAATATCGCTTATTGCATGATAAAGAAGTCGTGGAGGCCATGAAAGTGCTGCAAGATCAGAAATTCTATGGTTCAATACTTGGCCATAAATAGTAGCATCAGCGTTTGAGTATCATGACATCACCTTATATATTATGTATTGATACTACAAGGGATTATTGCTCAGTCTTGTTATCGGCCGGAGGCTATTTTGCCGGCATACTTCAAAGTCCTGTAGCTATAGATCATTCAAAATCTATTTCGTTGCTTACCAGACATTTACTTAATGAATTAATGGTGACACGAAATGATCTGGCGGCCATAGCGGTAAATTTAGGCCCAGGATCATACACCTCACTGCGTACCGGTTTATCCTTTTCATTAGGCTTTCGTCTGGCTCTGGGGCTCCCACTTATTGGTTACAACACACTGGAAGTACTAGGACATCTGGGTAACCTCAGCCTGCCGCCGAGCCAGCACATGTTGGCGGCTGTGGCACTACAAGGAGGGGCGTTTTATGCTGGTGAGATAGTTTCACCTGGTTTCGCCTTGATTGCTGGTGGCCATTATTTTCCTTCTTATTCACAAATGGCTGAAGAACTTAATGCATTTTCAGAAACACTTGAAGTTGTTAAATACCCAGAAAAAATCACTATTAGCCGTAACCAAGGGTCGTTGAGTAAATCTATTCATTCTCTGGATGAGAGCACCTGTGCCTTGGTTCACCAACGCCTTTCTTATGGTGAATCAGGTTCTAATGTATGGCAACCACTTTATATCCGACCTCCATTCATTACTCAGCCCAAAAAGATAGTCAAAGGCCAACAGATATAACTTTTTTATATTAAAATACGTTTAATATAAATAGTTATGAATTAAAAAATATCATAATAAGACAGTTTGGTACAGTTTTGGTTGCATCTACTATGTTTCCTTGACCGTAAAACCAATACTTATGAAAAAACCGAAAAATGAAATTGTAATTCTTAAAAAGGGCGGAAAGGAGATCCAGCTGGATTATGCTGATCTCCGTAAAGCCGTGCTAGTGCTACGAGCGGTTAATCATAAATTGCGGCAACGGATAATTGATTTGTTAGAAGAAAATGAGTCAATGACCGTCACCGACATTTATATTAAACTCCGGCTAGAACAGAGTGTAGCATCACAGCATCTTGCCATTCTAAGGCGTGCCGGTGTTGTTACTACAGAGCGCCAAGGTAAGTTTATTTATTACCGAATAGATCGTGAAAGATTGGCTCAAATTTCACGACTTGTTGAAGAATTAGCCGATTAAAGTAATTTGTTCATTAAATTTTATAATTATTTGATAATTAAAACGTTACATTAAATCATTGGGACAAATATTTGGGATAAGCGTACAATTTTGCTTCAATTGCTTACAAATTGCAACATTTTTTAATATTTGTTTTGGAAGTTTCATTAAATAGCTTCATATTTGTCGAGCTAGACTTAATTTATTTAATAAGAAACTACAAGAATGAAAAAGGCAAAGGTTACGTTTAACAATGAGAAACTACAGGTTTCAACTGAAATTCTAAGAGCTCTAGCCCATCCCCTACGATTAAAAATTTTAGAGTACATTGACCAATATGGGTCAATCAATGTAAACAAGATCTACAACAATTTAGAGATCGAACAATCAATTACCTCGCAACATTTGAAAGTTTTACGGCTTGCAGGATTAGTTAACCAAGTTAAAGAAGGCAAGTTTATCCATTACTCTATCGAATATCCTTTGGTAGATAAGGCTGTGAAAGCGATCAATAACTATCTTGGAAAATAATAAGTTTCTACTTTTTCCAACTTTGTACCAGAAACAGATTTGACCATTTACGTTGTTCAAATCTGTTTCTTTTTTTTAGGTTCAGCCACGATTTATATATTTAGGCTTCCTGGCTCTTTAAAAAATATTTTTGTTACACACAATATTTCGTGTTAAGGTTCAGTTTTTTAGGTACTTGATTGTTAAATACTTAAATTACAAATCTGCGTATGAAGCATTCGTTTACAAACAAAAACATTGAACCAGATTTAACCCTCCAGGATGAAGACGTATTGGCCCAGGCCATTGAGTTGGATTTTATGTGGGATGAGTTAATAGAAGATTTACAACCCGTGTCAGAAAAAATTTATCGCCCCTCTTTTTCTTCAGTAGGCAGAATTTTGTCTTATGCAAAAAACACTCCGGTTGGTGAACCTGCATTTTAACTCTTAAAAATTCAATACCTCAGTTCAAAAACCCTTCAAGATTATTGAAGGGTTTTTTACTTTTATGAAAATTTTTTAATATTTAAATCATTCATTATGGCTTCTGAGAAAGAGGAAAAATTGCGCGCCCTGCAACTTACTATGGACAAGTTGGATAAAACTTATGGCCGGGGAACAGTTATGAAGTTGGGTGACAAACAAGTCGTGGAGATTGAAACTATTCCTACGGGTTCATTAAGTTTAGACCTGGCCGTTGGAATAGGGGGCTTGCCAAAAGGTCGGGTTATCGAAATATATGGGCCTGAATCTTCCGGAAAAACCACCCTGGCTATTCACGCTATAGCCGAGTGTCAGAAAAAAGGGGGCATCGCAGCATTTATCGATGCAGAACATGCTTTTGATCGTTTCTATGCCGAGTCATTGGGTGTAGATGTGGAAAACCTCTTAATTTCTCAGCCGGACAATGGCGAACAAGCTTTAGAGATAGCCGAAAATCTTATCCGCTCCGGAGCAATAGATATCATAGTGATTGACTCAGTAGCCGCCCTAGTACCGCGAAGTGAAATAGAGGGCGAAATGGGAGATAGCAAAATGGGCCTGCAAGCTCGATTAATGTCTCAAGCTTTACGCAAATTGACTGCTACACTGGGCCGTACTGGGTGTTGTTGTATCTTTATCAACCAGTTGCGGGAAAAAATCGGGGTTATGTTTGGTAATCCAGAAACGACAACCGGTGGTAACGCCTTAAAATTTTATGCATCACTTCGCCTTGATATACGAAAGTCTGGAAACGTCATCAAGGATAAAGACGGAAATATTACCGGAAATGCAGTGAAAGTAAAGGTGGTGAAAAATAAATTGGCACCCCCGTTTAAGGTTGCGACTTTTGACATTGTTTATGGCACAGGTATTTCTAAAACCGGGGAAATCGTCGATATGGGTTCGGAATTAGATGTTCTCCAAAAAAGTGGTTCCTGGTATAGTTACGAAGGGACTAAAATTGCTCAGGGTCGGGATGCTGCTAAACAATTTTTGGAAGATAATCCAGAACTGGCTTTAGAAATTGAACAAAAGATTAAAACTAAATTCGCTCTGGCTCATCCTTCACCTGGCCGTAGCAATGATGCTGATGAATAATCACTTCCACTGAAAAGTTGACATCATTTGATGAATGTCCTGCTTAATAAATTGGGTAATGATGCCCAAAGAATCCGGGTGGTGCGCAACTTGGTAATACAATGATCCTTTAAAAAAGTGATTCAAGCTGTCCGTTACAAAAAATTGTATCGGTGATGCAGCCGGGCCTTCAAAGTCAAATATCAAAGCGGCTGATCCGTTGGGCAATTGAACCACCTGTTCATTGGTAAAATTAGATCTTTTATTTACTTGGTCAGCGATTTCGAAGGCGTCTTCTACCATGGTTTCAAACTGCGTATTGTCAGCAATGGCATTATAAGAACAATGAACTGTAGCTTTAAATTGTGGGTAATAAACATTAAACCAGCATTGCACACCGGGTAAAGTGTCGCTGGGCTTAGTCTGATTAATTTCGGCATACTCCGGATACATAAATGTTATGGGGCAGGCCGGAGAATGATAAGCGCGGTAGGTTTTATTGGGAAAATCCACATAGGGATAAGCTCTCGGTTTTGGAGAAACCTGCCCGGTTTGACTTGAACAAGCCATGTTCATTATGAATAAGGCTGTTATCCAAAAATTATTGTGTTTCTTTCCCTTAGAAAGGTAGATCATCATCTTCCATTTGGGTAACTTCCGGACTAATCCGATCAGCTTGGCGAGCAAAACTAGGTTCATCAGTCGCGGTTGGAAAATTTTCACTATATCCCCCTCGCCCACCGGTTCCGTCTTTACGTTCCAAAGATCTGGCTACATTGGCGATTACTTCAGTTGTGTACCTGTCGTTACCCTCTTTATCTTTCCATTTCCGATGAGATAACTTACCTTCTATATAAACCAGATTTCCTTTTTTGAAGTTTTGCTCGGCACGTT
Organism: Saprospiraceae bacterium; assembly: GCA_041917975.1. Taxonomy (GTDB): domain Bacteria; phylum Bacteroidota; class Bacteroidia; order Chitinophagales; family Saprospiraceae; genus JAYRWN01. The sequence goes on along the minus strand of JAYRWN010000126.1, from coordinate 24,894 downwards.
CAGCTAAGTTCCTCCACAAGACAACGTCGTGCCACTCAGTGAGTGTTTGCCACTCATTATTTTTGTCTCGATAACTCTCATTTGTAGCAATCGTTATTCTTGCCACCATAGCTCCGTTTTCCAAAGTTCTTACTTCAGCATCCCGGCCTAGATTGCCAATCAAGATAACTTTGTTGATCATGTTGTTAAAATTTTTGAATTGATAAGAAAGACTGAATGGGTTTGGGAAAGGCAAAGTTACTCAAGTTTTTCCGATTGATTTTCCGAAAACGAGAACCAAAGACAAATTCCTGGCAATTAATCCGTTCAAAGCGTATGTATAACGTTTGATGGGACAATTGGTGTTTAATAGGCGAAAACGATAGCCTTTCGGATATGTTGTGTGTCTCAATGCCTAACTGGGTTGGGTTATGGTCAGTCTCTTCTAATAGTTGGCTTTCTTTGAAAATTTCTATTCCTGGCAGTTCATACAGTTTCGCCCAGATATCTTTGAGGTCACGCTGTGCAATTAAAATGTCTCCGTGTTTATTTTGAACAAGGAAATAAATAAAAAATCGTTGCTTGACTGGTATTTTTTTCTTTACAGGTGGCAAAATTTCAACCTTGTTTTTTTTAAATGCCGCACACTGGCTCTGAAGGGGACACTGATCGCAATCCGGTAGCCGCGGTGTGCAAAGCAGGGCCCCAAAATCCATAATGGCTTGGTTATAAATACCTGAGCTGCTTTGGCTGGGTACTAGTGCATTAGCCAACATTTGGTAATAATGCTTGTCTGCACTTTTTTCCATTGTTTTATGAATTCCAAAATACCGGGACAATACGCGATGCACATTTCCATCCAATACACCGATTGCCTCATTGAATGCAAAGGAGGCAATGGCCCTGGCGGTGTAATCTCCTATGCCTTTTAACTTCTTTAACTGTACTGAAGTTCGAGGAAAAATACCCTGATGTTGCTCAACAATAATTTCTGCTGTTTCATGTAGGTAGCGTGCTCGGGAATAATACCCCAGGCCTTTCCAGTAATTGTAAACTTCATCCAGGTTGGCTTCGGCCAGAGAAATTACACTGGGAAACCGTTCAATGAACTTTTGATAATAAGGCAAGCCTTGTTTGACTTGAGTCTGTTGTAAAATGATTTCGCTGACCCATATTTTATAGGGATCCGAAGTTTTCCAGGGAAGGTTGCGATTATTGGAACTGGCCCAAAATAAAATGCTGTTGGAAAAAAAGTGTTTCTTTTCTTCCCTGTTCACCTCCGTCTTAATTAATTGAGAGAAAAGTTTTTGTAAAGCTTGGGATATCTCCTTAAAATCATCTCTTTTAAGGCTTTGCGTGCAAAAAAGATACGGCTTTTTACTGTGCCGAGAGGAAGTTCAAGTTTATCTGCAATCTCCTGATACTTATACCCGATGTAGTGCATCTCGAAAGGTACCCGTATGCTATCATCCAGTTCTTTAATCATGGTGTTCAATTCTTGCATCATGATGTCCGAATCAGCGCGATTAAAGATGATTGTGTCCCCCGAATTAATATAATAGAGATTGTCGGTGGTATCAATAATGGTGTTGGCTTTAACTTTTTTGCGATAGTTGTTTATAAAAATGTTTTTCATAATGGTCATAACCCAGGCTTTAAAATTAGTGCCTGGCATGAACTTATCGCGATTGCTTAATGCCCTAAACGCTGTTTCTTGATAAAGATCCTGTGATTCTTCAAAATCTTTAGTCAGGTTATAGGCAAACGCCTGTAAAACACTGGTCATTTTGATGAACTTAGAATTAAACTCCAGGATAGACATAATCTATAAGTTTTGTTTAACAAATATACTGAAAGATTAAACAAAAAACAATGGCTAGGTTATGCAAACCTATGCAAAATAGAGGTGATAACATCGTTTTTACCTTGCGCATTTGTCATATTTAATTTTACATTTTTATATTTAGTTGATATACAGACACATAACAAACGTATGTTATTTAGAATGATTCTTGTTGTTTCAGAAAAAATTGAAAAATTTAAATTTTATTTAACTTTCATTGTTGGGCCTTTTTTATTAGCCACCAGGCGACCCCTCCAAAAACTATATTGGGAATCCACACTCCTATAAACGGGTTTAGATCTGGATTATTGGCAAACGAAATGGATAGCTTGGATAGAAAAACAAATAAGGCGCCCAAGGATATGCCCACAGCTAAATGAACCCCCATCCCTCCCCGTGTTTTTTTTGATCCCACAGCCATACCGATAAGTGATAGAATTAGTATGGACATCGGCTCAGCCGTTCGCCGATAGAGCTCCACTTTGAATGGTTTTACATTTTGTGACCCTCGTTCTTTTTGACGTTCTAGATGAGTTAATATTTGGGGAGTGGTTAGTCTTTTTTCATCATATTTCCACTCCAAAAAATCATCAGGTCGTAAATACAGAGTGGTGTCCTGACCTCCGGTCTCTTTTTTACCGAAAACAACGAAATTGTTGGCGGAATCCAGTGCATATTTCTCAATATCATGAATTTTCCAGAGGTCATCTTTTCCTAAATATTTAAGTCGGCCAATTTTGGTGTATTCGACTATTCGTCCTTGTTCATACCGTTCGATGTAAGCATCACTGGCCGAACTGTCTGTATGGTTGTAATAACGAATAAATATTTTTATATCCGGTCCAATAAAGGTGTGGATGGAAGTATTCCTCGGGGTACTGCGTTGGGGTGTGATATATTTGTTTTCAAAGGCTAGTTTAGTTTTGTTTGTAATAGGCAATAACAAATGATTAGCAATAAGTAAAATAGTCATAATTATTGCTGAAGACCATAAAAATGGCTTTAACAAGCGGTTAATGCCTAGTCCCGAGCTAAACATGGCCACAAACTCTACATTTTTTGCCAGCCGGGAACAGAAAAAGACCACCGCAATCAAGGCAAACAGTGGCCATAAAATAGCATTGATGTCTGGCACATAATTTAAATAATAATCACCGAGCACTTCCCGGGCTGGAACTTTATTGTCAATGAATTTTTCAAGTTTTTCACTGAAGTCAATGACCACCGCAATAATGGAAAACAATAAGACCGTGAAGAAAAAAGTCTTCATGTATTTGCTTACCAAATAGCGGTCTAAAATGGTCATTCTGTTTACAGTTTACGACTAATTTCAGGTAAGATGCTGTTTTTCCACCATGAGAAATTGTCATGTAGAATTTGGGCTCGAGCTTGTTTCATAAGCTGGAGGAAAAAACTAAGGTTTTGAATACTGGCCAGGGTTGCACCGAGCATTTCGCCGCCGCGAATCAAATGGTGTAAATACGCTTTGGAGTATTTTTGGCTTTCTTCAGCTTCGCTTTCACGGTCTATGGGCGAAAAATCATTTTTCCATTTGGCATTTTTAATATGAACTATCCCTTCGCTGGTATAAATCAAGCCATGCCGTGCATTGCGGGTAGGCAATACACAATCAAACATATCTACTCCTGCTTCAATGCAGTGCAGCAGGTTCGACGGGGTTCCAACACCCATCAGATATCTTCCGGTTTGACTCGGAATTTGCTCACAGACTCGCTGAGTAATGCCATACAGCAGGTCTTCTGGCTCTCCTACCGATAAGCCACCGATAGCCACGATAGGTGTTTTGTATGATAAGACCTCTTGCGTCGATTCAATCCTTAAGTCTTCATAAACTGAACCCTGGATGATAGGAATAAATAATTGATCATAGTCATAGTTGGGCGAGGTTTGTCGATAAGCCTGCCAACACCGATCTAACCAGCCAAGAGTTATTTTTAGAGACTTCCGCGCATATTTTTTATCACATGGGTATGGCGTACATTCATCCAGGGCCATAAACAAGTCTGCACCAATCTCACGTTGTATGGTGATATTGTTTTCTGGTGAAAACAAGTGTTTGCTCCCATCCAGATGAGATTTGAAAATCACACCTTCTGCCGTAATTTTCCTGATATCGCTTAAAGAAAAAATTTGGTACCCCCCACTATCGGTAAGCATAGGTTTGGACCAGTTAATAAATTGGTGCAATCCTCCGGCCGAGATCAACGTTGGAGTTCCTGGCCTTAGGTATAAATGGTACGTGTTGCCCAAAATAATTTGCGCATCTACACTATTCACCAAGTGCTCTTGTGTAAGTCCTTTTACGGTTCCCTCGGTTCCTACTGGCATAAATATAGGTGTATCTATCGCACCATGATCGGTAAGTATAGTTCCTGCGCGAGCCTTGGTATTCTTGTCCGCATGCTGTACAATAAACCAGGTCTTCATCCTCTTGTCCTTTCCAGGTCCATTTTCATCAGTATCCCCATCATGATGCTAAATGATAATAATGAGGTTCCTCCTTTGCTAACTAACGGCAACGGGATGCCTATTACCGGCATTAATCCCATGGTCATGCCTATATTAATAAAAAAATGTACAAATAGAAATCCGGCTACTGAATAGGCGTATGTTCGACCAAATGCTGTTTTCGCACGTTCGCCGATCATGGTAATGCGCGTTATAAGCATGAGAAAGATGATAATAATGGCTGTAACACCTATAAACCCCTGTTCTTCACCAATGGTACTGAAAATAAAGTCTGTAGCTTGCTCCGGGACATAATTAAGTTTCGTCATTGTGCCTTGCAGAAATCCTTTGCCCGCAAATCCTCCCGCTCCAATGGCGTACTTAGACTGCAAAACATTATACAATGCTCCTCTTGGATCGCTCAATTCCGGACGGAGCCATACGTTAATGCGATCCTGCTGGTGGGGTTCCAAAACTTTGTCGAAAATAGTTCGGGCAGTATAAGCAAACCCCATGCATACCATGAGTATTGAAGCAAGGCCTATCATTGTTCTATATTGGCCTTTTTTTATTCCATTATATAAAAGGGTTATGCACAAACCGAGATTGACAATCAGCGACTCTACACCCCAATTGAACATCATGGCAATTATGGAAAACACAAAAATACTTGCAAAAGATATCCACCAATTTCGACTCCTTTTTTGATAAAGTAATAGTATAAAATTAGCTACAATAGTGGCGGCGCTAAAAAGGTGAATAAGTGGAAAGATTAATGATGTGATAAATATGGTTATTAACAATAGAGCAACTATGTACAAATTGGGGTTTAAACCCTCCCTAAACAGGACCACAAAAAATGACATAAAGGTTAAAGTAGATCCTGCATCAGGTTGAAGTAACACCAGGGCAGCTGGAAACATAAAAATGGCAATGCAAATGATTATTGACTTGGGGTTTGATAGTTTGGTTTTATAATAGCCCAAATAACTAGACAGGGCCAGACAAGTACCTAATTTGGCCAGTTCTGAGGGTTGTAAAGAAAATCCGGCAAGGTTAAACCAGGCTGTTGCTCCTTTTTTAGTACTCCCAAAAAATAATACCAGGACAAGAAGCGCGAGCGTAACAGCATAAATCACATATGCAAAGGTTTGCCAGAATTTTGTTTCAACCATAAAAACCAGTCCAAAAACGACTAGTGAAATAACGACCCACCACAATTGTTTAGTCGGGGCCTCAAACAGGGCTTGCCACTCAAAGTCATTTTTGGGGTACTCTGCAGCAAAAACCATCAACCCGCCGATCAAGGCTAAGCTAGCATATAACATAAATGTCAACCAATCAATGCTTTTACCGACCCTTATCACTTAATTGTAATCTTCTTTTCTAACGTTTTCTTGAGATAAAATTGCATAGTTATAATACCGCTGCAGATAACCCCTCAAACCCAAAGCTTCCATTTTGCTTACAAAACTGCCTACTTTAAGCGTATAATAGGGCTCATTATATACTTGTCTGATACTTAGTTCGGGAAATCTTTGCCTAAAAATAGACATTTCTGATTCCATTTCCCGTCGATCGCGCGTTGACAAAATTTGAATGGTCCAGCCCTTAAGTGTCTTTTGACCTTTGTTGACCGATCTATACCAGGTAATCACCTCTTCCATTTTAGCGTTTTCATGTTCTATTAAAACTTGACCCGTTATAGCGGGCACAGCCGATAAATAACACAGGAGCCTAATTACTACATGTAAGAGTCTATGTCCTACCATGACAATGTTTATACTTTTTACCACTCCCACAGGGACAATCGTCATTTCTACCGACTTTCTTTTCTGTGCGTACCACAGTTTCTATTTTATGGCCCTCTCGTCCAGCTTCCATGGCAGCTTTGCGACGTGCTTCCTCTTCCCGCTCCCGATTAGTACTTGTTTTACTTAAATCTGTTTTTTGTTCTTTTGCTTCACGAACAGTTTGTTGTTCTCCCCCTTCTACCATAAGCTTACCTTTCATTAGGTAAGACACTACATCTACATTAATATTATAAATGAGTTGCTCAAACAGGTTATAAGCTTCCATTTTGTAAATTACCAAGGGGTCCTTTTGCTCGAATGAGGCCGCCTGTACTGATTCTTTTAACTCATCCATATTGCGCAGGTGTTCTTTCCAGTTGTCATCTATTAAAGCCAGGGTTATAGTTTTTTCGATGTCCAGAATAATAGACTTTCCTTTAGTCCGGATTCCATCTTCTATTTCTGCTCCTACATTTAATGCTCTGGATTGATTATCTGTATATGGAACGGCTATTTTTTTGTAACGTTTCCCTTCTTGTTCATGAACCCGTTTAACCACAGGATACACTAAGTCAATAATTTGTTGTCCTTTCCGGTGGTAATTCTCCCAGACCTGTTTTTGAAATTTTTCTAGCAGTTGTTCTGCCCCTGCTTCTTTGAATTCTGCAGGATCTATATCGGGGTCCATCCCAAGTTTAGTTATGCTGTCTGTCAGAAAGGAATCATAATCTCCATTTTGTTTATTTTCACTCAGTATTGCTTCAGTAAGTGAATTAAACATTTGGCCTATATCCACAGACAGGCGCTCTCCTTCTAGTGCATGTTTACGTTTTTTATAAATAGCCTCCCGTTGAATATTCATGACGTCGTCATATTCCAACAGGCGTTTTCGGATGCCAAAGTTATTTTCTTCCACCTTTTTTTGGGCTCGTTCTATGGATTTTGTCACCATGCTGTGTTGTATCACGTCTCCTTCTTTATGGCCCATCCGGTCCATCAGCTTCGCAATCCTTTCACTATGGAATAGGCGCATGAGGTTATCTTCCAACGATACATAAAACTGAGATGATCCGGGATCGCCCTGGCGCCCTGAACGACCTCGCAACTGCCGATCTACTCGTCTTGAATCATGCCGTTCGGTACCAATGATCGCTAATCCACCGGCTTCTCGTACTCCAGAGCCTAATTTGATATCCGTCCCACGTCCAGCCATGTTTGTAGCGATGGTGACTTTGCCGGCTTTACCAGCTTCTGCCACGACTTCTGCCTCACGCTGATGTTGTTTTGCGTTAAGAACATTATGATCAATATTGCGCATTTTTAACATCCGGCTCAGCTTTTCCGAAATTTCTACTGAGGTTGTGCCTACTAATACCGGGCGACCGTTTGTACTTAGATTAATGATTTCTTCTATAGCAGCATTAAATTTTTCTTTCGACGTCTTATAAACCAGGTCTTCCCGGTCATCGCGAATTATCTTTTTGTTAGTAGGTATTACTACCACATCAAGTTTATAGATTTGCCACAATTCTCCAGCTTCTGTCTCGGCTGTTCCGGTCATCCCAGCTAGTTTGTGATACATCCGGAAGTAATTTTGTAATGTAACAGTAGCATAGGTTTGGGTCATTTCCCCCACCTTTACATTTTCTTTAGCCTCTAATGCTTGGTGCAAACCATCTGAATACCGGCGACCCTCCATCATCCTCCCGGTCTGTTCATCCACAATCTTTACTTGGCCATCAATTACCACATATTCCTCATCGCGTTCGAACAAAGTATATGCTTTTAATAATTGACTTACTGAATGTAAACGGCGTGATTTAATGGAATAATCTAAAATCAGCTTTTCTCTGGTTTCTTTTTTAACTGATGCAGAAATATCGGATTGATCTATTTTGTGCATTTCCACTCCGAGGTCAGGCAATACAAAAAAGCCATTATCATTTTCACCCCTGGCCAGATATTCTGCTCCTTTTTCCGTCAGCTGTACGGAACGATTTTTTTCATCAATAACAAAATATAACGGAGCATCTACCTTGGGCATATTACGTTCTTGCTCCTGCATGTAGAAGTTCTCCGCCCTTTGCAAGGTGACTTTAACGCCTTCCTCACTTAGAAATTTTATTAATGGTCTGTTCTTGGGCAAAGAGCGGTGGGCTCTGAGCAAGGCCATGCCCGCCTCCCCTTCCTCATAACCTGTACCGTCTTTTATTAGTCGTTTAGCTTCGGTTAAATACTCTGTTGATAATCTGCGTTGTACCTCAATAAGTTTTTCAACTTTTGGTTTAAGTTCATTATATTCTTGTTCTTCTTCGCCCTCTTCCACGGGTCCAGAAATGATTAGGGGTGTTCTGGCATCATCCACCAACACAGAATCCACTTCATCCACCATGGCATAATGAGCTTTTCGCTGCACCAGCTCTTCTTTAGATCTGACCATGTTGTCTCTCAAAAAGTCGAATCCAAACTCACTGTTTGTGCCATAAGTAACATCGCTATGGTATGCTTTAATGCGGCTGGGAGAGTGCGGTTGATATTTGTCAATGCAGTCAACTGTCATCATTAAAAACTCAAATAATGGTCCGATCCATTCGCTATCCCGTTTGGCCAAATAGTCGTTAACTGTCACGATGTGTACGCCTTCTTCGCCTAATGCGTTTAAGTAAGCCGGGAGGGTTGCTACCAAGGTTTTTCCTTCACCGGTAGCCATTTCAGCTATTTTTCCATCGTGCAACACCATACCTCCTATCAACTGTACATCGTAGTGGACCATGTCCCAAACGATTTGGCCTCCGGCTGCCATCCAGCTGTTTTGGTATTTCGCTTGATTACCATCGATTAATATATAGTTTTTTCGTGCAGCTAAGTCCCGGTCATGTTCGGTAGCCGTTACCTCTAAAACTTTATTTTCTTTAAACCTTCGGGCGGTTTCTTTCATGACCGCAAAAGCCTCCGGAAGTAACTCCTTTAATATATCTTCCAGGTGTTTATCCTTTTCTTTTTTAAGTTCATCAATACTTTTAAAAAACTCTTCTTTTGCTTTAATATCCTCTGTTTCTTCTGCCTCCCTCGTTGTGGTATTTATATCCTCTTGAATTCCCCGGAGGTGGTTTTTTATTCTTTCTTTGAATTCCTGTGTTTTTGATCTAAGTTCATCATTAGATAATACGCCGAGACGTTCGTAATGCTGATTTATTTCTTCCACTACAGGCCAATACCCTTTAACATCGCGTTCGTGTTTATTACTAAAGAGTTTGGCAATAAAATTGAAAAAATTAGCCATTTGTATCTTTTTATATAATATGCTTTTATCCTATCACTTATTATTCCATATCTGATTATGCTGCCATTTTGCCAATTTGTCGCCGCCTTGTTGACATTCTGTCTGCTTTAATTGCGGATGTCCCTTCCCCAGTTTAGCTTACCTCTTAACGTTTTTAAGAACGATTCTTTGTGTGGTTTGATTAAATTAATTGCAAAATCATTTTTACATAGAACCAACCGCTGATCACTATTTATAGTAGCAAATCTTGAGTCTAATGTGCATAAAAAATTTTCACTTCTACCCTCTACTTCGAATGTTAACTCACTATTGTCGGGAATTACTGTGGGTCTGGCGGTAAGGTTGTGAGGCGCAACCGGAGTAATAATAAAATTATTCGCTTGGGGTAAAACTATTGGTCCCCCACAACTCAATGAATATCCTGTGCTTCCTGTGGGTGTCGAAACTATCAAGCCGTCAGCCCAGTAAGTATTGAAAAATTCATTATTAATTGAAGCGGTAATCTTTATCATTGAAGAGTTGTCTCGTTTCAATATCGTAAAATCGTTAAGTGCAAAAGTATTATTGCCAAACAAATGCTCAGCATTTTTCAATTTAAGTGCGGTTCTTGCTTCAACGGAATACTGCCCTTTTTTGATGTCCTGCAACACTTTCTTGGCTTGCGTTTTATCGGTAGTAGCTAAAAATCCTAAGCGGCCCAGATTTATTCCTAACAGCGGAATTCCGGTGGACCCAGACAAGGTAGCTGCTTTTAACATCGTTCCGTCCCCGCCTAAAGAAATTATTAAGTCTACTTGCCCGGCAAAAAAATTCGTCATGGAGAGAACGGGCCATGAAGTTTTTGGATTTATACTTCCAACAATATCTTGATATATACTAATATCAAAGTTTAGGCTCTCAAGTTCTTTGACTATTTCGTTTACAAATGGTTCATCCTCAGGCTTTATAACTTGTCCAAAAAGGAGGCATTTCATCAAAATCGGATATTATAATGCAAAAATAATCCGATCTCTTTCAAATGATTCATACTAAGCTCCATAGTGTAAATAAAATTATAATAAAACAATACATCAAGGCCTAATGAAAGACTGTTGAGTGGCCGATTCGCAAAAGGATTGTCTTGGTAATATAATGGGTCGTGAACATAACCCCATTCTAAAGCACCGGTTAAATAACTCCTTATAGGCGTCCCTGATTTTAACTTATTTATTTTAAGCCAACCTCCCGGAAAAATAGTCCGGTTGAAAAAGTTATATTTAAACTTTGACTTAAAAACGAGCATACTCAGTCCATCGATGACATAATATTCATACCCTTTGAGATAATTCTCTCCGTAACCCAGTGCCTTGGCCATGTGGTACGGGTATTGCTTTTGGGGTTGTATGGTTTGTCCGATAATATAAACCCCCAATGAATGTTTAGGAGTAAATGGAATATATGCATCAACTTCGGACCTTAACTGCCAATGGTTGAGATCATCTTGTTTTATCAAGCCCTGCTTTTTGACATCAAGAAAAAAAGAAAAGCCTTTTAACGGATATGCTTTTGCGTCCCGTTCATCATACATGAAAGAATATTGAAGTTGAGTATACTTTAACGCTTTAGCGCCTGGGTTAAAAAAATTCGGATTTAATTCATTGGCAATGAGGGAGTCTATGGTGTTTTGATGATACTCAAGGTGCAGCCGATGAATGGCAAATATGTTTGGGCGATATTGTAACCCCATGCTGGTTCTTGCTCGCGAAAGAACAGGATCGTCTCCCACATAAAAGACCTGTCTGTTTTTAATGGTCCGATAATTCACTTCTTTATTGGTCGCGTAATACAAACTGCTTGATAAACCAAGCGTTTGAGCTCGATTTATATACGGAAAATGGTATTCAAATTGGTACTTTTGGGTATACCCGGTCTGGGCAACCAATTGCAGTTTGTCCGCGTTACCGGTTGGATTGGTATATTTTACGCGTAACCCCAAATTGACTCTTTTTAAGGATCTGTTTTGGTCCGTCCACCAAACATTAAAGTTCCTGTCTGCTAATTCAAAAATTGGAACGGGAAATAAATACCAAGTCTCTTTAACCTCTATGGTTATGTTAATGGTTTGATTGTCAAAATCCCAATGCCCTACATTAATTTGCACATCATTAAATAATCCACTGTTAATGATGTTTAGCCTACTTTGGTTAATGGCATTATCGAGGTCCTCTATGCGGATGGTATCGCCGATTCGAAAGGTACACTCTCGAAATATTATTCCGGCCTTGGTTTTTTGATTGCCCTTGATAGTTATGTCTTTGATCATGACCTCTGTTGACGATTGCCCGGTCAAAACCAGAGGGGAAATCCATAAAAATAAGTGATATATAGCCCTTGGTATAAAAAATCTCATAGGTTTAAATAATGCATTAATGCATTATATCTTTCATTCAGGGTCTCCATGTATTCCTGTTCACTGTAAATAGCTTTAATCTTATAATTGTGCCGCTCCAAATGATTTTTTAGAGTTAAAACCTCTAAGGAACTTAGTTTGATGGTTAGAATAAGTTGGTGCTCTGATTCCCCTTTGGACACAAAGATTCCCAAGATTTTAGCACCTTCGTTCTCTATGATCTGCACCAGCTTGCTAAGAGAATATGCCACTTCGTCCATTTCCAAGACTATTATACTTCCTGGATTACTAAATGCAAAACTCTTATTATAAAAATCCACGATTTCATCTTGCAGTAAGACGCCAATGTATTTCTCTTCCTGATCAACTACCGGGATAGCCGTTAAGTGCCATTCTGAAAATTTCCCTAAAACGTTAAATAAATGTTCCGTTGGGTGTAGAAACTTCCGGTTTAATGGTAAATCCAGCTCAGCCAAACATTCTTCCTGACCATATGATAACAGTTCTTTGTCCTCCAACAGACCAATATATTTATCTCCGGCTAACAAGGGTATTTCATTTATCTCATGGTCATTCATACTCATTAATGCAGTACGAACTGTGTCCGTACCTTGAACATAAAGCCTTTGTTTGCTGATCAGTTCACCTGCTATCATTTACCTGTAGAGCTTTTTCTTTTCTAATACATATTCTTCTTCCGTTATCAGTCCTTTTTGTCTTAATTCTGCCAGTTTGTTCAGTTGAGATAAAAATTCTTCACTTTGTAATGCGTCATTATCGGTATTGGCGGCAACTTCGGTGGCTTCCTTTGTTTGCATATTGACCGGCATATGGAAATCATTTTTTTCAAACTCTTCAAATTCTGGTTGAATACGCAGAAAGGCCAGGTGTTCATGGGTCTTAATTTTTTCATAATCTTTAAACCCCAGAGCAACTGCTTTTTCTAAATGATGGAATGATTTTTCCTTTTTTTCGGTCAATGAGTAGGCACAAGCCAGGTTAAAATGGGTGGAGATATCGTTAGGTTGGATTTCCAGGGCTTTGGTAAAATCTTCAATGGCTCCGCTGACATCATATTCTTTGTATTTTTTTATACCTGTAAGAATAAAAGGGTTCGGCTTCTTTAACTCAGGGACGTTCTTTGGTGAGGTATTAAAGAGGGGCTTTGGTGTTTCTTGGGTTGGTGTTGACCGGTTTCGCCTTTGATAATCCCTTTGGGTATTCCATCTTTCCCAGTCAGTTTCTTTTTTCTGTAGCTCTTCATCATTCAATCCAGGATTGTATCGTCTATTAAACTCATCGTTGGACATCATAAGCAAAAATATGGCATTGACTAACCCCAGAAAAAAAGCAGCTGGCATTTTAAAGTATACGAGAGCGAACACAAATAATAGTCCCAAAATCGGTTTGCGCAAATAGAACTGATGTGCGCCTACCCAGCCTAAAACCAGTGATATAAAAGCAGCGGTATTTTTATCTCTTTTGGCCATTTTCCGTTTTGTTTAAAAATAATTTGCAGGTTAAAATAGCTATATCATCCGGAAAATCCGGTTCAGCATTAAACCTCTGTAACTTTTGCAACAAGATTTCGTTTAGTTCAGTTGCCCGATGATGGCAGTTTTCTTGAATAAATGTACCCAGTTGATCATTGTTAAAATATTCTCCTTTTACATTTTTTAGGTCGGTCAAACCATCGGTATATAACATAAGGGTTACTTCTCCTGAAAGTTTTAATATTCCTTTTTCGATTGCCTTGAGTTCTTCAAATGCCCCGACCACAGTGCAACCCTTTTTTAATAAATGTATTTGGCTATTACAATGGAGAATCGGTGGATAATGCCCAGCATTAACATATTCTATCTCTTGTTTTTTAAGATCTACATAGGCTACAAACAAAGTTAGGTACCGGTCGCTTTTCGTAACTTCATATACTTGGCGATTAATTAACTTTACCAACTCAACTACATCTGTGGATTGTTTAGCCAGTATTCTTAGGTTTGATTGGAAGTTTGCCATCAATAATGCTGCAGCAACACCCTTACCTGAAATGTCAGCAATGCACACCACAAACGAGTTTTCTGATCTTTGAACATAGTCGAAATAATCACCACCTACCGTGTAGTGGGGTTTATATATACTAGCTAATTCAAACGATTTATTTTTAGGTAAAGTGCTGGGAATCAACATGTTTTGAACTTCACTGGCTAGTTCTATTTCCCGGCGCAAACGCTCCTGTTCCAATTGTTTTTTAAACAATCTTTTATTTTCAATGGCAACCGCTACGATGTTGGTAATGGTGGTGATAAATTGAATTTTAGAATAAAAATCTTGGTTTTCATTGCACTCTCCTATCAGCGCATAGGCAATCGGAACCTCTTTGTGGAAAACCGGAATAATAACATCAAATTGTCTGATAACCGCCTCATCATGGGAATTGACTTTATATAATCTCTGGATTTTAGATAATTGACCGCCAAAACTATCATCAAACAAACTTTCATCAACATTGATGCTGCTGGCTATTTCCCAATCAGATTCATTTGTTACAAAAAGTGCCATTCGTTTAACACCCATTTCCCAATTCAAGAAGGAACGGTACATATTATAAAGACCTAATGCGCTGACATTATCGTTAATAGCCTGGGTAATAGTTAATATGCTTTTAATCTGCAATTGCTTCAAATGCAGTTCTCTTTCCAGCTTCTCTATATCGCTCGCAGTAATTTTCATATTCAAAACACAAGTTCTAAATTTTACGTTGATTATCGAATTAATTCGATAAATTGAATCTTTCTTCCCTTCGGTATGCCTTTATACCTGGTTTTGGTGAAAAATGACCTATGTCTGATTTGGCTTTAATTGTTTCTATTTTACCCGCTCTCATTATCGCTGTTCTGGTCTATGTTTATGTGGATAAATATGAAAAAGAACCAACTGGTCAGGTTGTATTAACTTTCTTTATCGGGGTTGGATTGTCCTTGTTGGCTTATTTTATCGAAGAATTTATTCATACCCATCATCCAGATTACGGATCTAATATACTTTTGACTTTTGCTTATAGTTTTTATGGAGTAAGTGTTCCTGAAGAGCTTTTAAAGTTCTTAGGTGTAATGACAATCCCGTTTCGATCTAAACATTTTAATGAACCTATAGATGGAATTATATATACAGTCATGTTGGGCATGGGTTTCGCTACTTTAGAAAATATCCTCTATGGTTATACTTATGGTCTAGAAACTATCGTTGTCAGGAGTTTTACCGCCGTTCCTGCCCATGGTATTTTTGCAATTTTGATGGGTTATTATGTTGGAAAATTTAAGTTTGGTTACCTTAATTTATCTGGGTTAATTAAAGGAATGTTGCTCGTTTTGGTTTTTCATAGTGCTTACGATTTTTTTATAATCCAACATATTTCGGATGTTTTATTATTAGGTTCTTTAGTGGTTTTAGCTTTGGGAATAGTGCTTTCTGTCCGGTTAGCCAAAGGATTACAACAATTATCCCCGTTTAAGATTTGAGCTTTTTGTTTTGGTGGTGTCTATTTTTGTCGCGCTGGGTCTTTTTTAAAATATTTTCTTCTAAACCTTGTTCCAAATCTATGTCACATTGGTTTGCAAGACACAAGAGTACAAATAGAACATCAGTCATTTCTTCTTTCAATTTTCCGGGTGCTTGCTTTTTCTCTTCGTCGTTTTTAAAAGACTGTTCTCCAAAAAGTCTTACCATTAACCTAGCCACTTCGCCCACCTCTTCTGTTAATATGGCTAAATTGTTTAAAGGGGTAAAATACCGCACTCCATAAATCTTAATCCACTCATCTACTCTTCGTTGCGCTTCTGAAATATGCATTATTCCTTATTTTTAGTATCAATAATTATTGTAACCGGTCCATCATTAATTAAACCTATCTGCATATCGGCACCAAACACGCCTGTCATGACTCTTTTCCCTAGTTTTATTTCCAATTGTTTAATAAAAACCTGATATAGAGGGATTGCCTCCACTGGTTTGGCAGACCGTAAGAATGACGGTCGGTTGCCCTTCATATAACTGGCGTATAGCGTAAATTGACTTATTACTAATATTTCACCTTTTACTGAAAGAATGTTATTATTCATTAATCCTTGATGGTCACTAAAAATGCGCAGGTTAACTATCTTAGCGGATAACCAATCTACATCATCACTGGTATCCCCGGATTCAATACCCAATAGAATCAAATACCCTTGATGAATACTGGCATGAATCACACCTTCTATTTTTACAGAGGCTTCTTTTACTCTTTGAATAACTACGCGCATGTAAATACAGGGTTAATTAAGTGACTTTTGAGGTGTATAATAAGGGTATTTTTAGTATATATAATCTTAAAATATAATATTATTAATAAATTATCAATACCTTTTTAATAATCTATACTTAATTGAGTATGTTGCTCACATTGCTTTTATCAATACTTTACTTATTGTCATTTATTTTTTTATTGTTTATATTTAATTAAATATAAGATAATCAATGTGTTATATTAATAATATACCCATACAATACTGTTGATAATTCTTAATAAATTGTTGATTTTATTTGCGTTTATATAATATTAACATCCCAACAGTACTAATAATGAATATATAAATTAATTAATAGTAAATAATTATCATAAGAATGGTTAAGTGGTGGTTGTTAAGTGGAGTGATTTTGATATTTATTCAAGTGTTTATTGGTGGGGTAACAAGATTAACAGGTTCTGGTCTTTCTATCACAAAATGGGACATTGTTTTAGGGACTTTTCCCCCGGTTAATGAAGAAAAATGGAAAAAGGAATTTGAGTTATATAAGGCCACCCCACAATATCAAAGGCTTAATCAAGGTATGGCTTTAGATGAATTTAAGTTCATCTATTTTTGGGAGTATTTTCATCGTTTATGGGCGCGAATTATGGGTTTGATATTCGTAATACCATTCGTTTTTATATTGTTTAGAGGGGGTTATCCAAAATGGCTGATTTTAAGATTATTTGTTATGTTACTGTGGGCAATCTTGGTAGCAGCGTTTGGATGGCTAATGGTAGCTAGTGGATTAAAAGAACGGCCATGGGTCAATGCATATAATTTAACGTTTCATCTGTGTTTGGCTATGGGGTTGATGGGTTATATTTATTGGACCTATTTAAAGTATGTAGAAGCATCTAGATTTAATAGTAGTATTGTTTTAAGAAGGCTTATTATTTTATTTTTTGTTATTGTCTGCTGGCAAATTTTTTTAGGGGGTATTATGTCAGGTATGCATGCGGCATTATCATATCCTTCCTGGCCTTCTATGAACGGTCAATTTATACCGGAGGTGTTAGGTAATCTAAAGAACTGGAGCGTAGAAAACTTTCTTATTTATGATCAGCACAGTTTTATGGCATCATTTATTCAATTTTTTCATCGGATGAGTGGCTATTCATTACTCTTGCTGCTTATTTATATTAATTATAAAGTTGTTAAAGAGTCTGGAAGGTTACCAAGAGAAGTAGTAGTATTAGATATGCTTTTAATAATTCAAATTATTTTAGGTATTTCAGTATTATTAAACTCCGCAGGGACTATTCCTATCTGGTTGGGAGTATGGCACCAGTCGGTTGGTATGATAGTTTTTCTGGGGAGTTTGATTTTAGTTTACAAGAGTCTTAATAAGGCATAAAGATTATATTTGAAAAAATTTTCGGTTTCATGGTTTATAAACTTGTAGAAGAAGGAGATTTTAAATATATAGAGACATTACCGGTACATGCAGGTACACCACTCGTTTTGTTACATGGGTTGTTTGGCACGTTGAGTAATTTTGATGGCATTCTTCGTCACTTTGAAAAAAGAGTGAATGTAGTCATACCAATATTGCCAATTTTCGAAATGCCATTGAAGAAAGTTGGGCTGAATGGTTATGTTGAATACGTTAGAAACTTTGTTAAATACAAAAACTATGATAAAATTGATATATTAGGTAACTCGCTAGGAGGGCACATAGCCACTATTTATACCATAGAGAATCAATCTAAAGTTAGATCATTAATACTTACCGGTAGCTCTGGTTTATATGAGAGTGCCATGGGTACAACGTTTCCAAAGCGTGGAGATTACACTTTTATTAAGAATAAAACCGAAGCGACTTTTTATAATCCAGAAGTTGCAACTAAAGAATTGGTAGATGAAGTGTACGATGTTGTGAACGACCGTAATAAGGGTATTAGAATTGTAATAACTGCCAAATCAGCAGTTAGGAACAATTTAAGTGAGCGGCTAGGCAGTATACATGTACCAACCCTGTTAGTTTGGGGTAATCAGGACACAATAACACCTCCATTTGTAGGAGAAAAATTTAAGGAACTAATTAAGAATTCAAAATTGGAAATCATAGACTATTGCGGTCATGCCCCAATGATGGAACATCCGAAGAAATTTAATAAGTTACTTGAGGATTTTCTAAATAGCCTTTAGTCTAATTGTTCCACGTGGAACTTGTTAGCAGTTTTAACAAAGAGTCCTTTAAATATTTAAGTTCTGGTTTGATTAAAATGGAATGTTTTTCTTTAAATGAAAATTCCTGTAAGGTTTTTGGAATATTAATATCCAAATTTAAGTGCTCCTGGTAGATATAATCGAATTTTGCCGGATGAGCAGTCTCTAGTATACAGTATAGCCCGTCTTTTTTAGCTAAAGTTTCGTAGGAAGCGTATCCTACTGCTCCATGAGGATCTAATAGATAAGAATACTCCTTATTAAAGGTTTTGATAGCTCGAAGAGTAGAGGCATCGCTGATTGAAGCACTTTTAATATGATTTAGTAGAGCTTGGTTCCACGTGGAACCAAAAAAGTCGTTAATTCTTTCAAAGTTGGAAGGGTTTCCTACATCCATGGCATTTGAGAGGGTTTTTATTGTTGCCTTTGGTTCAAAGACCCCATGATGAATATAGCTGGTAAATGAGTTGTTTGCATTACAGGCCGCAATTAAAAACCGGTAATTTAATCCCATTGCCTTGGCTAACACGCCAGCGAATAGATTACCCAAGTTGCCACTAGGAACAATGAACACAACATCATCACGTGCACCAATTTGTTTAATACTTTCAAAATAATACAAACTTTGAGGTATGAGTCTTGCTAAATTGATGGAATTAGCTGAGGAAAATTTAAACTTTTCCCTTAATTCTTGATCAATTAACGCCGCTTTTACCAACCTCTGGCAATCGTCAAAATTACCTTCTACTTCATAAGCTATAATATTGCCCCCCCAGGAAGTTAACTGTTTTTCCTGTAAGGGGCTCACTCCTCCAGAAGGATAGAGAATACCTACATTAATTCCCTTTAATCCATAAAAGCCAGAGGCTACAGCCCCCCCAGTGTCACCTGAGGTAGCAACCAATATTAATATTTCCTGATCCTCTTTTCTTTGATAGTATGACAAAATTCGTGATAAAAACCGGGCCCCGAAATCCTTGAAGGCTAAAGTAGGACCATGAAACAATTCACATATAAAGAGATCTTCTGAAAATTTTATTACAGGTGCTGGGAAATTAAACGCATCAGAAATGATATCATTTAAAATATTTTGAGGTATATGATCAATAAAATAAGGTGAAATAACCTCTTGAGCAATCTCAATTAAAGATTTGTCCTGGAGTTGTTCATAAAAACCCGCAGGAAGCAGGGGTATTTCCTCAGGCATGTATAAAGAGCCATCAGAGGCAATTCCTTGGAGTACAGCTTCTTTAAGAGGGACCCTAACGAGTTTGTTTTTGGTACTATAACAATACATTCTAAATCAATTTAACTCCCTCAGTATTTATTTTACCATCATAAAAATCCACTGATAGGTTCACGTTTTTATAAATAATATGAATATCATTGGTAAATAAACTCCTATCAAAACTTCTGTTGTCATAAATTACAAAAATCGATGGTCCGGCTCCGGAAATACTACACCCAATATATCCAGGACTTAATGCTGCAACTTCTTTAACCCGGTTAAATCCTGGTATCAGTTTGGCTCGTTGAGGTTCAATAATGATATCTTCTAAAGAACGGCTGAGTAGACTTAAATCCGATCGGTAAAGTCCGGCAATAAATCCGGCTAAATTGCCAGACTGCCTGATATGGTCTTTTAATGCAACTTCCGGACGAAGAATGTTTCTCGCATCTTTAGTTAACAACTCCACATGTGGATAAATAATCAGAACTTGCAAAAAATCCGGTACGGGTAAAGAAACGACGTCCAGAGAAGGTGTATCACGAATGAATAGTATACCCCCTAATAGAGAAGGGGCTACATTGTCAGCATGATAAGACCCATCTGCAGCTTGTTCACCCAACACTGCAAAAGGCAGCAATTCCCTTTTATTTAGCCCAAGACTTAGCAATTCATTTACAACCATCACAGCACCCACGGCACTTGCCGCACTCGACCCAAGACCAGAGCCAAACGGCATATTTTTATTGATAATCAGGTCAACAGGTGCGTCAATCATTTTACAATGTTCAAGCATAGCTGTAACAGCAACACCAGCCGTATTTTTCGCAACATCTAAAGGCAATTTGCCATGGTCTCCGGTAATGCGACTGATTCTAAAGTTTTTTCTTTCAGACTTGCGGGCAGTAATGACATCACCAGGGAACGGCAATGCCAGACCCAATATGTCAAAACCTACCGCCAAATTAGCTACTGATGCTGGTGCGAAAACGGTTACTTCCTTCAATGCTAAAGTTTGTTACCTAAAGAAATAATTTCTGCAAATAATCCAGCGGCAGTTACATCTGCTCCTGCTCCTGGCCCCCTGACCACCAATGGCCGGTCCTTATAGCGTTCGGAGGTAAAAACGATCATATTATCACTGCCGGCTAAACTATATAAAGGGTGATCGGAGGACACGGAAATTAATGAGATTTTAGCGTCCTGTGCCGTGATCACAGCAACCACTCTCAGCTTTTTATTCTCTTTTAAATTATTGATAATCAAATCATTATATTTTATATCCAAATCTTTAATGCGGTCAAACAACTCTGGCCAATCGACGGCCTCATAACAAGCAGGGGATAATAATTCATCATTGGTGATATGATCTACATTCAGTGTAAGTCCCATTTCGCGGGCAAGGATGACCACTTTTCTTTTTACATCTGTTAAGCTTAAATCGACCCGAGGATCTGGCTCAGTATATCCTTTATCCCGAGCCATGTTCACTGCTTCTGAGAAGGACACCGTATCGTTAATAGTATTAAATATAAAAGATAAAGAACCCGAAAGCACACCATCTATTTGGATAATCCGGTCACCACTGTTAATCAGATCTTTTAATGTAGAGATAACTGGAAGACCGGCGCCCACGGTAGTTTCGTAACGAAAAAAAGCATTTTTGGCGGCAGCAAGTTGTTTGTAATTTTGATAGTCTTTGAAATCAGATGCCAAACCCAGTTTATTAGGTGTGCAGATAGATATGGCGCGGGAAAGGATCTGAGGATAGAACTTTGGTATTTCGGAAGAAGCAGTATTATCGATGAAGATGCTATTGGGCAGATTCATTTGGTCCATATTCTGAATAAATGTCGGCACATTAGTGGTTGCACCAGCCGCTAAAGATTCGGTCCAACGTCTAAGATCTAAGGGTTCATTATTGGCAAAAACCATTTTTTTAGTATTAGCCAAACCATTTACCTGAATCTCCAAGGACAAATCTTTTTTCAGGTTATCTTTTTGATGTTGTATTTGCTTTATCAAAGTTTTACCAATCAACCCCGTTCCTATCATAAAAAGATTAAGAACTTTTAAATCCGATAAAAAGAAAGCTTGATGGAGGGCATTTAGCGCTTTGCTTTCATCATTAGCTTGAATGACCACGGATATATTTAGCTCTGACGATCCCTGGGCGATAGCGATAACGTTTATACCATTTACGCCCAAGGCTGAAAAAAGCCTGCCTGCAATCCCAGGCCGGTAACGCATATTCTCCCCAATGATGGCAACAACCGATAAAGAACTCTCAATTTTTACCGGCTCGATTAAGGCTGCAGACAATTCGGAATCAAAAGCCCGTTCAACCACAGATTTTGCTTGTTCAGCCAAATGAGGGGACACGGCAAAAGATATTGAATGTTCTGATGAACCCTGAGTGATGAGAATAATATTTATCCCAGTTTGGGCAAGCGCACCGAAAAGACGTGCTGCTATGCCAGGTACGCCAACCATGCCACTGCCTTGTAAAGTTAGGAGGGCTATAGAAGACATTGACGAGATACCTTTTACAGCCGGTCCCATTGGATCATGAGTATGATCTACACGGCTTCCGATGAAGCCAGGATTGAACGTATTCTTGATGTAAAGAGGTATGTTTGCATTCAGCGCGGGTTGGATAGTAGGGGGATAAATGACCTTTGCCCCGAAATGTGACATTTCCATAGCTTCAGCGTAGGAAAGTACAGGTATGGTGAAAGCTTTTTTCACTCTACGCGGATCGGCGGTAAGAACTCCATCTACATCTGTCCAGATGTGTATTTCTTTGGCATTTAAAGCTGCACCAAGAATGGAAGCTGTATAATCTGATCCACCTCGCCCTAGAGTGGTCGTAAGCCCTCCCCTGGCTGAGCTGATAAATCCGGTAACAACTTGTATCTTATCGCGGTGCTTTTGATAATAATTGATAATTTTCGAATTGGTCAACTCAAAATCTACCTTAGCATTACCAAACGTTTTATCTGTTTTGATAATGTCGCGAGCATCTAGGTATTCGGTGCGTAAGCCCTCCTGTTCAAGATAAGCAGAGATGATGTAGGCCGAATTACGCTCTCCAAAACTTAACACGTAATCCATGGTCCGGATTGAGGCTTCCATAACTAAATAAACCCCCTGAAGGAGATTATCCAGGTATTTTAAGTTTTCATGTAAGCCTGAAAGGTATTTTGTTTGTGTTTCGAATGACCATAATTCATAGGCTGTATCCAAATGTCGCTGCTTAAGCTTAGTCAGCACTTCTAAGTAAGTATTATCCCCATTAGCTGCTAATTTGCTGATTTCTATCAATTGGTCAGTGACTCCCCCAAAAGCTGAAAACACCACTGTAAAAGGACTTTGATAACCTTTCAATATTTTAAATACTTCACGTATCCGTTCAGCATTATACACCGATGAGCCCCCAAATTTTGCAACAATCATTGTTATACAATTAAAAAATGGCCCCAAAAATACGAATTAAAAAATTCGAATATATATAAAACTTAAATAATCAAAATTCTTGCCATTTTGCCAGGTAAAAATCCTCCTTTTGACGCATCAGGTTTTTGCTGATGGTGTTCTTATCCTTATAACCACACAAGTGTAAAACACCATGGATAATTATTCTAAGGACTTCTTCCATAATAGGTACGTGATACTTGGTCGCGTTCTCTTTGATCCGATCTAAACTGATATATAAATCACCCGAAATAGGCCGTTCAGCATATTGAAAAGTAATTATGTCCGTATAAAAATCGTGCTGTAAGTATCGTTCGTTTATTTCCAACAAATAAGCATCAGTACAAAAAATAAGACTCACCTGCCCTAAAAGATTTCCCTCTGCTTCCACCGACTGTTTTACCCAGGCTTTGATTTTATTCTTTCCGGCAAGGTTGAACCGCACATCTTGATAATAAAATTGGAGAGGCAATGGCTAGTCTAGTTTAAATTGCATTTCCACAACCCTTCCTGATTCTTTATAACTTAAATGGTGGCAAAGATGACGCATAATATAAACTCCTCGGCCTCCAGGGTTTTGAATATTTTCCGGCAAGGTTGGGTCGGGTAAATCACCTGGATTAAAACCGCATCCTTCATCTTTTACCCAAAAAATCAATTTATCGGGCCGATGTTGTAGGCGAATAGAAACATATTTGTTTTCATCTTCCAAGTTGCCATGCCTTATGGCGTTATTTACAGCCTCTGTAAGACTAATCAGGATATTAGATTGTAAAGAAGGTGAAAGGTTGTACTTTCTAGTCACTGTATTTACAAAATCCTCTATTTCAAGGATTTTTTCCAGATTAGACTTGAGTTTGAACATGCCTTGATGCAACTAATTAGCTCCTGCTGATGGTTTTAATGATTTAAGATAGGTGTCGATCAAAGCCTTGTAATATGGCTTCACATCGGGAGAAACAAATTTAAAAATATCTATTTCAGCTTCTCTTTTCTTTAAGTATTCTTGCAGACTGGGCGGAAGTTCGCGTTCGATGTCGCGGGCTTGTTCCGCTTTTCTTTTCTCATCTTCGCCACGTTGTCTTTCCGCATTTTCTGCCTCCAATAAACGGGTGCGAATTTCTTGCTGCCGTTTTAACATTTCATTGGTCAGCCGTTTGTTTACCAGCTGGGTTTCGATTTCGTCCACCTTATTGATCAGATCGTCCAGTTCTTTTGAACCCTTCCCTTGATTTTGTTTTTCTTTTTGAATTTCTTTAAGAGCTTCTCTCAGGGCGCCTTGTTTAGCAGCCATTTTAGCGAATTCTTCACTGCTTAAATTTTGCCCACCTTCCTGCAGCCCTTTTTTCATGCGCTCCATCTGCTCCTGACTTTGTTCACCGGCGTTTTGAATTTTATCAGGAAGTTGTTGACCAGGGCCCTGGGTAGGATTGTTGCACATTTGTGATCCGGACATCATGGAAGACATCTGTTGCTGCATTTGTTGCATGGACTCGTTAAGCATAAGCGCTAAGTCGTTGACATTTTTCATGATACGTTGTTGGTTTTCAGCAGCTTGTGATTTTTGACGATCTTCCATCCGATCTACGGATAACTGCATATTTTCATTGACCTCACTGATTTTATCAGTGATGAAAGTTTCTATTTGGGGCACTCTTTTACTCAATTCGATTAAACTATCTTGAATAAGTTGAAAATTGTCCTTTAGCTTATATTGTTGTTGTATTAGGCTGACGTAATGAGGGGTGTTGACATTATTTTGAGCGATGTCCATGATAAGGCGTTCTTCATTAAAGCTGAGGTCGATAAGATTTTCCAACAACTGTCTTAACGCGGCCATATCCTCTTGCATCTGTTCCATTTCTTGAGAAGACATTTGTTGCTGCATATTTTCCGCCATTTGCTGCATTTTTTGCGCGGCTTGTTTTTGTTTTTT
>JAYRWN010000125.1:0-7123 GCA_041917975.1 Saprospiraceae bacterium | reverse complement strand
TGGTAACACAGTTTAGTGATTTTTTACTTAAAGGGGATGAACTATTAGTCGGCCGCATCAGGCCATATGAGATTGCAGGGTGGTTAAAAATTGACCCGCGTCAATGTTTGGAAATTTGTTTACATGCCACGCGCATGGGCGCATTAGAATTAAACTGGGAATTATTGTGTCCATTGTGCAGAGTAAGCAAGGAGAAATCAACTTCGTTAGAAAAAATCTCACCACAGGTGCACTGTTCCTCCTGCAATATTGATTTTACGGCCAATTTTGAAAATGCAGTAGAAGTAACCTTCCGAATTCAGGAAACCATTCGTGATGTACAAAACACCAGTTATTGTATCGGTGGGCCTCAGTATACGCCACACATTATCATGCAATGTGTATTAGAATCTAACGCAACATTGGATAAAAATTTGACTCTTGAACCCGGACGTTACCGTATTCGTTCATTGCAGAAATCAGGCGGAATGTTCATTAAAGTTGGTGAAAAAGGAACCACGAGACTTAATTTGAATTTCTGTGATCCATGGCCGGAGGAAGAAATTATTACTGCAAATAAGCTTGATTTGCACATCGAGAACAATGATCATGACAGAAACTTAATTATCCTGGAACGCCAAATTTGGAGCGATTTGGCAGTTACTGCCAGCGAGCTTTTCACAATTCAAACCTTCCGTGACCTTTTCAGCCGTGAAATATTGCATCCTGATTATCAGATTACAGTAGGAAGTATCGCCATCCTCTTCACTGATTTATGCGGATCAACTGCTTTATACCAACAAATTGGAGATGCCTCGGCTTTCGGCAAAGTCTTGGCACATTTTGAGGTTTTAAAAAATATTATCAATACCCATCAGGGAGCTGTGATAAAAACGATCGGAGATGCCGTGATGGCAGTATTTAAAAAACCAGAACAAGCTGTTAAGGCTATGCAGACCATTTGCACAGCTATGAAAAATAATTTCGGCCCTGATCTGGCCATAAAAGGGAGTTTACATTTTGGTCCGGCCATCGCTGTCAATTTAAATGATCGATTGGATTATTTTGGCAGTACTATAAACTTGGCCTCACGGTTGGAAAAATTTGCCGAAGGCAATGATATTATTGTATCAGATGAGGTATTCACTAACCCTAACGTTCAAGAACTGATAAAATCTACGCCACTAATAGTCGGGAGTAAACAAGTGCCTCTTAAAGGGTTTTCAAATGATGTTCCCATTCACCGCATAACCTTCATCCAATAATCCGCTCGCCATTGCATTTGAAATCACCCGGATTAAAAAATTAGTCTAGTTAATTTCCTACCGTTTCTAAAAGTCTTTACTATTTTCAAGCCTGATCAAAATTTTTATAACAAATTTTATGAAAAACATATTCAATGTTATTCTAGTCATGGTTCTTGCTCTGAACTTTTTTCAGTGTTCTAACATTCAACCAAAAATTTTAGTGTTTTCCAAAACCTCCGGTTACAGGCATACATCTATTGAAGCTGGCGTTGAAGCTATCCAAAAATTGGGCGTTGAAAATAAGTTTGGCGTGGATCATACGGAGGACTCCACCTGGTTCAATCCAACAAAATTATCAGAATATGCTGCAGTCATATTCTTAAGCACCACCGGTAATGTCCTTGGCAATCAAGAGCAATTGGCATTTCGCAATTATATCCAGGCCGGCGGAGGATTCGTGGGGATTCACGCGGCCTCGGACACAGAATACGATTGGCCATGGTATGGGGCCATGGTAGGCGGGTATTTTAAAAGTCACCCTAAAATCCAAAAAGCAAAACTGATAGTCGTAGACCATACCCATCCTTCCACGGCCCACTTAAAAGAAGATATCTGGGAACGTGAAGATGAGTGGTATAATTTCCGTAACCTAAATGATCAAACTAAGGTACTCCTGAAAATCGACGAGTCGTCTTATGAAGGAGGTGAAAATGGCGATGATCATCCTATGGCCTGGTATCATGAGTATGACGGCGGCCGGGCTTTTTATACCGAATTAGGTCACACTGAAGAATCTTTTAATGAAGCTGATTTTCTAAAGCATATCCTGGGTGGTATCCAGTATGCCATGTCTAAAACGAAGGTGGTCGTACCCACAGATTCAAAACACATCATTCCGGAGGAAGGCAGATTCAAACGCACTGTGCTGGCTTCGAATCTTGACGAACCTATGGAAATAGACGTGTTTAGTGATGGGAGGATTATCATGGTAGAACGCAAGGGGAACATAAAACTGCATACGCCAGGCATCGACACATTGAAGCTTATCAAAACAATGCCTGTACATCAAATGCATGAAGATGGTCTGTTAGGCGTCGCTATTGATCCGGCTTATGGACAAAATAAGTGGGTTTACTTTTTCTACTCACCGGATATTGCAGAGCCCACGCAATATGTCTCCAGATTTAAATTTGAAGGAGATAGCATAAATATGGCTTCAGAGCAAATAATTATTAAAATCCCCCTGCAAAGGGATGAGTGTTGCCATTCAGCCGGATGTCTTGAATTTGGTCCCGATGGAAATTTGTACATCAGTGTCGGCGATAACACTAACCCCTTTGCTTCTGACGGATTCGCTCCGATAGACGAACGTAAAGGGCGTAGCGCCTGGGATGCCCAAAGATCATCAGCAAACACGAATGATTTAAGGGGAAAAATCCTGCGCATAAAAGTGAAAGAAGATGGGACCTACACTATCCCTGAGGGTAACTTATTTGCCGCTAGTGATTCTACACGACCGGAAATCTACGCTATGGGCTTGCGCAATCCTTTCAGAATATCTTTAGATAGCGAGCGAAATTGGTTATTCTGGGGTGATGTGGGCCCTGATTCCGGAAAGGACAGCTTAAACCGAGGTCCGAAGGGCTACGATGGTCTGATCCTAGCGAAAAATCCAGGTAATTGGGGCTGGCCACACACCAGGGGAAATCGCACACCTTATAATGACTACAATTTTACCACTAAAACCTCCGGGCCTTTATTTAATCCGGATAATCCGATCAACAATTCACCCAATAATACAGGGAAGAACAATTTGCCCAAGGCAGAAAAATATTTAATCTGGTATTCCTATGATGCAAGTCAAGAATTTCCTTGGGTGGGGACTGGTGGAAAAAATCCGATGGCCGGGCCAATATACTATTCGAAAAATTTCAAAAATGCTTCTTCGCCGTTTCCAAATTATTTTGATGGCCGTATATTCTTTTACGAATGGATGCGGGGATGGATTTATATCCTTACTTTGGATAGTTTAGGCCAATTGGTCCAAGCCGATCCTTTTATGCCCTCGGAGGAATTTAGTAATCCTATGGATATGGTATTTGGCCCGGATGGTAGTTTATATGTGCTGGAGTATGGTAAAAAATGGTTTGCCCAAAACCTGGATGCCCGCCTCAATAAAATCGAATTCCAATCGGGTAATTTGGCTCCAATAGCTCGCTTTGATCAGGATAAAATAGTGGGAAGTGTACCGCTTACCGTAAAATTTACTGATTATTCCACAGATATTGACCAGGATAAGCTTACCTATGCCTGGTATTTTGATCAGAATGTGGTCCAAAGCACCGATCCCAGCCCTTCATTTACTTTTAACAAAGCCGGAAATTATCAGGTAAAATTAGTCGTGACCGATTCCGATGGTCACTCATCAGAATCCACTACAAACATTATGGCCGGAAATGAACCCCCCAAAATAGTTATCCGGGTTGATGGAAACAAAAACATTTACAGCTCCGGCGGAGCTAAATATAGTGTGGAGGTAGAAGATAAAGAAGATGGCTCATTAACCCAGGGCATTGACCCAAAATCCGTACAGATAACTCTGGAATATCTGCCGGAAGGTCAAGACCTGACCATTTCAGCTCAAGGACATCAAGCCCTCTTGCAGCAAAGCCAACAATATGCCGGTAAATTGGCTATGGAAGGATCGGACTGCTTTACCTGTCATGCTGTAGCCCAAAAAGTGGCTGGACCTAGTCTGGAAGAAATTGCAAAAAAATATGACCAAAAAGACGAAAATTATTTAGCAGATAAGATACTACAGGGTGGAAGCGGAGTGTGGGGAGAGACACCCATGGCAGCTCATCCACAATTAAAAACGGCAGATATCAAAAATATGGTTAATTATATTCTGTCTCTGGGTAAAGCTCCCCCTAAAGTCAAGTCATTGGCGACTTCGGGTACCCTTACATTCTCTAAGCATGCGCCTGAAAACCTAAAGGGAATTTATGTATTAATGGCCAGTTATACGGACAAAGGAGCAGCAGGCCAACCCGCGTTAACCACCCGTGAAACCTACATCTTTAAAAGTCCGGTATTCCAGGCAGAAGATGCTGATGAAAAAAGTGCCGGGTTGAATGCTTTCAGTCAAGGTGATATAGGTGTAATAGTCGGCACCACCCATGCGCAGTATCTAAAGTTTAACGATGTAAATTTAGATGGGATAAAACAACTGCGAGCGAAACTGTGGTTTTATGATAATTCGTTTGGGGGACAATTAATGATTTATTCGGACTCTGTCAGTAGTCAACCGATAGCTCAAATCGATGTAAACAAAACTGTAAAAGGAATAGCTTCTGAGGTATACAATCTTCCGGTTAAACCTCAGTCGGGGACTCATGATTTAATCATCTTTTTCCAAAATAAAACAAAGGCAGATCAAGCTGTAGGTTTATTGGATTACATTGAATTGATCAGTAAATAAAAAAGGTGCCAAAAAGCACCTTTAGGAAAAACGACATTCTAAGATAGGTCTACAGTTGTTATTTAAATAATTGTTATTGTTCGATTTTTAAATATCAATAATGAATAATATGATTACAATAACCATACCGAATTTTCTAATCATTCTCTTTTTTTTCTCTAATACCTCAATTATTTTTTCTCAAACTTTAAAGGTAAACGGATTAGATAAGCCGGCAGAGATTCTTGTTGATCATTGGGGTGTACCTCATATTTACGCCCAAACCGAGCACGACTTGTTTTTCACCCAAGGGTGGAATGCTGCCAGGGACCGCTTATTCCAATTGGAAATCTGGCGCAGACAAGCCACTGGAACAGTGGCGGAAATAATGGGCTTAAAAGAACTTAAAAGGGATATCGGAACACGTTTGTTTAAATATCGGGGAGATCTAGACCAGGAGTTTAACTATTATCATCCCCGAGGCAAAGGAATTATCACCGCCTACACGGAAGGTATCAATGCATTTATCACTGCTATATTGACCCAACCGGATCAATTACCCGTTGAGTTTAAACTTTTAGGGATAAAACCTGAACTTTGGACACCGGAGGTAGTAATCAGCCGGCACCAAGGCCTATTGGGTAATGTGGATGAAGAGTTAAATACCGGGCGCTTGGTAGCATTGCTAGGCCAGGATGTTACGCATAACCTGAATAATTTTCATCCTCATAAGCCTGACTTAACCTTACAGGCAGACATTGACACAACCATATTATTTGCGGATATTTTAGAGTTATACCACGCTTATCGCCGACCGGTAAGATTTACTTCGGAAAACATCGTTTCCTCAGTGGATAAAAATCGTCAAGAAGAGAACATTTGGAGTTATAACGAATTGAAGTCCGAAGAAGGAAAATTTGACATCGGAAGCAATAATTGGGTCGTGCAGGGCAATAAGACATCCAGTGGTTATCCCATGCTAGCCAATGATCCGCACCGGGCTCAAAGTGCTCCATCACTGCGTTATATTGCCCATTTAATTGGTCCGGGATGGAATGTAATCGGTGGTGGTGAACCATCCATACCAGGTATCTCTATAGGTCATAATGCACATGGCGCTTGGGGCTTGACTATTTTTTCGACGGATGGAGAAGATCTATATTTTTATAAAACCCACCCCCAAAATTCTAACCTTTATTGGCATAAAGGTCACTGGTGGCCCTTTTTATCCATTGTCGATACCATCCCTGTAAAAGACATGGCTCCACAAATCGTTACTTATAAGTATAGTGTTCACGGACCGGTGATTTATGAAGATACGCTTCGACGAGGAGCTGTAGCTATGCGTTGTGCCTGGTTAGAACCGGGGGGTAGTCCATATTTAGGAAGTTTGAGTATGGGTCAGGCTGAAGACTTTGACGCTTTTAGAGCTGCCTGCACAAAAAGTAATATTCCCGGAGAAAATATGGTGTGGGCAGACCCTAAAGGCACCATTGGTTGGCAAGCTGTTGGAATAGCCCCGGTGCGCCGCTCATTCTCCGGGATGGTGCCCTTGCCAGGGGATGGACGTTTCGAATGGGATGGTTATTTGCCTATTAAATCTCGTCCATGGGTGAAAAATCCGGCTGAGGGGTATTTTATAACCGCTAATGAAAACGTAACTCCCTCGGATTATCCTCTTCCTGAAGCGTTAGGCTATGAATGGGCCGATCCATATCGGGGTGACCGGATAGCTGAATTAATTGGGTCTGGGAGGAAACTTACCATGACCGACATGGCAGAAATTCAAACCGATTATTTATCCATCCCTGCCCGGACCATTATACCTATGTTGAAAAACCTTCAATCTCAAGGCTTGGAGGATGAAATAAAACTTCTTTTAGCTTGGGACTATAAAATGACGGTCAATTCCACAGCAGCTGGATTGTACAATCAATGGGAAAAAGAGATAGCTCAAGCCATGCGTCAACTTATGGTGCCAGCCCCTGCCTTGCCTTACATCAATACATTAGACCAAAGTAAAATCATTCAGTGGTTAATTTTTCCCGATGGTAAATTTGGGCCAGATCCGTTGCGGGGGCGTAATGAGTTATTAATTATTAGTCTGGAAAAGGCAGTTAATACTATGAAAACCAGATTTGGCCCGGATAAAAGCAAATGGCAATACGGCCAGAATAGTTACAAACACGCTCTATTGCACCATCCATTGAGTGGCGCCGTCCGGGCAGATATAAAGAAAAAGTTAGAGGTAGGTCCTGCTCCGCGTGGCGGGAGTGGCTCTACGGTAGGAAATAGCGGTAATGCCGACAATCAACTTTCCGGGGCTTCATTCAAATTCATTGTGGATACACGTCACTGGGACGAATGCTGGTCGATGAACAACCCTGGGCAGAGTGGTAATCCTGACAGTCCATTTTATAAAAATTTGTTTGAATTA
>JAYRWN010000124.1:0-2855 GCA_041917975.1 Saprospiraceae bacterium | reverse complement strand
AATACCTGCTAATAGCCAAAAGACACTAAAATCGCTTAGTGTAATTATTGAAGTAATTGAATAAAATGAAAATATTTTGAAGTAATTCGGATCTTTAAAAAAAATAAAGGCGTGACCTAGAAGAGATCCTATGTTATGAATTAATAAAATAAAAACAGGTACACACTGTGTACAAGTGTCAATATCCATATTCCAATTCATTTATCTGACTAGAATATTAAACCATTCAAAAACAATTAGACCATGAGTCATGCTAATAACAGGTTAAGGCTATTAGATGACGCTCAATCAATCAATTATTAATAATTTAATCTTCTTACAAGACTACAAGGCAAATAATATGCCAAATGAATATTTATTTTAATATAACGGGACTCAGGTAATTCTTACATCTCTTATATTTATATATACAATTAATAAATATAAAGACAAAATACACACACAAATGTGAATTATTGGTTATAAAAGTCAAAAGACAAGAGTACTCAGGTTTATATTTTTTAGCTTGAATACTATAAAAATTCAGTGAAATTGAGCAATGACTTAAATCTCAGCAAGCGACACCCAAATACTATATCGAGAAACCTGGCTTCATACTAAAAAGAGAGTTTATTGCAGTGTTCTGGACTAAAAATCTAAATTCTATTCATCGTCTCCATATATAAACATCAATCATTTTTTAACCTAAAAACTGTAAATATTATACAAAAAGGGATGAACTTTAAAACCTGGGAGAATGTGCGGAAAAAGCACCTCTGAAACTACTACAGAGATCGAAAAATCCTATTTCTGACCGGTAACAATGGGTACAAAACCGACCTCAAAACCTTTAGGGGGCTTAACCATCAAAGCCGGATCCAGAGTAACCAGGCCACCTGTTTTCAGCGGTTCGATATATTCTTGATCAATGAGCCAATGCGCATGGACCTTCTCTACCAGCGCCTGGAGTTTTTCTTTATCCTTCCGGCTCCAATTGAACTGTTGCAGGGACGGCTGATCAACAAAACGGTACCAGCAATAGGTGACCGTTGACCCATCCAATAAAACCACCTCATACGACTCAGAGGCGGGACCAGGATTCGCCCAGACCCCGGTTTGGGGGGAGGTGTAAGGTTCTCCTCTTGGAGCCAGTCTGAATTCTTTGGATATCAGGTCAGCAGGAACTTCAGCAACAGGCACAGCGACCCTGTTGTTATCACCCACCTGCCGGTAGTATTGCGGAAATATCCCTGGCTCGGTCAGGTCATTTTTTTCCCATTGGATTCCAAATACATTATCAGAAAAAATCATGGTAGTAAAAGCCTGATCGATATTTGTCAGCTTAACTCCGCCCTGATCAAATGGCGGCATTTCTGTGCTTAGGTCAGGTTCCCACGAGCCACTTTTGTCAAATGCTCCCGTACAAGCATTTATTCCATTGCGCCACGCTTTAAAAGAATTGAAAAGAGCCTGTTTAGAATAATACTTTACGTCTTGCACCAATATCGTCCGGCCATGATCATCTACCGGAAACTGTAACTTTGGTATCTTATAAAAGACGGTATCGCCGGCTATTTTTGCGTCCATTCTAGGGACGGTATTGATCTCCATAGCGCCACCCCCCATTTCACCATCCCTGGCATCAAGACCACGTTTATTATCTGTTGGGTAGCCTTTTGATATCTTACTCCATGTTTCAGGGACATAATAAGCCACCGGGCCTTTAAAATTATCAGCATTTAAGAACAAGGTCCAACTGTTTTCTCCGGTTGGCGGAGGACCCTGCTTTTCTTCCATAAATGGCAGAGCCATCCAGGCATACCCCAAAAAAAGGCCATCAGGATTGCCCTCGAAGGTTAACCCGTCTGGAGGAACAAGCATACTATTACTAAGTTGAGCAATGCCCATTTTATCATCAGCCAGAGGTGTATTATGGTAAAAAAAATCCCATCCCGGAGAGGCTATCTCGAAATCATAGCAGCTAGACGTTCCATTCATACTGAACTTTGGTGGTCCGTATCGGAAGTTATTTCCTGCCCAATAACCAAGACCTCCCTCCACCGTCTGGAACACACTTCCCCAAGTCGGTCCCCTTTCTGCCCAATTATCCCTGGCATAAGTTCCTTGGGGACATAAAGGGAAATCAACATCTGAATTTTCAGGAATAATCCAGGTACTTGGCAGTCCGATCTGGAAGTCGGCTAATGGTTTATCCACCAGCGGCCAGACGGCGGAATAAAAACTTATACCGGCACCATAACCTGCAGGAGGCTGGTCGGAGTCGAAACTGATGTAACCATGCAATCCAGCTGAGCCCTCAGTTATAACCGGTTGCTTAGGTTTATTTTGTGCTGATGAACAACTTAGAAAAATAAAGGATATAAATCCTAATAATTTATTCATCCTCATAACTTTGATTTTTTTGTATAAAACTTCCAAATATAATGTTGCGATTTGCCGGCGCCGGTAACCCTTGTTGAAATTATCACTTTTCTGGAATGACCTTCAGGTCCAGGCTAAAAAATAACGGTCCTAATCATCCGAAAATAAAATGCCTTTTATATAAAATCAGATATTACGTATCCGAGTAAATCTTAGGTCAAAATTTATAACAATATTTTCAAATTAAATTCCTGCAATTTCAATTAAATAAAGAGCTCTCCCGGTGATCAATAACTCTTCCCGGATAAGCCTGGACTAATTTGCTGTTGTTAACTACCTGTACGCCATTAATCCAAACGCCGTGTATACCGGTTGGATATTGGTGAGGCTCCTTAAACGTTGACCGGTCCTCCAATTTTTTCAGGTCAAAGAGAACCAGGTCAGCTTTATATCCGGGCTTGATATACCCTCGATTTTTTAAACCTAGAAAATTT
>JAYRWN010000123.1:0-25764 GCA_041917975.1 Saprospiraceae bacterium | reverse complement strand
GGTAGCCGTACGTATACGGGTAGAATTATCTGGATAGCGGATGAAGCCGAATTTACTCCGAAAACTATTCAAACGCGGGATGAACGATCGAACCTGGTTTATGCTTTGAAAATTTTAGTCCCCAATGATGGCTTTCTCAAGCTCGGCATGTTTGGCGAAGTGATTTTTAATACACCGGAGCATGATCCAGCTAAATAACATCGGCAAAGTTTACCAGCAGACCCAGATCAAGGCGTTGGACGGGATAACCCTGACCATCGGTTCAGGTGAGCTTTTTGGACTCATCGGCCCCGATGGAGCTGGAAAAACCTCCCTGTTCCGCATTTTGGCTACCCTGATTTTACCGGATGGCGGATCATTTAAGATTAATGAAGAGGACGGCGTGCGCGATTTTGAAAAAATTCGCTTGTACACGGGATATATGCCCGGCCGGTTTTCTTTGTATATGGATCTGACCGTCAAGGAGAACCTGGAATTTTTTGCTACCGTATTCAACACCAGCATTGCCGAGAATTACGATTACATCCGCGATATCTACCATCCGCTGGAACCGTTTGCCCATCGTCGTGCCGCCCAATTATCCGGTGGTATGAAACAGAAGTTGGCCCTGGCGTGTGCCCTCATTCATAAACCTAAAATTCTATTGCTGGATGAGCCCACCACCGGTGTAGATCCGGTCTCGCGACGTGAGTTTTGGGACATTCTGGAACACTTGAAGCAGCTGGGCATCACTACTGTGGTATCTACCCCATACATGGACGAAGCGTTGCGCTGTGACCGGCTGGCTTTAATGGATCAGGGCAAGATTCTGAAGTTAGGTACACCGGAAACCTTTATGCAGGATTTTGGAGCGGATTTGTTTGCTTTAGAGAGCGGTAACATGTATGATCTGTTGGTACAAGTGCGCGAGCACCCTGATCTGGTCAGTTGTTTTGCCTTTGGCAGCGCCCATCATGCCGCCTTTATTCCGGGCACCATGGATGAATCCCGTCTGCGCATCTGGTTGGCTGCCCGAGGTTTAGCCCAGGCGCAGGTGCGACGCATCTTACCGGGGATAGAAGATTGTTTTATGGCTTATTTGACCCGAACTGAAGCTATTTCTTAAAGCGTAACCCCCATGGACAAAGACATCATCATCGCAGTTAATCAGCTGACTAAACGTTTTGGCCAGTTTATAGCCGTAGACCATATATCCTTTCAGGTGTACCGCGGTGAAATATTTGGCTTTCTGGGGGCGAACGGGGCAGGAAAGACTACCGCGATGCGTATGTTGTCCGGGTTACTCTCCCCAACGTCCGGGGAAGCCAACATCCTTGGTCTGGATGTTTTTCGTCAGCCGGAAGAAGTAAAAAAACGTATTGGTTACATGAGCCAGCGCTTTTCACTCTACGATACGCTGACCGTGGCTGAAAACATCCGGTTCTATGGGGGTATTTACGGCTTGCGAGGGCGGCAATTGGACGAGCGTGGAGAGCAGCTCATCCGGCGCTTAGGGTTGCAGGACCAGGCGAAGACTCAGGTGCGTCATCTCCCATTGGGCTGGAAACAAAAATTAGCCTTTTCGGTGGCCATTCAACATCAACCCCAGATTGTTTTTTTAGATGAACCTACCGGAGGCGTGGATCCCATTACGCGCCGTCAATTTTGGGAATTGATTTATGAGGCGGCGGCACAGGGCATCACCTTGTTTGTGACGACGCATTATATGGATGAGGCCGAGTATTGTGACCGGGTAACTATTATGGTAGATGGTCGCATCGCCGCATTGGACAGCCCACAGGCGTTGCGTCGACGCTTCGGTGAGGATTCCATGCAGGGTGTATTTTATCAACTGGCCCGTCAGGCAAAACGACAGGAATAAAAGCAGGTCAAATGAAAACTTTTTTAGCTTTTTTAATCAAAGAATTCCGGCACATTCTGCGAGACCGGCGGTCGCTGATCATCTTGTTCGGCCTACCAGTGGTACAAATCATTTTGTTTGGATTTGCCCTGTCCAATGAAGTCAAACAAACCAATCTGGCGGTTTGGGACCAGGCCGGGGATGAACGCAGCCGTGAGTTGATCACCGAGTTGGAGGCCAGCCGTTATTTCCGGGTCCAAGATGCCGTGCATTCGGAAGCTGATCTTGAAAGGCTTTTTCGGCGCAATCAGGTCCGGCTGGTCATGATTATTCCGCCTAATTTCGACAGTGACCTGGAGCACCTGCACCGGTCGGTCATTCAACTCATTGCCGACGCTTCGGATACCAATACCGCCACCACGGTGGTCAATTATGCCCAAGGCATTATCCGGTCCTTTCAAGACCGGCTGTGGGGGGAAATAACTTTGCCCTATGCAATCCATACCGAGGTAAGGCTCATGTATAACCCACAACTCAAAAGCGCCTATGCCTTCGTGCCGGGTTTGATAGCCATGATCGTCATGTTGTTGTCCGCCATGATGACTTCGGTAGCTATCGTACGCGAAAAAGAAAACGGCAATATGGAAGTTTTGTTGGTTTCGCCGGTGAAACCCACGCAGGTTATTCTGACCAAAGCCTTACCTTATCTGCTGTTATCTTTCATTAACGTTATTCTTATTCTGGTCATTAGTCATTTTCTGCTGGAAGTTCCGTTGCATGGTCAGCTGACTTTGTTTTTTGGGGTGAGCCTGATCTATATTCTGACTTCCTTGGCCCTCGGATTAATGATCAGTACCGTGACCAACTCACAGTTAGTGGCTATGTTCCTGAGTATGGTGGGGCTAATGTTACCTACGCTTATTCTGAGCGGGTTTATGTTTCCTATTGAAAATATGCCGAAACCGCTGCAAATTTTTTCCCACGTAGTACCGGCGCGCTGGTATTATATCATTGCGCAGGGCGTACTGATCAAAGGACTGGGTTTATCTATGGTCTGGAAAGAAATATTTATCCTCCTGGGTATGACCCTGGTCTTCCTGGTTATCAGCATTCGCCGTTTTGATTTACGCTTGAAAGTATGAAAGATGGTTATTGATCGCTTATCTGATCTCAGTTCATTAACGTCCGAGCCTTATGCATACCATTAAATTTTTGCTCGAGAAAGAATTCCGCCAGATCTTCCGCAATCCGGCTATCCTGCGCATGTTTCTGGCTATGCCGTTGGTGCAATTGATTATTCTGCCATTTGCAGCCGATTATGAGATGAAAAATATCAACCTGGTGGTGGTGGATCATGACCGTTCCATGTATAGCCAGCGTATGGTGCAGAAAATGGTGGCTTCCGGTTATTTTGTACTCGAGGACTTTGCTCCCTCTTATGCCGTGGCTAAAACCAGCATGGACGACAATACGGCGGATGTCATGGTGATTATCCCACCACATTTTGAGCGCAATCTCATCCGTGAGGATGAAACGACTGTGGCCATTTATGCCAATGCTATAAATGGGATGAAGGGAGGTCTGGGTGCACAATATGCCGGTCAAATCATTTCCCGCTTTAACCAGGAGATCCGTCAGGAATGGCTGCAATGGCCACGGTTTAGTCCGGTACAGCAGATAGACGTTTGGGCCCGTTTCTGGTACAATCCCGCCTTTGATTATCAGTTGTTCATGGTCCCCGGTATTTTAGCGCTGTTGCTGACCATGATAGCCAGCTTTTTATCGGCGATGAATATCGTGTTTGAAAAAGAAACCGGAACCATCGAGCAAATTAATGTTACACCCATTCGCAAGCACCATTTTATCCTGGGCAAATTGATTCCCTTTTGGGTCCTGGGTATGATTACCATGACTATTGGTTTCGTGGTAGCGTGGCTCATTCATGGCATCTGGCCGGTGGGTCATTTTGTTGTTATTTATGCTTTTGCCGGTATTTACCTGATCGCTATTTTAGGCTTTGGTTTATTGTTGTCTTCTTTTGCGGATACCCAACAGCAGGCCACGTTTATTTCTTTCTTTTTTATCATGGTGTTTGTGTTGCTTAGTGGTTTGTTTACGCCCGCTGAAAGTATGCCGGATTGGGCTAAAGTCCTCAACCAATTAAATCCGGTCACTTATATGATCATCGTCATGCGTTCTGTCATCATCAAAGGCAGTGGTTTTGCTGATCTGGCGCCCAATTTTTTTATTATGCTGGCCTTTGCTCTGGTGTTGGTGTCGTTAGCTATTTTTCGCTACCGCAAAGTGGCCTGAAGATTCTTTGTTGAATGAGGTTCTGGAGTTTCAAAAACATGAATCGGTAGCCTAATGCACAGGCATTGGACAAAATGATCAAAATCATCAATAAATCAAATCCCCTTGTTATATTTTGTGTGCTGTTTAATTTTATTTGTGTTCACCAGGAGAATGCGTCATTAAGTTCATTTTCATGATGCTTATTTCGTGCCAATCCTCTTGGTGTAGGTAAAAGTAAAAATACACCAGCATGAGCAAAATATTTTTAGCACTTATTTTTATTACCGGTTTAAATCTATTGTATTCGCAGGAAGTAAAAACTACAAAAGCACCGTCACACATAGATTTTAAGGCTGTTGGCTCAATAAATATAAGTATCCACCCTCATAAGGGAACTTCCCAAAGTTCACTGTTCATTAACTTTGGTGGCCCAGGGATCAGGCTTGAGCACGGTATATACGGTATTTCTTTCAATATGTTTCCTTCCATCAGATATTATAATAAAAAATTTACACCAATATTGGGTGCGGGAATGCAGATCAGTTATCGGAAAATTTCGGTGGTTGCCCCAATGTATTATGTTCTGAGTCCCAGGACTAAAAATAATATTTGGATAATTAGTTTTGGGTTAGGTTACAAATTTTAAGAATCAGTAATTATGGAACAAAAAGTAAGTGGTTTATCTTACCGAATGCTGTTTTTCAACACGCTTGCCTTTACCATATGTTTTGCAGTTTGGATGTTCAATGGAGTTCTGGTGGCATTCTTAGTAGATAATCAAATTTTTAAATGGGACACAATACAGGTGGGCTGGCTTTTGGCTATTCCGGTATTAAGTGGTTCCATATTTAGGCTTCATGGCGGGATTTGGACGGATAAATACGGTGGAAAGTGGATGTTGGGTGGACTGTTAATTTTATGCGCAGTTCCTATGTATTTAATTTCTTACGCTGACGATTTTTATTCTTTTGCTTTATGTAGTTTTGGCTTTGGTCTGGCAGGAGTCGGTTTTTCAATAGGAATTGCATCCACATCCATGTGGTTTTCTAAAGAATGGCAAGGTAGAGCTTTAGGTATATTTGGCATGGGAAATTTTGGGGCCGGTATAACAACCTTATTGGCTCCCACTTTATTAAAAAGACTTACCAATGACGGTGAAAACCTTGATAACTGGAGGCAATTACCCCAAATTTATGCATTAGCCTTAATTATAATGGGGATTATTTTTCTCCTGTTTACAAAAAATAAAAAATCAGCAACAGCGGCAAATAAAAAATTTACAGAGATGTTAAAGCCTCTGAAAGAAGTGAGAGTTTGGAGGTTCGGGTTATATTATTACCTTGTTTTTGGTTGTTTTGTTGCTTTATCCCAGTGGTTGGTGCCTTATTATTTGAATGTTTATTCTGTTTCGCTGATTACAGCGGGGCTGCTAGCAACTGTTTTCAGCATGCCATCTGGGCTGATCAGAGCGCTGGGCGGTTGGATGTCGGATAAATTTGGAGCACGGAAAGTAATGTACTGGATATTTGTAACCTCTATTATTTTCTGTTTTTTGCTGATTATTCCCAAAATGACTTTTAATTCCCCAGGTGTAGGCATAATGGCGAAACAATCTGGCACCGTAACATTAGTTACTGATAGTTCGATAAGCGTGGACGAATTGAAGTATACTTTGGTAAAAAAACCAAACGAAGAACAAATAAATGGCAATAAAAATTCTGCATTACCGCATAAGACTTGGTGGCAAGAACCAGTAGTTAAAACCGGAGATAAAATTAACAAAAGACAAATATTAGCGAAGGGCACAACTAATATTGTTTTTCATGCCAACATTTGGGTAGCAACCTTCTTTATTTTTTTAGTAGGTATTATATGGGGCATTGGTAAGGCAGCAGTATACAAACATATTCCAAATTATTTTCCTAACGATGTAGGCGCTGTAGGTGGAATGGTCGGTGTGCTGGGTGGGTTAGGTGGTTTTTTTTCACCAATTATTTTTGGTTATTTATTAAAATGGACCGGACTGTGGACCAGCATGTGGATCTTTTTATGGATAATATCCGTGATTTGTCTTTTATGGATGCATCAGGTGATAACTAAAATGCGAGATAAAGCAGCACCAGCCACAAAAGGAGAGTTTGACAATTATTACATTATTTAATCTTGATGGTGCAGCAATTTATAATGACAATAATTACCGTGATCATTAAACCTGCAGTCTGGCGGATTTAATTTTGGGTAAAAATTTATTAAAATATTACACATCATATTCACTGAAAGGATAATGTTAATATTTTTTCTTTTTGATACT
Organism: Saprospiraceae bacterium; assembly: GCA_041917975.1. GTDB lineage: Bacteria > Bacteroidota > Bacteroidia > Chitinophagales > Saprospiraceae > JAYRWN01. The sequence goes on along the minus strand of JAYRWN010000123.1, from coordinate 19,318 downwards.
GATCAACAAATAGCAGGGCTGTAGAAACCGATATATTTTAATTAAATGAAATGTGTAAAATATTTATTATATGATAAATATATGATATATTATGAAACATTTTAATATTTAATATGTAATAATTAATAAAATTAAAATGACTAAATAAAAAGTGGGTGACCTCTATGGCTGAGATTTTATTTGCACCGCTAGCATAACCTTAAAATATTTACCTACTTTACCATCTTTGCACACCAGCAGGTAGCAGAAGAAAAGACATATTTGGTTAGCCATCATAGCTTCCGCCTTAGGTTTTTTTGTGGACCTGTACGATATTATTATCCTCAGCATTGTGCGCTCGAAGAGTTTGCTGGACCTGGACATAGCGGAAGCAGACCTTTTGGAGAAAGGGGTGCTGTTGATTAACCTCCAAATGGCAGGCATGTTGGTGGGTGGTTTTATCTGGGGCATTCTGGGGGATAAATTTGGTCGCCTGTCGGTGTTATTTGGCTCTATCGTGCTCTACTCCGGGGCCACCCTGGCTAATGCTTATGTGCCTTCCTACGAAGCTTATCTGGGCTTGCGGTTTCTGGCGGGCTTAGGTTTGGCGGGGGAACTAGGCGCCGCCATCACCCTGGTGACCGAACAAATGCCACAGAAATACCGCGGTATTGGGCCGGCCATCATTGCCGGCTGCGGTATGCTGGGGGCTATTGCCGGGGCTTATGTTGGCGGGCGGTATTCCTGGCAGTTTACCTACCAGTTAGGAGGAGCTCTGGGCTTTGTCTTGCTTATCTTACGTTTGGGGGTGCTGGAGTCCGGGCTCTATAACCAAATGAAAATTAAAACCAACCTGAAAGGTGACCTGCGTGTATTGTTCGGAAACCAGCGGCACCTGCGTAAATACCTGAGCATCTGTCTGATGGGATTTCCGGCCTGGTTCATGAATGGCGTGGTGATGACGTTCACCCCGGAGATCGGGAAAGCCTGGGGCATGGACCCTTTACCGGCCGTTTCTACGGTATTTACTTTCTTTTTTCTTGGCTTCACCTTTGGCGATATATCTGGTGGTTTTGTAAGTCAGCTATTAAACAGCCGCAAAAGAGCCATTCGCATTTATTTATTGATGTATGCTGTTGGTATGATCGCTTTTTTTAGTCTCGGCAAATTTTCGCTGACTCTGTATTACGGTATTTTTTTATTCCTGGGTTTTAGCGCCGGGTATACTATTGTACTGCTCACCCTGGCTGCGGAGCAGTTCGGTACGAATATACGCGCCACCGTTACCACCTCAGCCCTTAATTTTATCCGGGCCACGGTTATTCCTCAAGCGTTTCTTTTTGGCATTTTAAGCCCTTTCCTAGGTGCTGCTTATGCTGCCGCGGTCGTGGGGATTATTTCTATTCTGGTGGCTTTTTGGGGCTTGCAGAATCTGGAAGAAACTTTTGATAAAGACCTGGATTATGTGGAGGAATAGCCATGGGCCGTCACCATTGGGTTAGGTAAGCATATCTTCGTTCTTGGCCTAAAAGCAAAATCGCACAACTCGATACACAGGGAGGAGGCGATGCGTTTAATCATTTATCGCCTGTTCAATTTCTGCATCAGCACCTCCTTAAAATGTTCACTGATGGGCAGTCTCTCCTTACCTACATTCACCAAATTTCCCTCAATAAATTCAATGGCCGCCAGCGCAATAATATATGAGCGGTGGATGCGGGTGAACTGCACAGGCGGCAACTGTTGCTCCACTGTACTAAGCCGTTCTTTAGTCAATAGCATCTTATCTTTGGTAAAAATCTTCACATAATCGCCATAGGCCTCTAGATAGTTAATATTTTTAAAATCAATCTTATATAATTTTTTGTCGGCTTTTATTAATAGGAATTCCGGACTGGATGGATCCAGGGAAACGGCGGCCAATTTGTCCACCACCCGGTTCACGGCCTTAATGAAACGCTCTTGGGAAAAGGGCTTAAGCAGGTAGTCAACGGCTTCCAATTCGAACCCTTCGATAGCGTATTCGGGGTAGGCAGTGGTGAAAATGACCAGCGGCGGCCTGTCCAGTGATTTCAGCAGGTTGATGCCGGAAAGCTTGGGCATATTGATGTCGAGAAACATGAGGTCAACGGGCGAACGGCGCATGGCTTCCATGGCCTCGAAGGCATCCCCGCAGGTAGCCACAAGTTCGAGCTGCGACAGGTCGGCCGCATATCTTTCAATGATGCGGAGCGAAAGCGGCTCATCGTCCACAGCGATATAACGAATATTCATGCGGTATCAATTTTTAGGATGACGATGAAGGTATTCATTCCATCGGTAATTTCGAGGCGGTGCTTGCCGGGATAGAGCAAGCTAAGCCGGCGCTTTAGGTTTTCCAGCCCGACGCCTCCGCTGTAAGAACCACTTTTCACCTCATCCACGATGCCTTTGTTGTTCTCAGTTTTTAATACCAATTGATGGTCCAGGATGTGCAAATTGATTTTAATAAATGCCCCTGCGGTGTCCCCTTTGATGCCGTGCTTGAAGCCGTTCTCAACCAGCGGCAGAAACAGCAGCGGTGCAACCTGTTTTCCGGCAGGGTCGCCTTGTACCTCAAAGCTGATTTTAGCTTTTTCGCCAACCCGTAGCCCTTGCATTTCGACGAAATTTTGTAGGTGCTCAATTTCCTTTTCCAACGGTCCGAAATCTGTATTAGACTCATAAAGAAGGTAGCGCATCGTTTGAGAAAGCCGGAGGATGAAGCTGGGTGTGCGATCGTCCCGATCAAGGGCGAGGGCGTAGAGGTTGTTCAGGCTGTTAAAGAGGAAATGGGGGTTCATTTGTGATTTCAGTGCGCTCATTTCTGCAGCTGATTTCTCACTTTCCAAGCGCCGCAATTGGGATTGCATTTCCTGGTATTGAAACCAACTTTTAGATAATTTTATTAATGAAGTAATGATAATATAAGCGATAATGAATTGAGCTATTTCCCAAAAACCATAATAAGCAATAAAGTAATAATCGGGGAATAATAAATCAGATAAATAATTGAATGTAAACAAATTGCAACCAATAGAAATGGCGACTAATACTATCAATAAAATAAAATACCAGGTATATTTTCTGGTATGTAAATAATATGGAATTAACCAAATCAGGTTTACATATACCGCCAGAAAAATACTCAAGTGGAATAAAAAGGTATAAATCACATCCACTGCTGCCACCTGGTCCGAATAGGCAAAAAGCCGCAGCAGTACATAAAAAGAAATTGCCCAGAACAACACATGTTGGACCATGCGGTACTGGACAGTTTTTTTTATCAAATAACTGATGTGCATGGCATTAGTTTTGCAAATTCAGCACCATAGGATCGTCAAGAAACGCTTCCTCTTCCTCGGCATATTTCTCCACAAATTTCTGCAAATCAGAAGAAGAAGCGGTCAGAATATAATCGTCATCAATTTTCTCGTGCTTGATGCGGATTTGCTGGCCCTCTAGCAGGTTTTTTAAAAAATCTGGGTCGAACATGTTAATTTTTAATTTCTTAGCAGACAGCTCTATTTTGGCAAAGGTATGCACGGCCAGTAAATGCAACTGCAAAAAACTGTTCATTTGTAATGGGTCCCGGACGATTTTGCCAACCGAATTGATGGTTTCGTCATTCGGTAATTGCCCGGGGTAAAAATCCATGAAATAATGGCTGCCTAGCTTCACGACATGGACATCTAATGCCGCCACAAAGCCGTCTTCATCTTCATGAATCAATAAGTAACTCTTGTCCTCCTCTTTGCGAAAGGTCCAAACTTCCGGCTTTTTTGATGTTCCGTTTTGGTCAGTTCCGCCATTCTCCGCTTGCCAGACTCCGGTGAGGCCATTTAGAAGCACCAATTTATCAGTGGTGTAAAGTGGTTGTAAGGAAGGGAGGCAACCGGTCAGCAAATAGACGACCAGGACTGTAGTGGTGATGAAGGCTAATTTTGTGCGATTTTTCATGTTGTCAGATTAATATTGTGAATGTAAACTGTAGTTATTTGGTTGATATTACAAACCTAGCTACCACCTTCATTACGTCCAATTTTTGTCGGTGAAACCCTCCAGAACGACGTTGAATCACGAAAACCTGCCTTTTCCGTTTACCTCATTTTGTTGAACAGCTTTAGGTTTGTGCTTGCATATCCGCGGGAATGTTTCGCTTTGGTCTCCCGGGTAGGTGGTTTTTGATAAAAAAATTTGACATTTTCAGTTAATTAAAAGGCCTATATGGCCACCACCACATTGGAGCGTTTGATAGGTATTGATTTTTAATCTAAATTATTACTTGGTACAACTGAAAAAGCTTGGTTTATCATCATCCCTTAAGCTGGACAGATTCACCTAAACCGCATAAACGTTGGCGTTAAAGAAGCCGCTCTCAAAAGCAATGGTATAATTAACTTAAATTCAACAGCACCCTGGGGTGTCGCAACAGGCCTCCAGCGTTTTTTCAGCGTAAATCGTGAGGCTGAAGATACCCGTATGTCCGGCTTTAAAGGCGGCCAATTGGTCAGCAGGCAGATAATGACGTAACAGGTCGTCCGGGATGAGAATAGCCTTTTCTTTTTGGATAATAATATTTTGAAATCCGGTATTTTGAATCATGCTGAGATAGTCATTTTTTTGAATAGCTCCGGCAATACAACCGGCATACATTTCCGCATCATGTCGTAAAGCATCCGGAAGTTCACCGACGATGACCACATCGGAGATGCTGAAATGCCCTCCCGGCTTTAGTACCCGGTAAATTTCACGAAACACCTGTGCTTTATTAGGCACCAGATTGAGTACGCAGTTGCTGACTATAACATCTGCTTTATTAGCGGTTACCGGTATTTTTTCGATATCCCCCTGACGGAATTCGACATTGTTAAGTCCTAATTTATCAGCATTTATCCTGGCTTTTTCGATCATGGCCGGGGAAAAATCAATGCCAATCACTTTGCCGGATGATCCAGTAGCCGAGCGGGCCACAAAACAGTCATTACCGGCGCCACTGCCCAGATCAATGACCAGGTCACCGGGCTGAATGTTAGCATACTGGGTAGGTAAACCACATCCCAGTCCCAGATCTGCTTCTGGGTTATAACCCGGTAACCCATGGTACTCCTCGCTCATGATGTTATACACCTCAGTGCTACAACCGCCTGATCCGCAACAAGAAGCCTGATTGAATTCTTTATCTTGTAAGGCTATTTCGCTGTATTTTTGTTTAACCAGATTTTTTAGTTGATCGTCGGTTGCCATAGGAAATTTTTAAAAATAATAATAATCGCAATATTACGATTTATATTCCAGAAATAACCTGTACATGGGATGATTAGCATCAGTTGTAATGATAAATCAAAAAAATGTCCTGCCGGCTTTTTGGGGTTTAACACGGTTTTAACCAATTATCTCCTGACCTAACCTTAAATTTAGCGTCTATACAGAAAAATTAATTCCCATCGCTAAATGGTATACATCATATTCTGCATGAGTCTCATCTGGTCCACAACCCTGTTTGCTGATCCTTCTCTTAAAACCCTGCAGGAGCACCTGCAGCGCATGGATGAAGGTGAAAAACTAACCTTCGAATACACGTTTCTGGGTTGTTACGGCCCTTATCATCATGGGCGTATAGTCATGCTGTTGAGACAAGACACGATTTATTATACGGAGACTAATTATGATCATCAGGGTGTAGAAGGAATAAGCCAGAGCGGTCAATATGCACGGCCCCGTTTGTTGGAATTGTTGGCCGATGCAGCGACTATATCCTCTACCGATGTCCTCGGTCATGCCATGTCTTTTCGCCTGAGTGTGAATGATCAGGAAACTGAACGCGGCGCTGCCAAATTGGACCAGGCTCATTTTATAACCATCTTTCAACCATTTACGACCAAATTTGCACCTAAGAAAAAGTCACCCATCCCCGGGTTAAAAACAGGAGGATTTGTTAATTAAAGTCGCGGACGCTAACGATGATGGCCCATCCGGCTTTAGCCTCTTTTTATCGTTACAACCATCTCCTGACCCGGGCACAATAATTTTTATAATCAGCGCCATGCCAGCCGGTTAAAAAAGTTTCTTCTAAACGGACCTGGATAGAAATGGTAATCATCCCACAGATCCACACGGTGAGGGTAACTGCGTTGGGAATAACCAGGAATAGCCCCATCAAAGAGCAGATCATGCCCAGGAAAATCGGATTCCTGGACAGGGCAAACACCCCCGTGGTGACCAGGGCTGTTTTGTGCTGATTATCTATACCGATACGCCAGGACGATCCCATCTGATATTGGGAGATGCTTATCCAAATTAAGGCTATAAATAATAAGCACATACCGCTAATTTTTAACCAGGAAATATCTAAATACCAGATGGGCAATAAATATTTGATTCCCGGCTGATAAAATACGTAGATTCCACCCATCATCAATAGGGCAGCTAATAATAGTCTAAACACCTTGCCGATGTAATCGTGTGCATCATCGCGGTTCGAAAAAGTTATTGGAAAGATGCCTGTTTTTTTCCAGACCCGGTAACTGGGCCACCAAAAGGTCAGGGTAAAATTGACGATCAGATAAACTAACAAACTATATTTAATCGTATTTTCCATAAAAAGTTATTCATGGGTTTTTATACACTGCAAATTGAATTCCTCTAAGTCATAAATTCATTTTGAACCATTCTGATTGTCCTTTAGCGAAATTTCTTTAAATGTTTATTCAGATATGCGATCTGGGTTTATATCAAACGAATAATGAACCTTTTGGTTCTTCCAGAGAGCTAACAGCCAACGCCCAACTAAAATAGGTTAATTTTTTCTTGTGGCACGGACGGATACCGCAGAGTTTGCAAGAATATTCATTTAAAAATTAGAAAAATCTTAATGTCATTACTCACCTTGATTTTTATCATTGTAAAATTCTGATCGAATTGATCACATTCTCTGCATGGATAGATTGATCACGAAATAAGTCGAGGGGCTTATCCGCTGAAAACCGCTTGGAGGACTAAGTATCTTTGAAGTGACGTACCGGGTGTTTTTTTATTCATCCAAAAATTAAGTTAAATTATGAATTCCGGTATTAAAGGGAGCAGAAACCTCCTATTTTCATTTAGTAAAGTGTTACTGCTCATCGTATTGCACTTCTACGCCGCACCAGTGACCAGGGCTCAGGAACCGTTGAGACAAATTGGCCGCTGGTCCTATGGGAGTTACAGTAACTTGTATTTTGATCCATTACAGACGCACATCGCTTATCTGAATAGTGGCGCTAATGTGTTGATTTTAAATATCACCAATCCATTGGTACCGGTTGAATTAAGTAAAGTTAACTTTGACCAAAGGGTAAATGACTTTTACATTGAAGGCAATTACTTGTACATAGGCGTTTCCCGCCATTTATACGTATACTCTGTGCTCAATAAGGCCGCACCCCGCTTGATTAAAGACATTCAGGTGGACCTGTATATTTCCGGTATATATTATTATAATCATATTCTTTATTTGTCCGGAGATGAAAAATTGGTTGCCTATTCTATTCAAAACCATGAAGCGCCGTTATTTTTAGATGAGGTGGATTTAAATGCCAACGTCGAAGACTTGGCCTTTAGTGGTCAAATGATTTATGCAGCGCCGAGATCTTATGGCATTAATCATCTTTTTCTGATCAATCATCGCCATCTGTCAAACCTGGAAGCAAGCACTTTCGCTCTGACCCAAGACTATGTGAATACGGTAGAAATTTATGAAAATAAGTTGATCGTAGGTAGCCGGGATAGCATGTATATCTTATCCATTGAAGACCAGCAACACCCGCAAATACTCAAAACTATAAAAACAGATTGGCTGTATGATTTTGAATTGATGGATACATTATTGTTTTGTTCAGCCCAGGGTCATGGTGTCAGAGTGTACAATCTTAAAAACCCACTCGCACCTCAATGGGTAATAAATTTAAATGCTACAGGCAGCGTTAAATCCAGAGTTAAATTACCTTATCTTTTTACCATCGACAATGAAAATATTGGATTGTACAATATCAGCGATATTAATAAACCGGTAAGTGTGGTTTCACCCTATAATTATGGCGGGTATTTTAGCTCGATTGCTGTCAGTAAACAAGCTGTGTTCCTTGCTGCTTATGCACGCGTTGTCATTTTGAATTCCACCAATCCTGCCGACATAAAAAAATTGGGCACCATTGAAAAACAGGCCTCCTACATCGCGCTTTCCGGTGATTACGCATTTTTAGCCAATCGCTGGAGCGGATGGAGTATAGTGGATATAAGGGATTTGAGTCATCCGGTAATTATTGTAGACGTGCCGGCCACAAGCCGCTTAGAATATTTGCAGGTGGTAGGGAATTATGTTTATACCGCCGATTGGCGTGGTGGTGTACGTATTTATGACATCAGTACTATTTCTCGTCCGCTAGAGGTGGGTTATTATGCTTCGGGTAAAGATGTAGAACGTTTGTTAGTGGTGGGTAATTATGTCTATGCCTATGAACGCAATTATGGTCTGAAAATTATTGATGTAACCAATAAGTCGGCACCGCAGGCGGTGGATTCACTTCCTTTGCCAACGCCTATTGATGACCTGATAGGCTATAAAAATTATGTCTATGTAGGTGGAGGCGGGGGTATCTTATTAAATACGGCAAATCCCGCTCATCCCATTATCCTCAAACAGGATTTTGGTTGGTGGAATAACCCCAGTTTTGAAATAATTAATGATACTTTGTTGGTATCCTCATTATACCAGGGCTTATTCATTTATCAAATTACCAACCCGCAGTCGCCGGTGTTATTAGGTCAATTTAGTCCCCCATATAACGTGTTTGATGTAGTTTATGGGGCTAATCGCGTGTATGTGTTAGACTATCGTACCGGTATAGCTATCCTGCAATTTCAAGCGACGTCCGCAGTAAATTCAAATACGGTGGAAAATAGTATGTTTCGAGTGCTTACCAACCCGGTCAAAGGTGACCTTCAACTGGAAATCAATCATCCTGATCTAAGTCTGATCCAGGTAACTTGTTATAATCTGGCCGGAGTTGCAGTTTATACACAACCTGTAACTAACGGGGAGCGCAACGTGACAATTTCCGCCGGATTATTGCCGGGAATTTATTTTATCACGCTCACCCATCGGCAAAGAACGTATACCAGAAAAATTGTAGTCACCGATTAGCCCAGTGATCATTGACTTGCAAAAATAGTCATCAACGATATTTAAACCTAGCCGGACTGGCCTAAGAAACCAGCCGGCTAGGTTATGTTTGTTTATCCTTTTTTATTCAGTCCTTTGGCGGTGCGGTCTTCAGGTTTAGGTGCCGGAGTCATGCGGGGACCACTGCGCATCCCTTTGAGTACTTCTTCCACCACTTTTTCCATTTGAGGGTCCCGTCCCTGGCTGATAATGTTGGGGTCATCCCAAACTTCAAAATCAGGAGCAACTCCTTCTCCTTCCCAAAACCAATGTCCGTCATTATCATACAAACGGGCATCCGGTACGGTGATGCTTCCTCCGTCGATGAGCCGGTGTCCGGTAGCTGGTCCCACCAGTATGCCCAGGGTTCTTTCTCCGACTATCGGACCTGCTTTGAGTTCCTGAAATGCCCAAGGCAGTCCATCACCACCGGATCCAGCCCAGCCATTAATCAACATACCGATCGGGCCGGTGTTGGCTTTAACAGGCCAGGTATGATCACGACCGTGCCGCCAATGGAGATTATATACTATCGGACGGCGCATTAATTCTAAAAAACGATCCGCCAGCTGTCCACCGCCATTAAAGCGCTCATCAATGATAAATCCTTTTTTGTCCAATTGACCATAGAACATCCGTACCAATTCTAATTGGCCTTGTCCGGAGGTATTGGACATATATACATAACCGAGTTGACCATTGGATAATTTATCCACCATTTTGCGGTTATTTTCTATCCATTCCAGATAACGCAGTTGAACTTCTTGCTGGTGCGTGAGGCATTTTACCACCACTATTTTTTGATCTTCCGTTTTACCACTGCGGGAAACACTTAACGCCACGGTTTGCCCATTCAATCCCTCAAACGGAGCATAGGGATCTTGATTAATGTTTAAAGGGCGTCCGTTTACGGCCAGGATATAATCATTTTCCTGAACTTCTGATCCTGGAATATCAAATGGGGAGCGCACTTCATGATCCCAACTGGCCGGGCGGACGATACGTTTGATGCGATATAACCCATTTTGTACAGCCCAATCCATGCCCAGGTATCCCGTGCTGCGCGGTTCTACTTGTTCAGCATCCCCACCATTGGTATAGGTGTGACCAGCACTTAATTCTGCTTGCAGGTTGGATTGCAGGTTGGTGACATCCCAGCGGGTCCGGGCATCCTCCAGTAAAGCCCCATAACGGGTGCGCAACTCATTCCAATCCATTTTATGCATCGCAGGATCGTAGAAGAAATCCCGGTAACGACGCCAGGTATCGTGAAAAATTTGTTTCCACTCTTCTTTAGGTACCAGGTTCATCACCAATCCGTCGGTGGGAATCGTTTCTTCCAGCTTTTGTCCCGGTTGAGGTTTGATAATACCAAAACGTCCTTTGCTGCCTACCAGGATAGACTTTCCATCTGCTGTCATAACAGCCTGGTTGATATCCTCCATCACGGATTTATCATCGCGTTTCTCCAGGTCGTAAACCATCAGCGTGGTGGCAAAAGACGTGGATCCTGAATTGGAGCCTCTGGTGTAAACTAATTTACCTTCAAAGGGAAATAATCCACCAATATTGCCGGCGGCAGGGGGCAACAGTTCCAGTCGCGATTCGAAGCGCGTGGTTTCAATGTGCACAACCAATTTTCCGGTGTCCTTGGGCATCTTCTTTTCGTCAGCGGGTAATACATCGTTTTTGGGTTTTAACAACGAAGGTACACTATCCGTTAAGGCAACGGCTGCAATCCTGGTGGCATTGGGATAGATCCAGGTGCCATCACCCAGGTCCGAATAAAGGGCATTGTAGGTGCGGTTGGTGAGGAAAAACAAATACTTACCATCCACAGAGAACGCCGGATTCAAGTTATCATAAAAAGGATCGGTGAGCCGGCTGGTTTTAGAAGTTTCCGTATTAAACACATAGATGGCATTGTGGTTATTTTCTTCGCCTTGGGTAAAAGCGATCCAACGCGAATCCGGTGACCAGGAGATGGTATATCCATGTCGGCCACCATGGCCGGTTTCCCAGTAAGTGTTGCCGGCTTTGACCGTATTGCCATTATCGACGGTCACCACCAGAATGTCGTTAGTATGATCGATAAAAGCGATCCGTTTGGCATCCGGCGACCAAAATAAGCGATAGCCGTAGCCTTTGTTGCGTTTAGTCAATGCACGAGCTGGTTTGCTGTAATCAGAACTTTGTAACCAGATTTCATTCTCGCCGCTGCGGTCACTCCAATAAGCGATCCATTGACCATCCGGTGACCAGGCCGGTTCGCGATCAAAAGCACCACTGCTTTTGGTTAGATTGATGCTATAACCTTCCTTAACCGGCACATTAAATAATTCTCCGCGGGCTTCAAAAACGATGCGTTTACCTTCCGGAGAGGCGCTGGCGTTGGTAATGTTGCTGCTAACATTAACCACCCGGGGCATTTCGACGGAAAGGTCACTGACGATCTGCACGTTTACTTCCTGGGGTTTCAAGTCTTTTAAATCCATGCGATACAGGGTACCCCCTACTTCATACACCAGATCCTGCGGTCCGGCGGAAAGATAAGTGATGTCAAAATCTTTGTAATGGGTGATTTGTTTGTTTTGCCCGGTTTTAGGGTCATGTCGCCAGAGATTGCGTCGCATATCCTCAGCCTGGTCCGATAGAAAATAAACGTGATCACCAGCCCAGGCCGGTTTACCATCGTTAGCGTGATTATTGGTGACATTGATGGTTTTTTTGGTAGTGAAATCGTGAATCAACAAGTCTGATGATAACCCACCACGGTAGCGTTTAAAAGGATAATTTTCAGTTATTTTGGTAATGTAGGCCAGTTTTTGTCCATCAGAACTATAACTAGCGAGCTCTCCATAGGGGATGGCTAACTTTTCCGGAAATCCGCCTTGTCGGGACACCAGATAAAATTGGCTGGTGCTTTGGCGCCCACTCTCTCGCGTTGAAGCAAACAACAGGCGTTGTCCATCTGGATGCCAATCCACCATTCGATCTCCGAAAGATTGGTAAGTAACTCTGGTGGGCACCCCACCGGTGGTCGGAATCACGTAGATATCCGCGTTTCCTTGATAACTGGCGGTATAACCGATAAATTTTCCATCCCCAGAAAACCGCGGCCAGGACTCTTCGCCCGGCGAATGGGTCAATTGATTGGCTAAACCACCTTGTTTGGATACCAACCATAAATCTCCACCATACACAAACACTATTTGTTGGTCAGAAATGTCCATGTAGCGCATTAATTTGGCGCTAATCTGGGCCCCTAGATTTAAAGAGGCGTAGGTAAATAAAACTGTCAGGATTAGTTTATTCATAACAAGCTGATGATTTTAGGATAAAATAACCCTAAAGTATACAAAGCAAAGCAGACCTTGGTCTGAACAAGTGCTTCAAGGTGATTTTTTCGACCAGCAGCGGCTGAATTACTACCGACATGTGGCATTAATATACACAGCTCTGCGGGCTGGGTATGAGAAAATAACTTTTATAATTTTTTGCCTTTGGATCGGTACATCCGCATAAATTTAACAATCGAATATTTTTAAATTCCACCGGATGGCTTTCACTTTGTAGAGAGATGGTTCCCGAGGTGAGGAGTTGCCCGTCAATTTTTACCGCAGGATCAAAACCATTGACTACCTCGCCCCCCACTTGCGGTTTACTGTATTGCAGTACGGTATCGCCTTCCACCACATGGCGTATTAAAGAATCACCATAAACTTCCACCCGCACATGCACCCACTGCTCACCATCATAAGTCTTAGACCGGGAAGAAATACAATGCTGCGTCAATAACGTGTCCGCCATGACTACATGTGTCCCGGGAGTACACAAGTTAGCGGTGGAACGCGGTCCTTGACCTAGTCCGCCCAATAATTGAACCTCTATGGAAATGGGAAAATCCTGGTCCTTTTGCATGCTTTCAACAGCTTGGCCATGCACCATGATACCGCTGTTGCGCAAAGCCCAATCCTCTCCTCCGGCAACCTGAGCGCCGGTAAAACGATAATCGAGTTCTATGATGTAGTATGAAAATGGCTCTTTGTAAAAAATATGGCCATACCTGGCGTTAAAGGTGTCGTAAGCGTTATAACGTACTACCAGGCTGGAGTCTTTAACCTGAAAGGTTTCCCCAAAATTTTCGCCCACCGGATAGTGACTGATTTTCGGTATCCACCCGTCCAGATTAACTCCATTAAATAAAGAAATCCATGCTTCAGTATCAGGCTGAGCCGGCTTTTGGCAGCCTAACCACATTCCACTAACCACGAGGGCAAACAAAACCAGAATTTTTTTCATGTTTTAAAGTGAATTGTTTTGCCCAAGATAATCATTCTCCATGGCTTCCTCTGCGACCAGCGACAATAGAGTCGTAAATAATCCGGGTTGTATGGAAATTTTTGTATATTTTTGCGTTTTCTCTTTGAAATTTGTAGGCTCAGGCAGACCGCTATCGTTTACCAGCGCTTTCCAATCTCAGACAGGAATTATTTTTTAAATAAAAGCGCTGAGTATGGCCAAATCCAAAGAAAGTTTTGCAAAAAAAGAACGCGAGAAAAAACGCGTGAAAAAAAAACAAGATAAACAAGAACGAAAAGAACAGCGTAAATCAGAACGGGAGTTCATCGGCCCACGGTCTCTGGAAGATATGTTATCCTATGTTGATGAACACGGTAACGCGGTGTCTTCGCCACCTGATCCCGCCGCTAGAAGAACAGTAAAACTTGAAGATATTGTTATTGGAGTTCCCAGACGCATTGATGAACCGATCGATCCCGTTCATACCGGCAAAGTAAATTTTTTTAATGCCAGCAAAGGGTATGGGTTCATTCATGATATGGTTACCAACACCAATATTTTTGTGCACCAGAATGAACTTTTGGACCGGATCAAGGATCACGATAAAGTCAGTTTCGAAGTCCAACAAACGTCCAAAGGCCCTGCCGCCATCAAAGTGAAACTTATTAAATAAGACGATGGGGGCAGACTTAGCTGCCGGTAACCGAGCCCAACTTGGTTATTAGTATTTATAGATGAGCCCTAGGTTCCAGTTTTCTGCAGTTGGTGGATCGGTATGTAACGGCAAGACGAACTGGCCGGTAATGCCCAGAGGGAATTCTTTATAATAAAACCACATATTCGCAGAGGTAAACCAACCTTTGAACGGGGCCACATTAGTGACATAAAATAGATTTGGAGCGAGGTTCATGGTGATATTTCCCAGGCTAAGGTTGGAGATATAAGCACCAATGTTGGTGAAATTACCCCTACCCACAGCATCCCATTCGATGCCACGAGCCATCCAATTGGTCAAACTCATGCTCAATCGATCAGAAAACTGGTGGTGATAAGATAATTCAAAAGCGAGATAACGGTTTAGGATTTGCGTTTCGGTGGCAGTCCGGCCGGGAAAATCCAGCTTATCCCGTTTATGAAAATAAGAAAATGCCAAACCAGTGCGGAAAAAACCTTTTTTTATAACCGGGATTTTAAACAAAAACCAATTGGTTTGCGACCAGGGCTTAAAATCCGTGGCGGCAACATTCAGTTGGTTGATATAGATAAAATTTTTTTTATTTAATTCCAGATGAGACATCAAGGCAGGTTTGCCCAAAGCAAACGCCGGTACCGGATCAATGCCGTTATTAGTCAGAATAAGCGACCCGGAAATCTTCAACGAGTTGTTTTGTGCATCAACTACATTCATAAACCCGAAATAACCTAGAATAAATAAAATGCGGATAATCATAGAGCAACAGTTTGAATGGTTAATTGGATTTGGTTAAAATTAAAATATTATAAGGTCTTAGGCGTTGTTGAACGTTTATTTTTTGGTGGATTTTTCCGGCACATGTTCCACCAGCTCCCCTTCTTTTGTACCTAATTCCCGGCCCCAGTGGGCAATTTCTTCCAACATAGGCAGTAATGTTTTTCCAAAATCGGTGAGAAAATATTCGACACGCGGGGGAACTTCGGCATATATTTTCCGGGCTACCAAACCGTCTTTTTCCAGTTGTTTTAATTGGATGCTCAGCATTTTTTCGGTAATCCCGGGAATAAGTTTGTTTAATTCTGAAAAACGTTTTTTGTCCTTGCACAAATACCACAATACAACTGTCTTCCACTTCCCACCGATATAATTCATGGTTATGTCCAATGCACAATGGAATTCTCTACCATGCAATTTAAACCGTACATCTTTTTCGTTGATCAACATTTTTTAATTTTTTTTAACCCGGCAAGTCTGCAATGGCCGCAATTGCGTCAAAAAGGATAGTGGTTGTAACCTTTGACAGCTCTTGCCATAATCTGCGAAAGGCCTTTAATTTGCTAAACTATCTATTTTATAGTATATTACCTTAATAAAGTTACTAACCTTTTTTAAAATAAAAAAATTATGATGATGAAAATAGCTGTATTGGGAACCGGAACAGTCGGAGAGACAATTGGAAGTGCTTTATTGGCTAAAGGACACACGGTCATGATGGGCAGTCGTGATGCAAATAACCCTAAAGCAGCCGCCTGGGTCAAAAAAAATGGTCAACTTGCACGTCAGGGTTCATTCGCGCAAGCGGCGGCTTTTGGTGAGTTAATTATTAATGCCACCAAAGGGGAACATTCGCTGAATGCTTTATCTCTGGCCGGAGAACACCATCTAAATGGAAAAATTCTGATTGATATCTCCAATCCGTTGGATACATCTCATGGCATGCCTCCGTCGCTGATTCCTGCTCTCAGCAATACAAATTCTTTGGGTGAGGAAATACAGAAATGTTTTCCCCAGCTGAAGGTGGTGAAAACATTGAATACCATGTGGTGTGGCTTGATGGTTAATCCTGACCTGATCGGCGAGGGCGACCATCTTAATTTTATTTGTGGCAACGATGCTGCCGCGAAAAATATGGTCAAAAATTTCCTAATCGAAAATTTTGGTTGGAAAGAGCGGAATTTATTAGACCTGGGAGGTATTACTTGCGCCCGCGGTACTGAAAGTTATTTACACCTCTGGTTGCGCGTTTATATGGCCACCAATAACGGTGCTTTTAATTTTCAATTGGTGCACTAAAAGACCTAATTATTTTATTAAAGATTGTTCCCGCATAATCCCGGATAACCTTACTTTACGCCGGTGAGCAGGTGGGTATGGGTTTGACTCTGGTCATGATACAAACCCATACCCTCATCAATTTTTCCGCTGGAAAGAGTTGGAATTCGCAGCTAAGATCTAATATTTCCTTAATGCGCCCAGTTCTTCATGAGTGATAATTAATGCAGTGCTGCCCAAAGCATAAGGAGTCACCTCGTAATAATTATAAAAAAGAAATAGCCCTTGCGGTACTAAGCCGAATTGATCAGGTAGTTTAAAAACAAAGGTATCATCAAACCCAAATCCGGGGTTGCCTTCTTCGTCAGGTTCAAATATGTTGGCCCTTTCCTGGCGGAATTTTTGTTCTGCTAATGTTTGCAGACTCAGGGAGTCGGTGACCAAATCAGCCCAGCCTAGTGGTTTTCCGGAGGGCAAGGCAAAAGTCTGGACAGCAGTTTGAGGTAAACCATGCGCTCCACCCGTGTAGGTGTATCCATTGAGTTGTAAAGTCAGATAATTATCAGTCAGGAAAAGCACAGAATCTATACAATCTGCGGCAAAATTGCCGACGGCCAACGCCGGTGCCTCTTTGATCCAATCCTGATGTAGCCTTTTGAATGCCGCCACCGCCGAATCTATGGTATAAACCGGGATGACTTCAAAGGAGATGGCCGGGTCCAACATGGTGGTTAAAAATGAGGTTGTCCAAAAATGTACCTGTTGTTTTAGTGACTCCGGCCCTTCCAGCACCTGCGCCCAATGCAGGTCTATATGTGCGCAATTTTGTTGTAGTGAATCGGGGAGGTGGCAGTCCGGACCATCGGTTTGGGTTATGCTGACTGAAATAATTTTGGGCAAACCAGGTATTTTTTTTTCTACTGGAGTATTACAACTATAAAATAGACTTCCCCAAATTATCAAAAACCAAAATCGCATAAATTAACCTCCCCAATGGATGGCGAAATTAAGGATTATCCCGGTTGTCTGCAGGATTTCTTGAAAACTTTCTGCTGTTTTATAGTGATGATCCGGAAAGACTATTTTTTGGATTTTTTGACCGCTAAGTTTTCAGCTACTCTAAATTCTACTATTCTTTTTACCAGGTCCCAGGGCATGGATTCCGTAAGAGGAAATTGTACCGATCCTTTGCCCTGTTTATACTTCGCCAGGTCTTTAGCAAAGGTTTCATGTCCGGTAGGGGTAGCGTAAAAACCAATGTGATGTTCATAACCAGCAAAATACACCAGCGGCTTACCATTCAACTTATAAGCCGGCATGGCATAGCTGATCGATTCTACTGCCCCGGGAGCATTGGCCAGGATTAAGGCCCTGAATTGTTTGAGGATTTTTTGGGTATCGTCTGGAAACTGCTCAATATATGCGTTGACGCTGGTTGCTTTTTGCATTTTCTTAAAATATTTTGGCCAAGCTATAAAAATGGATCCCGAGAAATCAATGAAATAAAGATAGCTGGATTTTTTTATTTGGACTGATGGTTTTGGGCAATTTCTTTTTTTCAACCGCCATCAATATCTGGCCGGACTTTTCCATTGCCTCCCCCCAATTTAAGCGCTGACTTTATTTTTAACATAGATCAGTTTATGTTTACTTTTGGTGCTTTCACGCGATTCGATCTCGAATTGGCCTATAGATTTTATGAGGGGGGTGAGTTTTTCAAAACCGAAATTTCTGGAATCAAAATTAGGTTGTTTTTTTTGGATTAAACTGCCCACATCACCCAGGAAAGCCCAGCCGTCTTCATCCGACAAATCGCGAATAGAACTGGTAATCAATGCTATTTCACGTTTGGTAATATGGTCTACAGTGGATTTATCTTTTTCTTTCTTTTCCAGTTTTTCTTCTGCCTGCGTTTTTAATATTTCCAGGTAAATAAACTTATCACAGGCTGCAATAAATGGGGCTGGTGTTTTTTTCTCACCTATGCCGATCACTAATTTTCCTGCTTCCCGCAGGCGGGTGGCCAAGCGAGTAAAATCACTATCGCTGGATACCAGACAAAAACCATCTGCTTTCCCGCCGTAAAGGATGTCCATCGCATCAATGATCATCGACGAATCCGTGGAGTTTTTTCCCTTGGTATATCCATATTGCTGAATAGGCGTAATGGCGTTTTCAAGGAGTAAATTTTTCCAGTTATTAAGACCCGGTTTAGTCCAGTCTCCGTATATTCTTTTTATCGTGGGGTTGCCATACTTTGCTATTTCCAGCATCATGGCCTGTACGTAGGAAGCAGGAATATTATCCCCATCGATTAAGACGGCAAGATTATAATTGTTGATCATGATTGAGTTTTTTTGTCAGAAGTGAGGGATTAATTTAAATTAAATGCTACTTCCTCCTCCCGGTCCCGGTGTTCGGTTAATTATTTATACTAAAATATAGTTTGTTGATAAGCATACCCTGAATTATTGTTAAATAACAATAGAGTTAATCGTTTAGTTTCTTTTTATTGGCAAGTAAATGAGCGGAATACAACAGTCATCCTGAAAAATATTTCTCTAATTTATTTTTATCACCATGCAGACCATACCTATGCCTGGATGTCCCTTAGCTGGTAAGTCCTAGGCGTCCAAAAAAGCCTGTTGTAAATCAGCGATCAGGTCCTCAGCACTTTCCAGACCAATGCTGAAGCGCAACAAATTGGGTGGTGTAGGGGAATCTGGACCTTCTGCGGAATAGCGGTGTTCCACCAAACTTTCGGTACCACCCAAGCTGGTGGCATTAGTGAATACTTTTAATCTTCCGGCTATGTTTAAGGCATCAGTGGCGGTATGTTTGACCAAAACCGAGAGCATGGCCCCGGGCTCGCGCATTTGTTTTTGGGCGATGTTAAAACCAGGGTGGCTGGGTAAACCGGGGTAGATGACCTGCTTTACTTTGGGATGATGTTCAAGAAAGGTGGCTACGGCTTTAGCGTTGCTGATGTGGGTTTGCATCCGGCTGACCAGGCTGCGGATGCCGCGCAGCAGTAACCAGCAATCGAATGGACTCGGTACGGCGCCGGCCAG
>JAYRWN010000122.1:0-3544 GCA_041917975.1 Saprospiraceae bacterium | reverse complement strand
TGGATGCTTTGGTTAAACCGGTTGTCCTCCGGATTTGGTTTTTGATAGGACAGGCGTGTCGAATGAGAATAATAAACCGCTATCCGGGCCAACGGCACCTGACGGGCAAATAACGTACTATGCTCCAGGACCAGCTTGTAGGCCTCCTGATGATGATATGCCATACGACGGTCATGGGTAGCACCAGGATGCATGCCCGTAAAGCTACAATTCCAAAACCTACCCCCAGCAGACAAGGCCAACCATAACCAGGTTTTTAAATCCAATTCAGGCTCCATGACATAACGGTGCGAGGTACCATTACCCCCGTATAAAATAACCGCTTCTTTTTCCGGAGCAAGAGATTTTAGAAAACGAATCAATGTAGGAGCGTAATGTAAATCCGCATAATGAATGGATTCGATATTTTCGGTAAGGAAAGCTACACTGATCAGGAAATCAAAATAGTCCCGGGCTAAAAAAAGGTCAATGCCATCATGAATACGCTGGCCGGGGTCAAACATGCTGAACACTTCAGCTGAATAAGCTTTATCGGCGCCATAAGCTTTGACCGTTTGGCGCATGAGTGACATATGTGCCTTGGCTTTGGCACTTTTCCAATGCATGTATTCGTCCAGTTCTTTATCACTGCTTTTCCCTAGCAGGGGAATTTCCCGACCAGACCATTGCACATAATCCGCTTTACACCTTGAGCAATAACAAATGCCTTGTACCCCAATACTGTTATGCCAAATGCCGTCGAGCTGGTAGTGTTCCATCAGGTAGCTGATAAATTCTACCGCATGTTCATTCCGGTAATGTCCACTATAACAGGCCTGGTATAACTGAGGCTGTGTATAGGACAGTTGACGGGGCAGGTCATGTTCATCCCGTGCAAACCAGGTAGGAAATTGTTGATAAATATGTTCTTCCACACCGCGGAAATCGATGCGGGCGATGACTTTTATACCGGACTGATGACAAGCAAGGACCACTTCTCGCAACAGGTCCCGTTGACCCATAAATTTATTTTTATTGTTAGCCGGTAAGGGGTTTTGAAAAAAATCTACGATGCCACCACCATTTACTACCAGGACATTGGCCCCGGTTTCCAACATATAATTAACAACCGAACGGGCGTGATAATGTTGTGCATCAGGTTCCCGCAAAACCGTCTGCAAAATGCGTAAAGGTTGTTGATACCAAAATAGATTGTTGTGTGATGGCTTTATTAATTTCCCGGGCCATGGCTTATTCACCCACGGAACTGTAGCCATGCCGCCCAATGCAAGACGGACGAACTGCCGGCGATCAAATAAAGCCATCTGTTAAAAATAAGGCAAGGATCAATAACAAGGATATTAAATTAAGAAATAACCGGTCAAAGCTCAGCGTCTGTATACACTCCAACGGATGGTCTGGGCTAGAATTTGCCTAAAATTATGGTCCTTAAACGCTTCAGGCCCATGCCCACCTTGCAAGTAAATAATATCATGCCCCTGGTAGGAATTAATCCAACCCACGGTGGGCATGCTGAGTGGGTGATCGGTAGTCAGCAAGGGTTGAATATCCGGACGGATTTCTACCTGACCATAGGTCTCATCAAAAATGCGGTAATTCTGCAAACCGGCAGTTACCGGGTGTTTGGGATTATTGATAAAAATATTCATCCATTGATCATGATGGTAATTGGAGGCGCGCTTCCTGTCCAAGGTGTGATAACGACCTCCAACCATCTTCATAAATTCAGGCCAGCGCTGGTATGAAACCAGGCTATGATGCAGAAAAATCATCGGTTTTTTTTTGCTTCACCAGGTTCATATAACCCATTTGTTCCTAGGGAGAAATAGTATCGTACATATCATAGAACACCAGGGCACCAAAACGTTCTAGTCGTCCTTCGGCAATCCATTGATTAGCTTTTGGTTGTATGACCAACTCCCAAGACATACCGGGCATTTCATCCCACATGCGGTTAAAGGCTGATGTATCGTAATCATGCCCTCCGGTGATGACCAAAACATGGATTTTTTGCTGGGCAGCCAATGGGATTCCCATAATAAGGAACAGAAGAATGATCAAAAATCGGCCCATTGACTAAATCACGATAATATTAAACTTTCTCAAGAACCATTGCCGATGCGCCACCTCCACCGTTGCAAATGGCTGCTAAACCATATTTGCCATTCTTTTGATCTAAAACATGCGATAGCGTAGTTAATATGCGTGCACCAGACGCACCCAGGGGATGACCTAATGACACTGCTCCGCCGTGGACATTAACAATATCAGGATTGACATCCAGGATTTTATTAAAAGCTAAGGCAACCACCGCGAAAGCCTCATTAATTTCCACAAAATCCATATCATTCATGTCCATTCCGGCACGCTTTAGGGCTAAAGGAGCAGCTAAAGTAGGTGAGGTGGTAAACCACTGAGGATCTTGTTCGGCATCCGCCCAACTCACAATACGGGCAAACGGCGTAAGGTTATATTCTTTCACTTTTTCTTCACTGGCCAAAATCAATGCAGCCGCGCCATCATTGATGGTAGAGGCATTGGCGGCGGTGACTGTACCGTCAGGCGTAAAAGCAGGCTTTAGAGATGGTAAACGGTCGAAATTGACGTTGCGATATTCTTCATCTTCATCTAATAATAAATGGTCTCCTTTGCGCTGAGGTATACCAATTGGAATAATTTCAGCTTTAAAGGCTCCGGAGTTCGTGGCAGCTTCTGAAAACTTATAGGAACGGATGGCAAACTCGTCTTGAGCTTCACGGGATATGTGGTATTTATGGGCGGTATGATCAGCACAGATGCCCATAGCACTTCCATCAAAAGCATCCGTTAATCCATCTTTTGCCAGGCCATCGATCAGTTGACCATTCCCATATTTTAATCCCCACCGGGCGCCGGTGACATAATAAGGTATGTTGCTCATGCTTTCCATGCCTCCAGTCACCACGATACCGGCATGTCCCATAATGATGGATTGTGCGCCATACATGACGGCTTTTATACCCGAACTGCACACTTTGTTGACGGTGGTGCAATTCACTTCACTGCGCAAGCCGGCTTTAAGAGCAGCCTGACGGGCGGGGGCCTGGCCTAAGTTTGCACTACACACATTCCCCATAATCACTTCTTCCACTAAATTTTTATCTATTCCGGCTTTTCCCAAGGCTCCTGCTATGGCTAAGGCCCCTAATTCCGTTGCTGGAAATCCCAACAATTTTCCTCCAAAACTGCCTAGAGGCGTTCTTACTGCTTTAATGATGTACACTGCTTTCATATCATTTTATTTATTAGAGCTAATTTTTTTCAGGACGGTCTGGCTCTCATGGGAATTTATCAGCCGGCCACTGATGGCTGCTCTCCTGCTCAATAAATCGTCCCAATGATCCGTACCAGACCACAACATCTCCTTTATTTCCTTTAAGGCTTCTGTTCCATATTCACTCAGCTGGTTTGCTTTCTCCTTAACGGCTTCGTCTAAGGCAGTTAATGTTGGAAATAGGTCTTGATATAAACCATGAGCCTGCGCCCACGAGGCATCAAACCATTT
>JAYRWN010000121.1:0-2100 GCA_041917975.1 Saprospiraceae bacterium | reverse complement strand
TCCCAATCAAAATCATCAGCTCCGGGCTAGCAAGTATTGCTGAAGACCTTTAACTTAAGGGTTTATTTATTTGATTAATAAAAACATCATGAAAAAGCATAAAAACTTTAGTCGCCGCCAGTTTATCAACACGGCAGCTGCCGGCTCGCTGGGCTTTACGCTGGTTCCCCGGCATGTCCTGGGCGGAAAAGGTTATGTACCGCCTTCTGACAAACTTAACCTGGCTTACATCGGGTGTGGCACCCAAGGTCTTAGAGAGATGTGTCCGCTCATCCAACAGCCGGATGTACAAATCACTGCGGTCTGTGACCCTAATAAAATGAGCACTAATTACCTGGACTGGTCACCTTTCGGCATTCGTAATGACATACGTAAAGTATTGGATGACAAGACCTGGGGGGAAAGTTATAAAGGCATCCCCGGTGGCCGCGATGTGGGTCAGGAGCTGGTGGATAAATATTATGGCAAAGTAAAAAATAGGCCTAATTATAAAGGATGCCGGTCCTATGAAGATTTTCGTGAATTGCTGGAAAAAGAAACCAGCATCGATGCGGTTAAAATCATGACGCCGGACCATTTGCATGCCTATATTTCCATTGCCGCCATGAAAAAAGGTAAACACGTGGTGATCCATAAACCGATAGCCAACCGCATGCATGAAGCCCGGCTCACCATCGACACGGCGCGCAAAACCGGCGTGAGTACGCACCTGTTGGCGTGGAGCAAACGCAGTGGCATAGACCTGGCGGTAAAATGGTTGCGTGCCGGACATATCGGTACCCTCCGGGCCATCCATAACTGGTCCTTCCGCCCGGTATGGCCACAGTTTAATGTCATCCCGGCAGACAAACCGGCTATTCCGGAAGGATTTAACTGGGACCTTTGGCTGGGTGTAGTCCCGGACCGGCCCTATCATCCCAATTACACGCATAACGTCTTCCGGGGCTGGTATGATTTCGGCGGGGGCAGTATCGCAGACATGGGGCATTACAGCTTATGGCCGCTTTTCATAGCCCTCGGCATCACCTCACCGGCTAGTTCAGCCGAAGCCAGGGGCACTACCCACTCGGTAGCCGTAGACGGCGTGTGTCGCCGCCAACCAAACACTGCGGCCTTCCCTTACTCCGCCATGATCAACTTTAAATTTGCGGCCCAGGCAGGCCTGCCGGCATTTAGTTTACATTGGTATGATGGTGGGATGAAGCCTCCTACTCCAGAAGAATTGGGAGACAAGGAACTGGCCGCCGAAGGCCTGATGCTGGTCGGCGATAAAGGATTTATTCTGGGTGATTTCAGAGGCGAAAAACCACGCCTGTACCCGGACAATCTGATGAAAAGTGTAATGGGCGATGCCAAATATGAAGAAGAAACCGAATCCGGCGACCGGCATTGGATTGAGCCGTTTAAAAACAAAAAAGAATCTCCCGGCAGCTTCCTGTTAGCCAGTCCAATTACCGAAACCATTCAGTTAGGTGCGGTAGCCCTGAGAGCAGGCAAACGGGTGGTCTACGATAGCTCCACCATGAAAATCACCAACGACGAAGCAGCCAACAAACTTCTGTTCCGCGAATACCGCAAAGGATGGGAGTTATAAGAGTGAGAGTAAGAGTGAGAGTGAGAGTGTGAGTGTGGGTATGTGAATATAATTGCCTTTTCCGAAAGGCCTAATAGTACTATTGTGATTTATAGCTAAATGGTCTATTAAGCGCTTTCATCAATTGAATATATTGCTTGTGCTTTTTAACTCAAAACCTGATAAATCGAATAAAAAATTTGGCGACTTGATCAATGATATTGTTTTATATATAGATTTCAAAATATTTTCCTTTACTTGTTCTTTTGTCAGAAATACCAGTATCAACCGTTGCTTCAATGACCATTTGAATGTTTTCTTTAATAATTTGAAAATCTGGAGTTTTATTATCAATTACTGGATCTACCCTAACTTCAAAATCAAGATTTTTAAAAAATGAATAAACAAATAATTCGAAGAAAGTGGAATCAAAATTCTTCTCACATCGCTTTTTTAAAGTAAGTTGATTTCCTTCCGGCTAATTTTTAAACAACTTATCAAGTAATTTTCTAATTTTATCAAACTCG
>JAYRWN010000120.1:0-2139 GCA_041917975.1 Saprospiraceae bacterium | reverse complement strand
TGATTTGTTGTTTGATGATATTGTGTATTTACCCCAAATGCAGCAGGAGCATCGCATTTTTACCAAAGTGCTGAAAGCAGTCATTGGGGAGGGTGTTTTGGAAACGACGGATTTATTGGCTGAAGCACTAAACCATGATGGCGGTACGCGGGATTCCATCATTGATATGGTGGTTGAATATGAAGAGCTCCCCCGGCATTTTGCACAAATTCTTAAACAATATGAGTCTAAAAAACTAGCGGAGGTATTAATAACCGGGTTCGACCTGCAGGAGGAAATTATTTTTTTTGATCCTATTCCCAATTTTATTTTTACCAGGGATATCGCTGCTGTTGTTAATGAGCATGTCATTATTACTAAGGCTGCAAAAGTGGCCAGGTCCAGGGAAAATTTTTTAACACGATGTATTTTCTGGGCCCATCCCATGTTTGAATCTCTGCGCGAACAAGACCTCATCATTAATCTTAATCAGGTTAATACCTTTCCGCCGTCCCGGCGAGGCGAACCTATTTGCCTGGAAGGTGGTGATGTGATGGTACTTAATGAACAATACGTCCTCATTGGGTGTAGTGAAAGAACCAATATCCACACCATTATGTCTTTACAAAAAGAATTATTGTCCAGACGCATTGTTGATAACGTGGTGCATGTGAACATTCCGCATGACCGATCATGTATGCATATTGATACGATCTTCACCCAAATCCATCATAATCATGTCGTAGGTTATAAACCGATAGTGGTAGATGGATTAAGTTCGTATGTGAAGGTGGTACGAAGAAATGGTGATGAAACCATTTATCCCTCCATTCGCGATTTCATCCACCGGGAAATAAATCCGTATATGGAATTTATCTTAGCCGGTAATGGGGAATCCCCCTATCAGGAGAGGGAACAATGGACCGACGGTTGTAACCTGGTAGCTTTAAAGCCTGGTGTAGCGTTGGCCTATGATCGGAATCCCTATACAGAAATTGCCTTAGAACATGCTGGATACCGGATGTACCCAGCGGTGCAATTCTTAAAAGATATTGAGCAAGGTAAAATTAATGCAGCTAAAATTGAAAATACAATAATTACTCTACCTTCCAATGAATTATCACGTGCAAGAGGTGGAAGCCACTGTATGACCTGCCCATTAGAGCGAGGGTAATAGCCGGAAAAAACATTAGATGGAATACTTATACAAACACGAATGTCAGACACGAGTTCGATACGGAGAGACGGACCAAATGGGAATCGTGTATTATGGCAATTATGCTGAATATTACGAAATTGGCCGGGTAGAAACACTGCGTTCTTTAGGCATTCGGTATCGGGATATTGAGGAGGTTCATCGTATTGTGATGCCCGTGGTCCACATGGAGGTGCGTTATTTAAGACCGGCCAGATATGATGAGTTACTGACCATAAACACCTATGTACTAAAACTGGATGAAAAATATATTTATTTTTATAGCGAATTGTTTAATGAAGAACACCAGTTTCTAAATATGAGCCGAATAAAGTTGTGTTTTGTGGATCATGGAACATTAAAACGTGTATCGGCGCCGGAATTGTTAATCAATAAATTAAATACACTTGTCTAAAGCCTGGCATGTGCGATGGACTGAAAAAGTGATCAACAGTAATCTGGTACAGGCCCTGATTACCTGGACTAAAACGCATTCTTTACCTGGCTTTAAACGGTTGCCTATTTTTGATGTATTGCGATTTGTGTGGCAAGAAATGAATAAAGAGAACATCAACATGCGAGCCAATGCCGCAGCCTATTCATTTTTTCTGGCTTTATTTCCATTTTTATTATTCCTGCTTACTTTAATAGCTTATTTTAAGTCTGATCAATTTCAGGTTTACCTGGCATCCTTTCATAAATCTATTGCACCCTTTATTCCTGAAACGGCAGAGCGGTTTTTATTTGAAGATATTATTTATGGTATTTTTGAACTACACCGGTCTGATTTATTGTCCATTGGTTTAATTCTGACGCTCTATTTTGCTTCCGATGGTATGTTAGCTATGATCAAGGGATTTGAAAAAGAATATCATCATACTTTTTTACAACGCAGCTGGTGGGAGGATCGCCTGGTAGCTATTGTACTGACTATCTTTATGGGCACCTTGTTTGCCGGCTCCCTG
>JAYRWN010000119.1:0-3576 GCA_041917975.1 Saprospiraceae bacterium | reverse complement strand
GCTTCATAAAAAATTCGCGGATGATCTTCCCGTTTGGTGGCCCGCAAATGAACAAAATGAATACGATCAGCAAATCGCTGAATCATCCGTACCAAATGGTTGTCTTCTCTCACGCCCAAGGAACCGGTACAAAAAGTGATCCCATTACAGCGATCAGGAAAAGCTCCCATCAGCCCAGCCAGGTCCTCTTCCGTACTGACCACGCGCGGCAGGCCCAGGAGTGGCCACGGCGGGTCATCAGGATGTATACACAGGTTAAGGCCACAGCTTTGAGCCACCGGCCCAATGTGCTGAATAAAATAGTGCAGGTGGGAGCGCAAGGCATGATAGTCAACTTCCCGGTACTCATCCAGTAACCTTTGAAAGGTGTGAAGGTCGAAAGCCTCGTCCGAACCAGGCAAGCCCAACAGGACGGTTTGTTGCAGTTTTTTTAATTCTCCGGCGGACATTTCACGGTAACGCGCTGCAGCTACTGCATAATCCTGGGGAGAATAATCATCTTCGGCGTGTGGTCGTTTTAGCAAATAAAGATCAAAAATCATAAAATCATACCAGTCGTAGCGCAGGGTCTTCACCCCGTTCGGCAAGCTGTAATCCACATCCGTTCTGGACCAATCCAGGACAGGCATAAAATTATAACACACCGTTTTGATGCCGCAAGCCGCCAGATGCTGTAAAGATTGTCGATACAGCTCAATCCAATGGTCCCGGTGGGGTAATCCTTTTTTTATGTCTTCATGTACCGGCAAGCTCTCAACCACCTCCCAGGACAAGTTTTGCTGAGCTACCATGTTTTGACGCTCTTTAATGGCCTTAACCGTCCACAATTCGCCCACCGGAATCTGATGCAGGGCAGTTACTACGCCCTCGCACCCCGCCTGGCGAATGTATGCCAGCGTCACGGCATCGCGCGGCCCAAACCAGCGCATGGTTTCAATCATGAATAAAATTTTTGCCTGAAAATAGCTAAATTAAAGGTAGATGGGTTGTGCTTACAAAAAGAGCCGCCACCTTCTCACCTTTTTAAAAAATTTCAACGCTCCACTTGCGCTGCCAAACCTCAGCCGGTGCAAGTTTGATGATGCCTTCTTTTTCTTCTAAATGTTGATTCGTGGACGCTGCATCAGCCAGTCCGCACCATGGTTCTATACACACAAAATCGGCATTTTTGGCCGCCCAAATTCCCAGATAAGGAAATCCCGTATAATCAAATTTCAGACCACGGTGGCCTGAATGACTGGCCAAGGAGACCCTGGATGAATTCAAGTTTTTGAATACCAAGGCGTCCTCTGCAAAAAGCGATTTTTTTAAGGGAAGGATGTTCGTTTCTCTTAGAAAAAGGTCAGACGGTTCGGTCAATAAACCTTCCGCATTGATTCGCCAGCGGGGCGCATTTTCTACCGCTTCAAACTCCAGATAATACTCTTCATAAGCCAATCCCTTTTCCAAAGGCACGGCAAAAGCTGGATGTCCTCCGATGGAAAAAAACATAGGTTCAAGACCTGTATTATGGACCAAATAATTTACCATTAACGTGGAACCACTCAGGCGGTAGTTGACTTCCAATTTAAAGTCGAAAGGATAATATTGTCGGGTCTGTCCTTCACTGGTAAGCGTTAAAGTGACGCACTGATGGTCTCGATGGGTGACATTAAACATTTTTTCCCGGGCAAAGCCATGGCGGTTTAGATGATAGGGTTTCCCGCCATAAAAAAAAGTATTGTTCTTTAACGTGCCGACGATGGGAAACAAAATCGGTGATTTTTTTCCCCAGTAAAGCGGATCACCGGACCACAAATAATCCAACTGAGCCGGATTATAAAAGAGACTGTGCAGCTCAGCCCCCAGGGGGTTAAGCTGCACAGTCAGACTATCGTTTTGCAGGGTGATCATAGGATTTCCCTCACCATTAATCGGTGTCCTTACTGACTTAATTTTCTATTTTATCACCGGCTTCAACACAATATTCCGGTACAGCACTTTGCCATGATCACCTTGCAGGTAAAGTGGACCAGGTTTAAATTCGTTGGCCGTCAATGCCCCACCGGTACAGCCGCGTACAGGTTGATTATCGATAATTTTTTTGCCGTTTAAAATGACCGTGACATGGCGGTCCACCAGGGTAATGTCCATAGTCTGCCATTCACCGGCAGGCTTTTCTGCACTCATGGTTGGTTTAATGCGGCTGTACAATGCCCCCATGAAATGAGGATCCCTCTCTTTGCCATAACTATCCACCACTTGAATCTCATAAATACCGCGGAGATAAACCCCACTGTTATTATCCTTGGGAATATTGACCTCCAGGGTTAAATTGAAGTCTTCAAACTCCTGTTCGGTGCGCAGATTACCATAATTCAAATGCGGTTGCCCCTCTTTCTGGACGGGATCATTGGTTAAGACCCCATTTTTTACGCTCCAGCCGTTGGCCCCATTGCCGATGAGTTTCCACCCTTTCAGGCTATTTTGATCCAATAAAGTTATGGCCGGACCGTATTTTGTTTTAGACAGATCAGGAGCCGGACCATCCGGTGGCAACTTCTTACCGGTAAAGGTTTCTTTAGTTGTACCAGTACCATTGGTTTTGGGTGTAAACCGCGTACCGACCAGCCTTTCGCCTTCCAGGTGCAGTTCGGCCCAGGACGTCACGGGCACCATCATATCGTCTATAATCTTCCGGTTATTTACGGAGGTTACCACCAGCTCGTCTCCTTTAAGAAAAGCATGGCTTACGGGGGTGACACTGCCACCATACCATAGCATACTGGCATAAATGTACCCATTCTCTTGTTTTACTTCCAGCCATCCGGCATCGTTAAAACCATTGTGTGGCAAGGTCAAAGCCCAGGTGCCCTCAAATGGCTGAACCTGTTGGGCTGAAACATTAGCAAGGACCATTATCATCATGGATAAGCAACAGAATTTAAGATATTGTGAAGTTTTCATGTTATAAATACAGTTTTTTTACGGGCTTAAATTAACCAAAAAACCATTGACGGCAACTAGTTTCGCATGCAATAAATTTCAAACTTACCATGCCAAGCTTTTTAAGAAATTTTGGTCAGGTGATTTTTTGCAATCCATGCTTAATGTCTGGCATTTCCTTTTCTAAATTTTTATATCTTGGAAGCCGGAGAATCTATTAAAGATAAGTTTATGCAAACCTTCTACATTAACCGTCGTCAGTTTCTAAAAAACTCTGCTGCATCCCTCGCATTATCCGCGTTGGGAGCCCGGGGCTTAGACCTGATTCATCCACAAAAACCATTACGGGTAGGCCTGATCGGCAGTGGATGGTATGGCAAAAATGACCTTTTCCGGCTCATCCAGGTGGCTCCGGTGGAGGTGGTGGCGCTTTGTGATGTTGATAAAAACATGTTGCAGGGAGCAGCCAAAATGGTCAGCGAACGACAATCCTCCCATAAAACGCCTCAACTCTATGGTGACTACCGCCAATTGCTTAAAAATCATGAGCTGGATATAGCCATCATTGGTTCGCCCGATCATTGGCATGCTTTACAAATGATTGAAGCGGTAAAAGCCGGTGCCCATGTCTATGTTCAAAAACCCATCAGC
>JAYRWN010000118.1:0-21916 GCA_041917975.1 Saprospiraceae bacterium | reverse complement strand
ATCTGTGAACGGTGGTAAAAGCTGGGCGTTTGCAGGTCTACCTCAAAGCGGGCATATCGGGGCCCTGCGTATTCAGGAAAACAATCCTCAAACCGTTTTTGCTGCCGTCATCGGCCAGGCTTTCGGTCCTTCTCGTGAGCGGGGTGTATACCGCACCCGCAATGGTGGTCTTTCTTGGGAAAATGTCCTCTACCTCTCGGATAGTGTGGGCTGCTCTGACGTTATTTTTCAACCCGGCCGTCCGGAAGTCCTCCTGGCCGGCATGTGGCGCGCGGAACGCAAACCCTGGACCATCATCTCCGGGGGAGGTGATGGATGCGGCATATACAAGACCCGCAACGCCGGCGAATCCTGGACCCGCATAGAACATGGGTTACCCAAAACCATCACCGGAAAAATCGATTTTGCTGCCAGCCCGGCGAAACCCGAGCGTCTATGGGCACTGATCGAGGCTCCTGAACCGGAAGGTGGCCTGTACCGCTCGGATGACTTCGGTCATAGTTGGCAATTGGTAAGCAACAAACGGGAGTTATTAGACCGGCCGTTTTATTACTGCAATATCTACGTCCATCCGGTTAATCCGGAGGTGTTGTTTGTCAGCGCCACTCAGTTTTGGCAATCTACGGATGGAGGCAAGACCTGGAAGACCAAGCCGACACCTCATGGGGACAATCATGAACTGTGGATAAATCCCCGTGACACAAATCTGTGGATCCAGACGAACGATGGCGGGGCCACAGTGACCAGAGATGGTGGCGTAACCTGGTCTTCCCTGGAGAATCAGCCCACTGCGGAATTGTACCAGGTGGATGTGGATGACAACTTCCCCTATTGGTTATACGCCGGGCAACAAGATAACACCACCATTATGGTACCTTCACTGCCGCCATACAACACCATAGTAGGGTCCAGCGGTTATTGGCGAGAAGTAGGCGGTTGCGAAACCGGGCCAGTTGTACCGAAACCGGGAGATCCACAGGTCGTTTACGCCAATTGTAAAGGGCGTTTTGGAGTTTTTAACCAATTGACCGGACAAGAACAATTGTACATTGTCGGTTCAGCGGACATGTATGGCCATAATCCGCGGGATCTTAAATTCCGTTTTCAGCGTACTGCGCCTATCCATGTCTCACCGTATAATCCGAATGTGGTCTATCACGGCTCGCAATATGTTCACCGGACCTCTAACGGTGGCCGTGACTGGGACATTATATCTCCTGATCTTACCGCGTTTGAGGCGAATAAACAAGTCATCAGCGGTGGCCCCATCACCCGGGACATCACCGGTGAAGAGTTTTATAGTACCATCTATGTCATTCAGGAGTCACCCGTCGAACCTGATGTTATTTGGACGGGCTCTAATGACGGTCTGTTTTTTGTGACCCGCAATGGAGGTGGACATTGGCAAAATGTAACTCCATCCGATCTGCCACCCGGAGGTCGAGTGCAAGCGATAGACGCCTCGCACCACCGGCCGGGCAAAGCGTTATATAGTGTGTACAGGTACCTGCTGGGTGACTGGAAACCGTATGTATATCTTACTGAAGACTACGGGCAACACTGGAAGCTGCTCACCAATGGCAAGAATGGCATTCCGTCCGATGTGCCAGTGCGCGTGACCCGCGAGGACCCTCATCAGGAAGGGTTATTATTCGCCGGGACGGAATCGGGTCTGTATGTATCCTCGAACCAAGGTACCGTATGGCGATCGTTACAACAAAATCTACCGATCACCCCGGTGTCAGATATAAAAATAAAAGGTACTGACCTGATCTTGAGCACCATGGGCCGGGGTTTTTGGATTTTGGATAACATTCAAATCCTGCGCGATGTACACCGCCAACCGTCAAATTCACTATTAATTAGACCACGCAATACGTACCGTATGCGTTATCAGACCGATCAGGGACCCAACAGCCCGGACTATCTCCCACCCGGCGTAATCATTGATTATTATATTCATGACACCAGTGCACAAAATCTCACCTTTGATATATACCGAGGCGCAGAAAAGATAAAAACGTTTCAGGCGGTCAAAGGAAGACAACAGGCGCGCAAGGTCGGCGCCGCATATTCCATAGCCAGTCATCCCGATTATAGCGAAGGATTTCATCGTTTCATCTGGAATATGACAATAGACCTGCCTCAGGAAACAGGGTTACGGGCACCTTTAGCAGCTCCCGGTGTTTATGAGTTGGTGATGCGTTTGGATAGTCAAGTGTGGCGGCAACCTCTTCATCTGCTGCTGGATCCGCGTGTGCAGCAAGCCGGAACCACCATCCATGATGTACAAGAACAAGAACAGGTGGCCAAGCAGATAGGATTATTGATGGGACAGGTTAAGAAACTAGAACGGGAGATAGAATCCCAGCTAAAAATCATGCAAGAAACGGCCTGGGGCAGAAAAGATAAATTGCTGGCGGATAAAGCCTTAAATCCTCTAAAAGGATTGGTGGATGAACTAAAAACGGCTGATGAACGCTACCCTACCCCAAAACTTATTGATCAAATTCGATATTTGTATGCCACTCTCCAACAAGCTGATCAAAAACCAGGACGAGATGCATATGATCGGTTGACAGAACTGAGCCAATGGTATAAACGGGTGGAGGAGGTTTTTACCAGAATGGAATTACCCAAAGTTAAAGCTTAAAACACTGGCTACCAGACAGGGGTTCCGGAAATAAAATAATAGTGAATCCAGGCCATATTGAACTTTCTCTGCAAGTGAAATACTTTTTCCTGGGCACTTAAGAACGCGCTCTCCCGGGCATTGATCAGAAACAACGAACTCTCTCCGGCTGCAAGTCGTGTCCGCTCAGCCTGGAGTAAAGCGTCATAAAGGCTGACTGTATTCCGGGCTAGCTGGACTTGTTGGTTCCAATTGGAAATTTCCATCCCTGCGGTGGCCAGTTTGGCTTGAAATGTATTCTCTTGATCCCTCAAATTCCATTTTTCCTGGACAATTTTGGCTTCCAGACTTCGTTTTTCTCCCAGTCCTTTTCGAAATAATAAGGGAAATTTTAGTCCCACTTTCCATTTATAGTCGTTAAACCAAGCGGCCTCACTGCTCGCAGTGCGAAGGGGCAAATAAGCCAAAGTGAGGTCTGGCTTGATATATTCTAAGCTAAGCCGACGGTCTATTTCCAAAGCAGCTATTTTCAGCTGTTGCAAGGATAATTCAGGCTGTTGTTCCATTCGGGTATTTTGTCCGGTATGGGGGTTATTCTGGTCAAAAATTACTGCCAACGTATCGGGTTCGGTCAAAAGACTAAAATCTCTGGGCAAACCAGATTCATCCCAGCGGAAAGCCTGCACCGCTATTAAACTCTTTTGTAATTCTACCACCGATTCCGCCCAATCCAACTGACGGTTCTGACTGGTAGCCAACGCTTCCAGGGTGTCCACTGCCGGGAGATCTCCAAGACGTTGCCGTTGGCGAACAAACTCCAATCGTTCTAAGGCTAAAAGGAATCCTTGCCGTCGCGTCTCTTGCAGGCGATAATTCATCAGCCATTGAAAATAAGCCTGGGCAGCATGAACGTACAAGGTGTTGCGGATCACACGACGGTCCTGTTCGCCATTAGCTATAGCATTAATAGCCAAATCCAATTGGGCGCGCCGCTCATCGTACAATAAACCTTTTAATAATGGTTGTTCGATACCCACATAATACAACCCATTTTTTGGCAACGACTCCTGAGGGTTCAAAAATACACCGGCATTATTATCATATCCTACGGTGAATTGAGTACCCCAGCGGGTGGGCACCTGCAGGGAATTCTGCCAGAAGGAATAATACTGCTTTTGGGCAAACTGCTTTTGTTCAAAGGTAGATGTTATCAAAGGATCAAACTCGCCTTTGGTTCTCAGCAAAGCCTCCTGTGTTTGTTTGAGCACTTGATCTGACATTCTGGCTGCCGGGTGATATTGCATGACTTCATCCAAAAAATCATGAAAGGTCAGCCTGGATTGTGCCAGAACATCGCCGACGGACCACCAGGCCAGTGTCAAAGCGATGCTAAGCATTTTGGGGAAGAAAATCCGGATCATTTCTTCGGTTGCGCTTGTTTTAAATCCGGTTGGTAAAAATCCGGCGGAAAACCATTGATACGCCGCCATAATTCATACCATACCTGCACATCGTTACATAGGGTCATGGTGTAAGCCCCACCGCCCATGCGCAATAATTCCGGCCACGGATCATCCTGGGCGACCAGCACACGGTAATAACCATGATCATTGATAAACCGATCAATGGCAACAACCTTTCCGGTGAAAGTGCCAAACGATAAATTGGGCCAGCCGCTAAATACGATCACCGGCCATCCGTCGAATTGAATACGCACCTGCTGGTCTTTACGGATAAGCGGAAGGTCCACCGGCCGTACAAACATTTCCACAGCGAGTTCGGGGTTTTCCGGTACTATTTGCAGCAGGGCTTCACCTTCTTTAATCATTTCTCCCAGTCCGCTGGCAATAGCTTTCGCAATATAACCGGTCTGGGGTGCCAGCACATAATAAAAACCCCTGCGAATGACATAATTATCGTAGGCAATTTGCAATTTACTCAAGCCGGCGGCAGCATCAAACTGGGATGAAGCGGTACCTGATATTTCAGACTCGGCTTTAGAAATTTTTTCGCGATAATCAGCCTGTATGGAAGCTAGTTCCAGCCGGGCATTGAGTACCTCGTTTTGACTTTGATATAATTTATTTTGTTGAGCCAAGGACTTGGCCAACATTTCCTGATATTTTAACTTTTTTTCTTCCAGATCCACCAAAGGTTTTAAACCCTGATCATACAATTCTTTAGTCCGGTTTAGTTGATTTTGTGCAATGACCAGATTCGCCTCTACGGCTACCAGGTCCATACTGTCGGTAATTATCTTGAGTACGGCTTGTTGTAATTTATTTTTGGCTTGTTCATCCTTGAGCATGACCAACTGCCGGAGGTTGGCGATTTGATTTTGTAAATCGGTAGTTTTTTGACCATAATAATCTACGGATTGTGCTTTGGCCTGAACTTGTTGTTCGGTTCTTTGTACCAATTGCGGATCAAAATAATCATCTTTGACCTCAGAAATAAATAATATCGTATCCCCTTTTTTTACATAGTCCCCTTCGTTGACATACCACTTTTCTATACGTCCGGCGATAAGAGATTGAATGGTTTGTGGGCGATGTTCCGGGTGACGGGCGGTGACTATTCCATTACTTTGGATGTTTTGAGTCCAGGGTAAAAACAGGGTAATGAACCCCATGATTAAAATAATCGCACCTGCCCGTAATACCGGTCGGTGAATACGTATGGCTTCCGCTTTGGCAAAAGCGTCGTATTGCAATTCCTGGATGTAGGGTTTGATGGAGTTACGGGAAATGTTAAGCATGGGCTGAGGGTTGTAAGGTGATGGAATTAGATCTAAACACCATAACATAATCACACTTTGCCGCCAGGTCAGGATCATTCGAATTTATCAATAAAGTCCAACTGCGTTTTGAGTCGGTTAAAAAATCGACCAACGGACCAAGTTCAGCCGGGGGCAGTCCGTCCAGATTATTATCTATCAGCAATAAACTGGGAGAATGGCATAAATGCCGCGCTAAGAGGATTTTTTCCTGAATCAACAATGGCAACGTAAAAGAATTATCCAAAAAACTGTCTATGCCCTGAGGCAACCGGTTAAGGTACAGGGTAAGACCCATGTTTTTGATGGCCCAGATCACCTGCTGACGGTCCACTTCCGGACGTCCTAAATGTATATTTTCGTAAATGGTGCCATTAAATAACGTATCGTTACCTAAAAACAAGCCGATGTTCTGGCGTAAGTTGGTGGGCTGGATCAAATTCAGGTCTTTACCATTCAGACTGACGATTCCTTCACTGGGTTCAATTAATCCGGCCAGAATCTTTAGAAACGTAGTTTTACCTGTGCCTGAAGGACCTTGTAAACACACTTTACTCCCGGCGGGAATATGAAAAGAAATATCCTCAAACACCGGAATCGGAGCTTCCTGATATTGCAGGGATAGGTGATCCACAGTAATATTTACCGGCGTATTTTTCTCCAGTTTAAATACGTGCGCACTTTCCTCGGGTTCAATAGGCAAATCAGAAAAATGACCTATTTTTTCTACTGACGTCAGCATATCATAAACAATATCCATCCCGGTAATCAGTTTTTCAACCGAACCTAAGATAAGCAGGATGATAATTTCCGCTGCAATAAACTGACCGATATTCATCTGTTGATTAATGACCAGCAAGCCACCAATGAGTAAAAGGCTGAGAGCAATCATGGATTTAAAACCGATCATGACCCAATATTGCAGCAGCAGAATTTTAAAATGTTTTTGGCGATAACCCAGGTATTCCTTTACATTCTGGTTGGTCTTTTCCAATGGTAAACGGGAGCCTCCAGTCATTTTAAAGGCTAAAAATGACCTGGATAATTCTTCCAGCCAAAAAGCAGTTTTGTATTTGTATTTGGATTCCTGAAGACTGGTAAGCAACCCGGGTTTAAAAGTTACCAACAGGATGACGACTAAGATGGTCAGAATCAATAACCCAAAGAAAATAAAGAATGGATGGTAAAAAACAAGGACTAACAAACCAAATAAAATGAACACAACCGCAGAAACCACATCGATTAAAATTTTGGCTAAGCCTTTTTGGACCGATATCGTATCAAAAAAACGGTTGGTGATATCAGCCATCGCATATTGTTTTTCTACCGACAGCAAAAGACGGGGTAGCCGAAAACTGAATTCAAACGCAGAGCGGGTAAAAATACGTTGTTGGATACGTTCGGTAAATTTTATTTGCATAATCTGAAACCATCCGTTCAGGAAAATGCCCAGGATAACGATACCCACTAAAACTATCCAGGACGAGGTGACCCGTCCGGTCTGGATATAATTAATAATGGCTTGAATACCTAGTGGTAAGGTCAGCGCCACAGCACCATTGAGAATAGCAAAAATGTAAATCTGAAAAATATCCTTACGATCATTTTTTAATAAACCCAAAAAGCGTTGAAACGGGTTTAGTTTATCGTCGATAAAGGTTTCTTTCATTGGCGATTGAGACTAATATTGGACTTATAATTATTATGACCCAAGACTTGTTCGTATTCCGGGTTATTATCTTGCAGAAATTAAAATATTTCTTTATCCAAGACTTAGAAGTGGCCACTTCTGGTGATTATACACATCAAAGAACAGCATATTCCAGCAGTTTTTTATTTATTTGCTACTCTAATTGTCATTATTTTGAAACCAATCATTCATAAAAGCTCTTGGCGGCACGATACGGGAAGTCACCCGGAAAATAAAGCACGTCTTAACGCCTTCCAAAATCTCCCGGAAACAACCATCCAACCGAATGAAGACCTGGTGCGGTTGATTCATCCACCAAGCTATTTGGAAGAGGTGAAGAGGGCTTGCTCCACCGGTCATAGCACCGATGCAGATACCGTTTTATGCTCTCACTCCTATGAGGCCGCCGTATGTGCTGCCACCCTCACGGTAGAAGCCATCGGGCAGGAGGCCATGGCGTTGGTAAGGCCACCTGGCCATCATGCTTTTCCCACCCGGACTAAAGGCTTTTGCATTTTTAACAATGTGGCTATTGCCGCCGAATATCTCATCCGCCAAAAATTTCGGGTGCTGGTCCTGGATTTTGATGGCCATTTGGGGGATGGCACCTCGGCTATTTTTAGCGAAAGGGATGATGTATTATATTGGTCATTCCATCAGTTTCCTGCTTACCCCGGGCATGGTAATTGGGAAGAGACCGGCCGGGGCAAAGGAAAAAATCACACCATCAATGTTCCGATGCCTCCGGGGTCCGGAGATGATGTTTTTAAATATGCCTGGGAGGGACTTTGGCCGCTGGTGGACCAATACCAACCGGACTATATCGCTATCTCCGCAGGATTTGACGGTCACCGTTTCGACCCCTTGTTACAGCTCAATTATTCCACCGGTTTATTTTACTGGATTGGCCAGCAATTGTACGCCTGCCGGAGCAAAATATTTGCTACTCTGGAAGGCGGATATAATCTGGATTTTTTACCCCACTGCATTAATAATTTTATTGCGGGGGTAAATAATGAGCCTCCCGCCCATATCGAGTCGCCCACAGAAAGCAGTATGCAGACCTGGCAGGAATTTGAGTTTCACCTCCCAATCCTGCAACATCATTTGCGCGATACCTGGAAGTTCTAACTTACGATGAAAGACATTCTGGACCAGTTGTTCTCGCCGCGTTATGTGGCCGTGATTGGGGCCTCAGACAAAATAAACAGTGTAGGATACGCCATTTATCGCAACCTCCGGCAGAGCCCCTTCCCTGGGGTCGTATGGCCGGTAAACATCAGGCATGCGCATATACAAGGAGACCAGGCTTTTACTACAGTAAAAGATTTGCCCGGGCAGGCGGATCTGGCTATCATTGCCACGCCGGAGAAGTCGGTCCTCGAAGTAGTAAAACAGTGTGGAAAGGCCCGGATCAAGGCAGTAATCATTATCACCGCTGGATTTCTTGACGACCATAAAGCCCTTCCAAAATTAAAAGATCAGCTGCAAAAATTAAGTCGCCGGTACCAGATGCGAATCCTGGGGCCAAATAGTTTTGGTATCATTAATACCAGTCTGAACTTAAACGCCACCTTCGCTCATCGAATGGCAGCACCTGGTCACCTGGCTTTACTGTCTCAAAGCGGAGCATTATGTGCCTCATTATTGGATTGGTCCATCGCCCATCAATTCGGTTTTCGTTATTTCATTTCTCTAGGCTCCATGGTGGATTTATCCTTCCATGAGATGATTGATTATCTGGGCAGCGATAGTTCGGTGAGCGGAATCATCATTTATATGGAGTCCCTGCAGCAAGCCCGGCCGTTTATCAGCGCCGGCAGGGCTTTCGCCAGGACCAAACCGATCCTGGTACTCAAAGCAGGAACTTCTCCGGCTGGAGCCTCAGCAATACTGCGGCACACCGGATTACCCAGTGGTTATAATCTCGCTTTTGATGCGCTTTTCCGACGTGTGGGTATCCTTAGGGTACACACACTGGCCTCTTTATTTTTTTGTGCCAAGGGACTGGCCATGCAAAAAAAACCGCGAGATAAACGCCTGGCCATCATCTCTAATGCCGGAGGTCCAGCGATTCTGGCCACGGATTATCTGCTCAGACAAGGGGGTGACTTAGCTGAATTGCAACACTTACCACAGAATGTTCAAGACACCTGGCTATCCCCGAACTGGAGCCGTCGCAATCCTCTTGATCTTTCCGGAGATGCACAGTCGACCCATTTTCGGCACGCACTGGATTATTGTCTCCAAACATCTGAGGTGGACGGTATTCTGGTCATTTTTACACCTCAGGCTGTTACCGACGCTGTCGGCCTGGCTCACGCAATTATTGACTCCACTCAAGGAAAAACCAAAACAGTATTAACCAGTTTTATGGGCCGGGATGAAGTGCATACAGCCGTTAATCTCCTGGAAACCAATTTCATACCTAATTATGCGTTCCCCGAAAATGCCGTTGAAGTTTTTTTGCGCATGGCCGAGCATCAGCAACACATCAATCTTTTGTATGAAACCGTCCCTTCCACGCCGGAAGAATTCCAGCCCAATCCCTTCCAGCTGCAAATTCTTGCCCAATTACCCACTGATCAACATCTGTATAAGGGAGGGCCGGAGAGTCAGGATGTGCTGAGCGCTTTTCAAATTCCCTACCACCCTACCTTCCTCATTCGTACGATCGTGGATTTAAAACGGTATGCCCGCGAGTTGACTTTCCCATGGAAACTAAAATACAGCCTGGCAGAAGCGGAAGGCCTTGCCATTCATAGCATTTCAGCAGATACGATCAGCACGGCTTTTAAAGAATATCGTCACATTCATGAGAATTTATCCGAACGACTGCCCACAGTGTGGATCGAAGCAGGATTGACCAAAGCAGAGTTTCTAAACTTAAAATTACATTATGATGATTTGGTAGGCCCTTTAATTACCCTCTCCACATCAGGCCCGGATAATAATACCCTACCCGGCGTCATAGGCATTCCCCCGCTGAATATGGCCTTGGCTAAAGATTTGCTCTTCCAGCTGAAATCCTCTACCGGGTTGGCGCCTACTGATACGGTCTATGATCAAAACCTGCATTTTTTATTAGTTAAAGTATCATATCTGGCTATATACTTACCACAAGTCCGCAGTTTGGAGGCGAAAATCTTTCTTGGGCGAAGTTACCCGGAGTTAACCGACGTGGTGCTGAAAATGAAATATGTTACCCTTGTTGAGCCGTACAGTCACCTGGCTATAGCCCCCTACCCCATAGAGTGGGTATCCGCGTTCCAGACCAAAACCGGCACTAACTTGATTCTACGTCCCATTCGACCGGAAGATGAACCTTTAGAGCAGGAATTTTTCACTTTCCTTTCTAAAGAAAGTCTGTATTTCCGCTTTTTTGGTTATATCTCCGGATTTACCCAGGAAATGTTGAGCCGGTTTACGCATATTGATTATGATCGGGAGATGGCTTTGATTGCTTTGACTCCTGGTACTGAACCACGTATGGCCGGGGTGGTGCGCATCATCGGGGATGCCTGGAAACTGACTGCTGAATACGCCATCATTGTGGCGGATGAATGGCAGGGACAGGGTATCGGCAAAGTCCTAACAGAAACCATCATCGGCTATGCCCGCCAACGAGGGTACCAAAGCCTGCATTGTTCTGTGCTCT
Organism: Saprospiraceae bacterium; assembly: GCA_041917975.1. Taxonomy (GTDB): domain Bacteria; phylum Bacteroidota; class Bacteroidia; order Chitinophagales; family Saprospiraceae; genus JAYRWN01. The sequence continues at coordinate 11,160 of JAYRWN010000118.1, read as the reverse complement.
GCCATAATGATGCCATGCTTAGTATCCTGAAACGGTATGGCTTTACACTCAAACATGAAGATGCAGATGTTTATTTTGCCGAACTCAGCTTATGATTAATGCCTGCAGGAAAAGTAATTAAGATCATCATATGCTGGGCGGTGATAGTTGTATCGCACGTTTAAAAATGCTTATATTTGGCGCTTGTTTTGGAAAGCCTTACCAAATGATTTAGACTTTAACAAAATTAAATTTTCCAAAAAAATTAAAACCTTATCATTATGGCAAAGAAAAGAGTGGCTATTAATGGTTTCGGAAGAATAGGCCGACTCACCTTCCGCAATCTGATGAACAACAAGAACCTGGAAGTAGTGGCTATCAACGATTTAACGGATAATGCCACACTCGCCCATCTCCTTAAGTTTGATACCGCCCATGGTAAATTTGAAGGTACGGTATCCGCCACCGACGAACATCTGATCGTCAATGGCAAAAAAATACTGGCTACAGCCATCAAAGACCCGGCTTTGTTGCCATGGAAGAAGAATAAAATAGATGTCGTCCTGGAATGCACCGGTTTGTTTTTAGATGAGGCCAAGGCTGGTCTGCATTTGAAGGCGGGAGCAAAACGGGTCTTATTATCCGCCCCGGCGAAAGATAAAACCATTAAAACTATTGTACTCGGTGTAAATGATAATGAATTAAACGACAGCTTCAGCATCATTTCCAATGCATCTTGTACTACCAACTGCTTAGCACCCGTAGTTAAAGTGGTTTTGGACAATTGGGGCTTGGTTAAAGGTTCGACGTCCACTATTCACGCCTATACAGCAGACCAAAACATTCAGGATAGCCCCCACCGCGATCTGCGCCGGGCCCGCGCCGCTGCTCAAAACATCGTGCCCACCTCCACCGGTGCGGCGTCAGCAGTAAGAGCCGTATTGCCAGGCATCAAGAACAATTTATTTGCAATAGCCCTGCGCGTGCCGGTCATCACCGGTTCACTCGTGGAATGCAACTTCGAAGTAGGCAAAAATGTGACCAAGGAAGAAGTGAACGCGGCCTTTAAAAAAGCAGCGGAGACCACCATGAAAGGGGTCCTCCAATATTGCGAAGATCCGATAGTCAGTAGCGATATCATCGGCAATAAACATTCTTCTGTTTTTGACAGCCTCATTACCGATGTTATCGAAGGCAATTTTGTAAAACTGGTCAGCTGGTATGATAATGAAGCCGGTTATTCGGCCCGTCTCGCCGACCTTACCGCCAGAGTTGCCGGGTTATGAAAAATTGGGCATTAAAGGGGAAAAAAGTGCTGATCAGAGTGGACTTCAACGTGCCCATGAATGATCAGCAGGACGTCACGGACGATACCCGCATCGTAGCCGCTATTCCTACCATCAAGCATATCTTGGATCAGGGAGCGGCGGTCATTCTTTTCTCACACCTCGGGCGTCCGGAAAAGAAAGACGGGAGTATCGATAAAACCAGTTATTCTATGGGACCGGTGGCCCGTCATCTGGAGAAGGTGCTGGGTAAACCGGTGAAATTTAGCGGCGAACCACGCGGTGAAAAAGTGGCCCAAGCCGCTAAAGCCTTGCAGGCCGGAGAAGTATTGGTCCTTGAAAATACCCGCTACGAAAAGGGTGAGTCTAAAAATGATCCGACTTTGGCTGAAGAATGGTCCCATCTTGCCGATTATTATGTCAATGATGCCTTTGGTACAGCCCACCGGGCTCATGCCAGCAATGCCGGCGTAGCCTCATTTTTTACCACAGCCACTAAAAGTTTCGGGTTGTTGATGGAAAAGGAAGTGCTCAGTGCACAACGTATTCTGGTCAACCCAGCCCGCCCTTTTACCGCCATCCTGGGTGGCGCCAAAGTATCCGACAAAATCCTGCTCATCGAAAATCTGATCGGCAAAGCCAATCATATCATCATCGGCGGGGGAATGGCTTACACCTTCATGAAAGCCAAAGGTGGAAAAATTGGTAAATCGCTCTGTGAAGAAGATAAAGTCAGCCTGGCCGAGCAGCTGCTGGCTAAAGCAAAAGCAGCCGGGGTCACCATCCACTTACCCGAGGACTCCATTGCTGCGGATGCTTTTAGTGCCGATGCGCAGACCAGAACGGTCAACAGCAAAGCCATTCCGGAAGGGTGGATGGGTCTTGACATCGGCCCGGAAGCCGTGGCCCATTTCAGCAAGGTCATTGCCTCCTCCAAGAGTATTTGCTGGAATGGCCCGATGGGTGTATTCGAATTAGCTCCTTTTGCCGCCGGCACCAAGGCCATTGCTCAGGCGGTAGCCTCCGCGACCCGCAACGGCGCTTTCTCGCTGATCGGCGGTGGAGACAGCGTGGCGGCCGTAAACCAGATGGGACTGGCGGATGAAGTGAGTTTTGTGTCTACCGGGGGTGGAGCCATGCTCACCATGCTGGAAGGTTCGGATATGCCGGGTATTGACTGTATCGTGAAATAAAGTCTTAATTGAAGTACCTTTTATACGTTTTAAACGATATAAAAAAGCCTGCGTTCATGCAGGCTTTTTTTATTGTATACAATTATGTTGATTCATAATTCATAATTCATAATTCATAATTCATAATTCATAATTCATAATTCATAATTCATAATTCATAATTCATAATTCATAATTCAATAAAAAAAGCCTGTCGTTTCGTCACCGAAAAAACAGGCTTCTTGTTTATGTAAATCCAAGCAAATACTTACTTCTGCACCAGGACTTTAGTGGTCTTGGAACCGGCGGCCGTAGCCACCCGCACCAGGTAAGTCCCCGCTGGATGGTGTTGCATGCTCCATTGATAAGAGCGGTTGACCGTACCCTTAAATTCTTTTATGTCGATAACCCGACCGCTCAGATCGGCCAGAACGACGATGCCGTCACTGGCTTGATCAAAGTTCAGGTCTACTTTGATATCCTGGGCTGTAGGGTTCGGATAAATCTTTACATTATGCTCAGGCAGGGCCACCTCGTCAGTCCGCGTGGTCATTTCGATGATTAAGCGGATGGCAGCATTTCTTTCCACTCCAAAGCCTAATAAAAACCAGCGACCTTGATAAAATGCTACTGTCGAAACAAATTCGTAACGGTATTTGGGATTGATTCCCACGATCAATTCAGGGTCTTTTATTACCACCGCGGCAATGTAGGATTTTCCAGGTTTTAAATTTACTCCTGGCTCAAAGGTGCTGAAATCAGATAATTCTATCGCCAGATTATCAAAAGACTGATCCGCACTGGAAAACGAATAAGTTCCTATTCCGGTCACTTTTAGTTGGCCATTGTCTGCGGTCAGCCCTTTATCAGGATCAATTCTAGCCCAATTTTGCGCAACACTGTCTATAACTTCCACCAGATTAACCACAACATTTTTCCCGTTTAACATCTTTCCCTCATCCTCATCCACAGCTATTTGTATTGATACATTGGTGGCTTTAAATGCGGTATTGGAGGGCCAACTGGTGGCGGTGCGATAGACATTACCCACCACGATTTCTTCGTCAAGGACACTCCCAAAATGTGCCCCGTCTTCTTTGGCAAAGGTTTGCTGACTCACCCGGAAGATGACATCATGAAAATTGTCCGTGGGATTATAATCCTGCTGCCCGCGCACGTTGGCTTCATAACGCAAGCGGTAAAATCCGGCTGTAAATTTATCGGGGACAAGTGTGCCGGGGAAGTCAATCGCTACCTCATTATCTCCGGCGCCGATGTTCACCACGGTAGTGGAATCTGCATAAACCAACTCGCCTATGCCGTTTTCATCCAGTTTATTGATATTCACTTTTAGCTGAATGTCCGATAAGGGCTGACTGCCGGCATTGATAAAATCCAAACGGAACGTAGACGTATCGGTGACAATCTGGGACACTGGGGTAGCATAATTAAGCGGAAAAAAATAGGTAGTCGTTCGCAGGTCATAATCCGGTTGTTCGATCACATAGACGTCATCGATTATCCAGAAATAATAGTCTCCGGAGAACGTAAACCGAATTCTGACATTTGCTTTATTGGCAGCCACGTTGCTGATGTCGATGATTTGTACGTTATTCTCTTCACTTTCATCATTGAAATTTTCAAAGTCCTCGTTGATGGTATCCCGCACCCAGGTGGTACCGCCGTCCGTACTGACGTCCAGGGTATGAATGGCGTTAAAATTGCGCACATATTGATTAAAGCGCACAAAGACTGAAGTACGTCCGGTACAATTAAAGGCTGGCGAAATCAGACTGGCGGTCTGAGGAAATGGTGCCACTCCAGTTTTAAAAGCCCCTTCTACGCCGGCGTTATCTAAAAAATCGGAGTCAAAAATCATCGCGCCGTTGGCTTTGGAAGGCGAATTGATTCCGGTGCGTTCACCCCAGTAAGCACCTTTTCCTGAACCGGCTGCGGTAAAGGTCCAGCGGGCATCAGCGTCGTTAGCATTATTAGCTCTGCCGGCCGGTGCTGACCAATCGTTTAAGCCTCCGGCAAATTCACTATTTGGATTGCCTGGCCCTCCAAAAATGTAGACGATATTGCTGGCCGGTTGGGCATACAGGCCTGAAAAAAAGAAGGTAACTAATGAAAGGAGTAAAATATTTTTTTTCATAATAAATACAGGTTATTATTTAATCACATGAAAGGCGAAAATAGAGAATTTATTCATGTCCCATCTGCCTTAATGTTAGCTAAAACGTTAAAGTGTGGATTTTATTGGCTTGAAAAGAATACATAATGTTTTTTTTATCCAATTTTTGCCTCAACACAGAAAGGCTCTAGCGCACTTCTCCGCGCAGAGCTTTGATCTGCTGGTCGTAATAAATGGCGGTATCGATCTGCCCCAGCTCACGGTATACATTGACCAGGTTACCCAAGTTTTCTTCACTGCGCTCCAAGCTTAGCACGTGTTTATATCGCGCAATGGCTTCCGGGTACTGTTTGTTTTGCTGATAAGACCTCCCCAGATGCCGGTTGATCAAGGGGTGATCAGGGCGCAAGCGCCAGGCCCGTTCCAGGCTGGACACGGCTTGAGCATAATTACCCTGCTGATAGTATATATTGGCCACATTGACCATGGCCGGAAAATAGGTGGAATCCACTTGTATCGCCTGTTCATAAGCCCGAGCAGCTTCCGGTGTGCGACCGGCTGTTTCATAGGCTTGGGCCAGATGATGATAGGTCTCATTAAAACCCGGATGAATGGACAAGCTGTGTTGGAAATGTTTTATGGCCTCATCGAGGAGATTTTGTTTTTCTGTGGGTGTGGCGGTCAATGCCAGATCGTAGCGGCTTTTGCCGTAAAAACTATGGGTGCGGCTGCTGTTTGGCACCGTATGGATACCGGTACTAAACAGGGTAAAGTCATTTTTCCAATCGGCGTTCCTTAGAACTGTTCTTAACCCATAGCCACCAAGGACGACCACCAGTAAGACGGTTGCCGGCTTCAGGAAACGGACCGGCGCTTTGCGCACCATGAACTCCCCGGCCCAAGCTACCAAAAGACAAAATCCGGCACTGGGAATGAACATAAAGCGTTCGGCGAAGGTAGCACCGCTGATGAAGAATAGGTTAGACGTCACGGCAAACGTAATCGCCATCCAAATGATGGCATAAGCCGGCAAGGTACGCGACCGCCATCCCCGCCATACCACATATATCATCCCTGCCAGCACCAGCAGGGTCAGTAAAGTACTCCAATGCCACCATGTTACCGCCGGAATTTGGGCGAAAGAATAGTCAAAACTTAACTTTACCGGCCATAATAACAAATACACATAACGACCTAGCATACTCACCGCCGTGGCGACCTGCATACTTTTAGAGTTAATGGCGATCAAACTGTTATCCGTGATGGTGAATGGTGTAGGATCCGCTAAGACGATCTGACTACGGATCATTAAAAAGATCACCGTAATAACCGCAGCTACACCCGTCACCAGGGCCATCCTTTTCCAGGTCGCTGAAGTGAAAAAATAAAGTGTGACCGGGACCAAACCTAAAAAGGTCAATGCAGATTCTTTGGTAAATAAAGCCAGAGTGAAAGAACCAGCAGCCAGGATCCACCATCCTCTCGCGGCTTCTTTTTGCCCTTTGACCAGGCCCCACAACATCAGCACCAAAAAAAACAAGGCCAATAACTCGTCACGGCTCTTGATGTTGGCCACCACTTCCGTATGCAGTGGATGAGCAGCAAATAACAATGCTGCGACCAAGGGCAGCCACGTATAAACATGCCCTACCAAATAAACCCATAATACATACAACAAGGCACAGCTAACCCCGTAAATAAGCACATTAATCACATGGTGACTGTCTGGGCCAAACATGGTGTTGTCTATCGCCAAAGAGGTCAGCATCACCGGGCGGTAATAGCGGTCTTCTACTCCGGTAAATCCATGATACCAGGAGTGGCTGAATATTTTCCCCATACCACTTATTCCTTCCTGGACATAAGTGTTTTTCGCACACACCAGATCGTCATCCAACACGTAGCCATGCCGAAACGTATTAGCGTACAGCACTACCGCCAGGGCAAAGATACCGGTGGCATACCACCACGTTTGCGCTTGGACTGAAGACGCCGGGGCTTGTCTCCTTTTCTTTACAGGTTTACTCATGTCAGAGATCTAAAGATTATCTGATAAAAAAAGCTAATATCATTCCAAAATAGGATCTCTCGCATTTTATTGTCAAAGGCAAAAGAAATTAATACATTTAAATTTATAGTTATGATTGCATATGCCGTATTAGGACTAGTGGCTTTTTTAGCCTCTTTACTTACCTTTTTTTCAGGTTTTGGTCTGGGAACTTTACTGACACCGGTATTTATTTTGTTTTTCCCGGTCGATGTGGCTATTGCTTTAACCGCCGTCGTACATTTTGTAAATAATTTGTTTAAACTGGTTTTGGTCGGGCGTCATGCGGACAAGAGCGTATTATGGCGCTTTGGTCTTCCGGCTGTTCTGGCAGCCCTGCTGGGAGCGTGGTGCCTGCTGCAAATTTCTGAACTCCCGCCTCTGTTCGATTATTCGTTGGCCTCCAAGCAGGTGGACGTATCGCCGGTAAAATTTATCATCGGTTGTTTATTAATCATTTTTGCCCTGCTGGAAATTTTACCGGCGTTTCAAAAAATTCAATTCGGGCGGAACAAACTGATTTTAGGAGGCCTGCTCAGTGGTTTTTTTGGAGGGTTGTCCGGCCATCAGGGCGCCTTACGCAGTATGTTTTTGATCAAAACAGGATTGTCCAAAGAAGCCTTTATTGCCACCGGAGTATTCATCGCCATAATGGTGGATTTGACCCGGCTCTCCGTGTATTCATCCCACTTTGCAACTTCAGGTTTGGGCACCTCCTGGCCATTGGTAGTAAGTACTTCTTTTTTTGCTATCGCCGGCGCCTACACTGGCAATAAATTATTGCGTAAAGTGACCCTAACTTTTATTCAGCGTTTGGTAGGGTTATTGCTCATAATTATTGGCCTTTTGTTGGCCGCAGGCGTAATCTAATGTCATCCGATAGAATTAGGATCAGCCATTAGGTCCTTTCCGGAAAAATGCTGACCATTCACAGTATACGAATTAAGTTGCTGGTATCCATTTTGATGTTATTTGTTGGCGACAGTAAAATAGTTTTCGTTTCGCCAAACCAATTTTTAGACGATTATTCCATTGCCAGCATTACCCCTGATCATGTGTCCTGACTTGCAGAAGGTGTTAATCCAGCAGATATTATGTCGTCATTTCTGCGCCAGAGGGTGGTCCTTGTTATCAACGTCCTCTGAGCAAGGATGATATCCATCTTTTTATCTTAATTTTATCCCAGGTATAAACATCTGATCCCACCAGCATAAAATAACTCTGCTCATGTCCAAATTCTGCACTTGCTTTTTATTCGCCGTATTAATATTCGCTTGCACCAAAACAGACCAGACCCCGGATACAGGCCCGGCCGTAGATTTGAACACCATAGAACCATCCGGTGGTGTGATGATGCAGGCGTTTTATTGGGATGTAGAACCCCGAGGGGATTGGTGGAACACAATTTCATCTAAAATAGATACCTGGAAGACAATAGGTGTAGATCGTATCTGGCTGCCTCCCGCGGCTAAAGGTGCCTCCGGAGGATTTTCCATGGGATACGATCCGATGGATTATTTCGATTTTGGCGACTATAACCAGATGGGTACCACAGAAACACGTTTTGGCTCACGCACTGAATTGGAAAGTTTAATTTCCAAAGCACATAGTCAAGGCGTGGAAGTCATTGCGGACATTGTTTTGAACCACAACAGCGGGGGTGACCTGGAATTTAATCCCTTTCGCAATAAAAACTCTTACACGTCATTCAAGCCCAGGTCCGGCCGGTTTCCCCGCACCTTTAAAGATTTTCATCCCAACGATATTCATGCTAATGATGCCGAAGCATTATTTTTTGAAGAACAGGATATTTGCCATGATCAACCGCATGTCCAGGAGTGGTTTTGGACCTCCGACTCTTCCGTGGCCAAATATTACAAAAACACCCTGCGCTTTGATGGTTGGCGATTTGACTACGTCAAAGGATTTGCCCCGGACGTAATAAAATCCTGGCTGTCTGCCGTAGGTGGATTTGCTGTGCTGGAAGCCTGGGATGGCAACACCGGGTACCTAAAAAATTGGGTCGATCAAACCGGAGCTCGAGCTTTTGATTTTGCTAATTTTTATAATCTGGAACAAGCCTTTGATGGTAACAATCTGCGTCTGTTGGCCGAAAAAAATGCCCTGTATAAAGTTGCTCCGGATCACAGTGTAACCTTCGTAGCCAATCACGATACGGAAAAGGACAGTAACGAGGGCAACCGGATTGGCTCAGCAAAAAATAAACTCCTCGCCTATGCCTATATTCTCACTCACGCGGGATACCCTTGTATCTTCTATCTGGATTATGAATCACAGCTTGCCAAACCAAGTCTGGACCGCCTTATTTTAATCAACCGCACCCTGGCCAAAGGCACGTTTTCCCTGCTTTATGTGGACTCCGATTATTACATCGCTCAGAGATTGGGCTCGCCGGGTTTGATCGTGGCGATAAACAACAGTACCGTAACTAAAAGAAAAGAAGTATTAACCACGTATAAGGAGGCGACTTTATTTGATTACTCAGAAAACACAGGTAAGACCATTCAGACTAACCCGGATGGCTTAGTCATGCTGGAAACTCCCGCCAAAAGTTATACCATCTGGTCATTAAAACAATTCTAATGCTTGCCTCAGGTTATTCTACTACGACCCCTATTGGGTCCCTCTGAAGCTCCCCGGGCCAACAAACATCTTTAAGGTATATTTGTGGTGTAATAACCTCTAACCGTGATGAGAGAAGGTATTATTTCCAACCCCATTCTGGATAAACTCCCGAAGCATTTAAAGCAATACATTTTACCACAGCATTATCATCACTATACCGGTGAAGATCAAGCCATTTGGCGCTATGTGATGAGAAAAAATAAGGCTTTTTTGCCCAAGGTAGCTTATGAAGTTTATCTCCGCGGATTGGACATGGCGGGGATAGATACCGAGACTATACCCAGCATGTACGGCATGAATCGCATCTTAAAAAATATCGGCTGGGCAGCGTGTACGGTAGACGGATTAATTCCTTCAGCCGCGTTTATGGAATTTCAGGCGTATAATGTTTTAGTGATTGCGGCCGACATACGACTTTTAGAGCACCTTGAATATACGCCCACACCCGATATCATCCATGAATCGGCCGGGCATGCCCCCATGATCGCGGTGCCTGAATATGCCGAATATTTACGGCGCTTTGGAGAAATTGGAGCCAAAGCCATTTCTTCCGCTAAAGATAGTGAGCTATTTACCGCAGTCAGGACGCTATCCATCTTTAAAGAAAACATCCAATCAAAACCTGAGGACCTTCACGAGGCAGAAACCCTGGTGATCGAGTTGCAAAATAACTTAGGAACTCCCTCAGAATTACAGGAGTTAAAAAACCTGCATTGGTGGACGATAGAATATGGGTTAATCGGAACGCCTGAAAACCCGAAAATATATGGCGCCGGGCTACTTTCTTCCATCGGTGAAAGTGCATGGTGCCTATCGGACCAGGTAAAAAAAATACCTTATTCCCTAGCGGCGGCCAAACAATCCTTTGATGTTACCCGCCCCCAGCCACAACTTTTTGTCACTCCGGACTTTGCCTACCTGAGTGAAGTACTAAACGAATTTGCCAATACCATGGCGTTAAGGACCGGAGGCACCGCTGGCGTGCTTAAGTTGATCGAATCCGCGCAATTAGGCACCATAGAGCTCAGTACCGGGCTACAAATATCCGGTATTTTTTCCCATATGATCACCTCGCCAAAGGGGCAGGTAAGTTATATCCAAACCAGTGGACCAACGGCTTTAAGTTACCGGGAAAAAGAATTAATCGGTCATGGAACAGATACGTACCCCACCGGATATGGTACGGCCTTAGGTCATCTGAAAAGCATTAATTTAGCCATCGAAGATATGTCTCCTGTAGATTTAAGGGCTTATCAGATTCTGGAAGGTCAGAAAATACAGTTGCACTTCGAAGGTGACATCGACGTGTCAGGAAAAGTTATCACCGGCACACGGAATATTTATGGAAAAATCATGTTAATCGCTTTCGAAAACTGTACGGTGAAATATCAGGATCAAATTCTATTTCAGCCGGATTGGGGCAGATATAATCTGGCGGTCGGCAAAACCATCGTCTCGGCCTTCGCCGGTCCTGCAGACTTACATTCCTTTGATTTAAACCATCACGTTTTATCAGCAGCACCAGACACGGTCATTAACGATCCAAGGGTATTATCAAAAATGGAATTGTATAATAATATCCGCAGGCTGCGGGAAACCAATCCGGACAACAGTGCTATAAAACGATTGACCCATCAGGCGTTGACCGAATTTGCGGATGAATGGCTATTGTTGCTGGAATTATATGAATTGTGTCATAAACAATATCCGGATTTAGGTTTTCAGTTATACACCAGATTAAAATTATTAACTAAAAAAAATAATTCACTGGCTAATCTGATCACGTCGGGGTTGGCCTTGATTGAGTGAATTGTTTTTTTAGAGCTTGATGACATTCTATTAAGTGATTAATTTCTAGTTATAAAAAGCTGCGGCACCACCCACATAGAATTGATT